>JBQGDO010000166.1:0-31388 GCA_052039105.1 Methyloceanibacter sp.
GATCACGAGCTGTTCGTGGAGAGCCCCGACAACTAAAAACATCTAACGGTTTTCGAGCTCGATCCCGCGCTCGCCGCCGAGGATTGGCTCGACCTCATCGCCCGCTTCAAGACCCTGGTCGAGACCGAACTCGGCAAGCCGTTCCCGCAAGACCTGCATGCACAGCTCTGGGGCGCCATCGCCGCCGTGTTCGGCTCGTGGGAGAACGCCCGCGCCATCGCCTATCGCCGTCTGCATGATATCCCCGACGATTGGGGCACCGCCGTCACCATCCAAGCCATGGTGTTCGGCAACATGGGCGAGAAGAGCGCCACCGGCGTGGTCTTTACCCGCAATCCCTCGACCGGCGTCAACGAGCTTTTCGGCGAGTTCCTCGTCAATGCGCAAGGCGAGGACGTGGTCGCCGGTTTGCGCACCCCGCAACCTTTGACCGAGGCAGACCGGCGCAATTCGAACTCGAACCGCGAGTCGATGGAAGGGGTGATGCCCGAAGCCTTCGCGGCGTTGACAAAGGCTTGCGGCGCGCTCGAAGCCCATTTCCGCGACCTCCAGGACATCGAGTTCACCGTGCAGGAAGGCAAGCTGTTCATGCTGCAGACCCGCTCGGGCAAGCGCTCGACCCAGGCCGCGCTGAAGATCGCCGTCGATATGGCCGAGGATGGGCTCATCACGCGCGAAGAAGCGGTGAAAAGCATCAATGCCGCCCAGCTCGACCAGCTCCTGCACCCGACTCTCGATCCCAATGCGGAGAAGACCGTCCTCGCCAAGGGCCTGCCGGCATCGCCCGGCGCCGCGTCGGGCGAGCTCGTGTTCGATGCCGACGAGGCGGTGCACCTCAAGGCGCAAGGCCATACCGTGATTCTTGCCCGCATCGACACCTCGCCCGAGGACGTGCAGGGCATGCATGCGGCCGCCGGCATTCTCACCACGCGCGGCGGCATGACCAGCCACGCCGCCGTCGTTGCCCGCGGCATGGGGCGGCCATGCGTGGTTGGCGCCTCGTCGGTCGCCATTGACCTCGATCGGGAGACTTTGCTCGCCAACGGCACGCTGCTGCACAAAGGTGATGTCGTTACTCTCGATGGCACCACGGGCCAGCTCATCAAGGGCCGCGTGCCGATGCGCGAGCCCAGGCTGTCCGAAGAATTCAATCGCTTGATGCAGTGGGCCGACGGCTTCCGCCGCCTGAAGGTGCGTGCCAATGCCGACACGCCGGATGACGCGCGTCAGGCGCGCGCTTTCGGCGCCGAGGGCATCGGGCTATGCCGCACCGAACATATGTTCTTCGAGGAGAGCCGCATCCTTGCCATGCGCGAGATGATCCTCGCCGAGGATCAGGAAGGCAGGCGCAAGGCGCTCGCCAAGCTGCTGCCGGTGCAGCGTCAGGACTTCGTCGAGCTGTTCGAGATCATGGCCGGCCTGCCGGTGACCATTCGCCTGCTCGATCCGCCGCTGCACGAGTTTCTGCCGCATGGCGACGAGATCATCGGCGAGGTTGCCGCCGACATGGGTGTGAGCGTGGCGAGGCTGCGCCGTCGCGTCGCCGCGCTCGCCGAGTTCAATCCCATGCTCGGCCAGCGCGGCTCGCGCCTGTTGGTGAGCTATCCGGAAATTGTCGAGATGCAAGCCAGGGCAATCTTCGAGGGCGCCATCGAAGCTGGCAAGGCGCTGCATGATCGCGTCACCCCCGAGATCATGGTGCCACTCGTCGCCACCAAAGGCGAACTCGACCTGGTCAAGGAGCGCATCGCCGCCGTCGCGCGCGAGGTCGAGAAGGAGCGGCGCACCACGGTGGCCTATTCCGTTGGTACCATGGTCGAACTGCCACGCGCCTGTCTGATGGCCGGCGAGATCGGTAAGAGCGCCGAGTTCTTCTCCTTCGGCACCAACGACCTGACCCAAACTACTTTCGGTCTGAGCCGCGACGATGCGGGCCGCTTCCTGGGCGAATATGCCGAGAAGGGCATCATCCATCACGATCCCTTCGTCACGCTCGACAAGGCGGTTGGCGAGTTGATGCAGATCGGCGTGGAGCGCGGCCGGGCAGCGCGGCCAGACCTTAAGATGGGCATCTGCGGCGAGCATGGCGGTGACCCGGAGACTATCCGCTTCTGCGAGAAGATCGGCCTCAACTATGTGTCCTGCTCGCCCTATCGCGTGCCGGTGGCCAGACTCGCCGCTGCGCAGGCCACGCTCGGCGCGAACGAGCCGGTAACCGATCTTTAGGCTTCCCCAGCAAGAGTTGGGGGCCAAGTTGCCGTCCACCACAATTTGCCCTAATTTATTGGGCACGGTTAAGGTAACTAGACGGGATTCCGGGCCATAACCGGTGGGGGACTTTAAACTAACTTCTTGATTTTCCCACCATTGTGCCCGTTGCGGTTTGGGGAACGCTCCAACGCAGCCGCTTTTCGGCCGCGCTTGGGGTAAATGCGGGGGAACTTCCGGCCTTGCCTTTCGGGCCAGGATTTTCCCGCGAGAGGGTACCTGGAGGGAACATGGGCCGACGCATGCCTCGTCGGGTGTGGCACACCTTCGCTGCGCTCGTGCCGCTTCCCGTCATCGGCCTTGGCTATGTAGCCGCCGTTCCCGGCAATCCCATCGCCTTTCAGATCGAGCTCTATCTTGCCGGCAAGGGATCGAACCAGGCGCTCACACGCAAGGCCGAGACTGCACCAGAGGCTTTGCCGCGGGAAACCGTCGTGCTGTTCCGGGCTGGCGGCAAGGGGCCGCGTGCAGATCAATACCGGGCGCTGAATTCCGTCACCTCCGCCGGCAAGCAGATGATCGCCGCGAGTCTTGCCGGCGATCCCAGCTCCACCGGATCGCTCGGCCGCAAAAGCCAGGTGAGCGGCTCCGGCAAGAGCGATCGGCTCAAGCCAACGACTTCGGCCGTGATGCGCGGAGGTTCCGGCAATTCGCTGTTGATGGCCGCCGCGTTCTCGCCCTTCGCCGACACGTTGGATGTGGCTTCGTTCAGGCCGTCGCCCGAGGAGATCGCTTATCACCCGAGCCCCGAAGGGTTGAACTTCCGCTACCAGGGCGAGAGCCAAGCCGAATTCGAAGAGCGCGAGCGCCGCTGCCTCGCCACCGCCATCTATTTCGAGGCGCGCGGCGAGCCCTTGCAAGGTCAGGTCGCCGTGGCTCAGGTGATTCTCAATCGCGTCAGGAGCCCGCTCTTCCCCGAAACGATTTGCGGCGTCGTCTATCAGGGGCAGAATCAGAAGGGCTGTCAGTTCTCCTTCGCCTGCGATGGCAAAACCGACATTCCGCGCAACGATGCGCAATGGGCGCAAGCGCAGGATATTTCTCGGCAAATCACTGCCGGCGAGCTTTGGCTTCCCGAGGTCGGCTATTCCACCTTCTACCACGCCAACTACGTGAGCCCCCGCTGGGCCGGCAGCATGAGCAAGATCGACAAGATCGGGCGCCACATCTTCTATAAGAAGCGTAACGAGCAGCCCTATATCGTCGAGGCTTCCAACGGATCGCGCCCGGCGGTTGAGCCGGAGACCGAGTCCTCGATGTTCTCGCTCACCCCGGCGCTCTCGCTGGTGTCCGCTGTCACCCCAGGTCCTAGCGCTTCCAATCCAGCGATGAGTCTAGGTTACGCGGCGAGTGAGTAAGCGCGCCGACCGAAATCAGGTCGACGCCGGTTAGGGCGATTTCCCGCACATTGTCCAATGTGACGCTGCCGGAGGCTTCCGTCAGCACGCGCCCGCCCACCAGGTGCACCGCCCGCTTCAGCGTCCCGACGTCCATATTGTCGAGCAGTACTGCATCGATCGGGAATTTCAGCGCCGCTTCGAGCTGATCGAGCGAATCCACTTCGACCTCTAGCTTCACCAGATGCCGCATGCGCGCGCCGAGCCGTTCGAGGGCGTTCTCGAGGCCGCCCGCCGCGGCGATGTGATTGTCTTTCACCAGCACCGCATCGTAGAGCCCGAAGCGGTGGTTGACTCCGCCGCCCGCTCGCACTGAGTATTTCTCGAACGCGCGCAGGCCCGGCGTCGTCTTGCGGGTGCAGGCGATGCGCACGCGCGTGCCATCCACCGCCTCGACGAAGGCGGCCGTCATGGTGGCGATGCCGCTCAAGCGGTTGAGAAAATTGAGTGCCGTGCGCTCGCCGGTGAGCAGCGCGCGAGTTTTGCCCGACACTTGCGCGATCGTGCCGCCCGCCGCGACGCGGCCGCCGTCATCGACGATCCGCTTGAACCGCACCTCGGGATCAAGCGCCTTGAAGGCGGCTTCGGCGAGATCGAGCCCGGCGATGACGCCGTCCTGGCGCGCCACGATCGCGGCCTCGCCTTGAGCGTCCGCGGGAACGATGGCGTCAGAGGTGATGTCGCCCGCCTGGCCTAGGTCCTCTTTGAGTGCGGCCTTGACCGCCCGCTCGACGAGGAGCGGCGGCAGCTTCAACGGGAAAGCGGTGCTATCGCTCATGCATGCGCCGCAGCGCGAGCTTCGCTTCGACGCGCCGGCTCGCGCTCGGTCGCCTCCCGCGCGATCACCTCGGCCTGGGCCAGGGTCAAGAAGCTACGCTTGGCAAGCCTGTCGTCGGGCACTGGATAGTCGCTACGAAAATGCGCGCCGCGGCTCTCTTTGCGCCGATAGGCCGCCGCCGCGATCAGCTTGGCACTCGTGAGCATGTTCGCCTGCGAGTTTCTTGCATGAACCCGCTCGAGTGCGAGGATCTCGTTCAATGTCCGCCTGATCGATGCAGCGTCGCGGATGACGCCAACGCCTTTCGTCATCGTCAGGCGCAAGGCGTGCTCGGCCTTGGCGCCCTCGCCAGTCGCCGCGAATACGCGAGGCGACGAGATTTCGCTTATGACGGCGCTCGCTTGTGGTGCGGCAGGTTCCGCCTCCGCAATGTCGTCCGCGACCCGCGCGCCGAACACTACGGCCTCGAGCAGCGAGTTTGAGGCAAGCCTGTTGGCGCCATGTGCGCCGGTCGATGCAACCTCGCCGCACGCCCACAGCCCGTCCACGCTGCTGCGCCCGCGCGCATCCGTGAGAATGCCCCCCATGTGGTAATGCGCCGCCGGCGCAACCGGGATCGGCTCCTGCGTGGGATCGATGCCGGCAGCCATGCAGGACGCGTAAACGGTTGGAAATTGCTCCTTAAGCCTCGCGCCGAGCGGACGGCAATCGAGGAAGGCGCCACGCCCGCTCGCAACTTCGCGATAGACCCCGCGCGCGACCACGTCGCGGGGGGCAAGCTCGGCGTCGTCATGCACGGCGCGCATGAAGCGCTCGCCGCGGGCGTTGATCAGAACTGCGCCTTCGCCGCGCAAGGCTTCGGTGGCCAGCGGCGCCGGATCGCGACCGATATTGATGGCGGTGGGATGGAACTGCAGGAATTCGGCATCGGCGATTACCGCGCCCGCGCGTGCGGCGATGGCAATGCCTTCGCCTCGCGCCTCGCGCGGATTGGTGGTGACGGCATAGAGCTGGCCCGCGCCGCCGGTCGCAAGCACGACCGCGTGCGCCGGCAAGACGAATTGCTTGCCGTCCGCCGCCGTAAGCTCGACGCCTTCGATGCGGCTGTCGCGCAGCACGAGATCGCTCGCGCTCAATCCTTCCAGCACGGCGATCGAAGGCGTGTTGCGCACTGCCTCGACCAGCGCAGCCATGATCGCACGCCCGGCGGTGTCGCCCTTGACGTGCAGAATGCGGTTCCGGCCATGCGCGGCTTCGCGGCCGAGGCTGAAATGCCCCTCGAGGTCCTTGTCGAAGGGAACGCCGTAGCGCAGCAGATCCTCGATCCTGGCCCGCGCTTCGTGGGCCAGGAGATACGCGATCTTAGGATCGACGATGCCGGCGCCCGCGCGGATCGTGTCCTGGGCGTGCTGTTCCGGGCTGTCGCCTTCGGCGAGCGCCGCGGCAATACCGGCCTGCGCCCAAAGACTGGATGCGCCTTCGCCGAACCGCGCCGCCGAGACGACCGTCACCGGCAGCGGCGCGAGCTTGAGCGCGGTGAACAGCCCGGCAAGCCCCGCGCCGACAATGACAACACCGCCATGTCCGCCAACGCTTATACCGGTCTTCTTAGGCATCGCCAGGCTCAGTGATTGAGGTTGATCATGCGCTCGATCGGCAGCCGTGCCCGCTCGGCGATGGCCGGATCGATCCTGACTTCCTCTTTGAGGAACACGAGGCTGTCGAGGATCTTCGGCAAAGTGATCCGCTTCATATGCGGGCAGAGATTGCACGGCCGCACGAACTCGACATTCGGCGCCTCGACCGCGACATTGTCGCTCATCGAGCACTCGGTCACGAGCAGTACTTTCGAGGGCTGATTATCCTTGACCCATTTGATCATGCCGGAGGTCGAGCCGGTGAAGTCAGCCTCGGCCAGCACATCCGGCGCGCATTCGGGATGGGCGATGATCTTCACCCCGGGATCGGTTTCGCGATAAGCGCGCAGCTCCTCGCCGCTGAACCGCTCATGAACCTCGCAATGGCCCTTCCAGGTGATGATCTCGACGTCGGTCTGCGTCGCCACCCATTTGGCGAGATATTCGTCGGGGATCATGATCACGCGCTTGGCGCCGAGCGATTCCACCACGCGGACGGCGTTGGACGACGTGCAGCAGATGTCGGATTCGGCCTTCACCTCGGCCGAAGTGTTGACATAGGTGACCACTGGAACGCCGGGATACGCTTCGCGCAGGGCCCGCACATCGGCGCCAGTGATCGAAGCGGCGAGCGAGCAGCCCGCGCGCATGTCGGGGATCAGCACCATCTTGTCGGGATTGAGCAGCTTCGAGGTCTCGGCCATGAAATGCACGCCACCCTGCACGATGATCTCGGCATCGGTCTTCGACGCCTCACGGGCGAGCTGCAGCGAGTCGCCGACCACGTCGGCGACGCACTGGAAGATCTCCGGCGTCATGTAGTTGTGCGCGAGCACCACGGCGTTGCGCGCGCGCTTCAATTCGTTGATCGCCTTGATATAGGGGGCGAAGCCCGGCCACTCGATGGGCGGGATAACCCGCGACACCTTTTCATAGAGATGCGCGGTCTCGCGCGCGACCTCCGGCGTGTAGGCGAGGTCGGGCAAGAGCGTCGGCGGCAGCGGCGCGTGTGCCGTGCGCTTACCGGGCCCGGTATTGCCGTGCAGCCTCGTCATCGAACTCATCCTCCCGTGCTCAATAATGCTCACAGTGAGCATATATGGGCCGTTAAAACATCCGGCACAAGGGCCGGCCCCCACTATCCTTACTACCCCTCGCTATCCTCACTTGGAGTATAGGGGATCGGATAGGCCCTTCAAAGGGGCCTGCGGCATGAGTGCCAGCTTTGTGATGAGCACCTCCCCAAGCCGCTCGCTACAGCCCTTGCGCCGCGTAACTGGCTATTCTGCAATTCCCAGTGGCCCTGGACCCCGTCTCGGATTAACCTTGGCCTGTAAGTTCGAGGGGGTAGGGGGATGCGTGGACGATCCTTGATCGCCGCCCTTGCCGCGGCCGCACTGTTCTTGGCCGGCGCTAGCGTCTTGCCGGCATTCGCCCAGGACAATCCAGCTGCTGAGGACGTCGACGACCCGAATGCGGGCGGCCCCGATCCTGCAGGTCAGGAGGCCGCGGCCCCGGACGCCGGCGCCCCTGCCGATCCGCCCGCCGACGCTGCGGCGGTCCCCGCCGACGACGGCGCCAATGCTGCCGCGGCCCAACCGCCCGTCGACGCCACGCCGGTCGTGGCCGCCATTCGTTCCAAGCTGCAAGACTCAGGTGTCCGCAAAGACACGCCTGCCGACGATCTCGCCGCGCTTGAAGCCTTCTACAACGCGCGTAGCGAGCCGCTCTGGATCACCGACATGGGTTTCTCGAGCGAAGCGCAGGCAGCCATCGACGAAATTCTCGAGGCCGACGATTGGGGGCTGTCAGCGGACACCTTCGCACTTCCCGATGCCGGCGACCTCCCGGACTCGCTCGACGACCAGGCGCTCGCCGAGATCAAGCTCGATCTCGCCATACTCAAATATGCGCGCTACGCCCGCGGCGGCCGGATCGATCCCGCCAAGCTCAAGAATATCGACATGCGCCCGACCTTGCGCGATCCGAAGCTCGTGCTCGCCGAGATCGCCGAGTCGCCCGAGCCCGCAATCTATCTTCAGTCGCTGCACCCGAAACACGAGCAGTTCGAGCGTTTGCGTCAGGCCCTGCTCAAAGCGCGCGCTGAAAGCGAGGCCGGCGCCAAGCCGCGCAATCTGCAGAAGATCGTCGTCAACATGGAACGCTGGCGCTGGATGCCGACCGATCTCGGGACGCTTTACGTTTGGCTCAATATCCCCGAATACATGGTCTTCATCGTCAAGAACGATAATACGATCCACAGCGAGAAGATCGTGGTCGGCAAGCCGGTCTACGCCACGCCGGTGTTCTCGGCGGATCTCAAATCCATCGTGTTCAATCCGGAGTGGACGGTGCCATCGACCATCATCCGGGAAGATCTCTTGCCGCGCTTACGGGGCGGAGGCGGAGGGTTCTTCGGCGGTGGCACTTCGATTCTCAAGCAGCATAAGCTCACTGTTAGATATAACGGCAAACAGGTCGATCCGGGCTCGATCGACTGGAACCGCGTGAACATGGGGGCGGTCAGCTTCCACCAGGCTCCGGGCCCGACCAACGTGCTCGGCAAGGTGAAGTTCCTCTATCCCAACCGGCACTCCGTCTACATGCACGACACCATCAAGCGTGAACTCTTGAACCGCGAGGTGCGCTCCGAAGGCCATCATTGTCCTCGCGTCGCCAATCCGGGCAAGGTCGCCGCCGTGATCCTCGCCGAGAACAAAGGCGTGGCCGCCGCGGAGATCGATAAGCTGCTCGCCAGCGGCTATAACAGCGGTGTCTCCATCAATGGCCACGTGCCGGTGCACACCACCTATTTCACCGCTTCGGTCGATGGCGAGGGCAAGGTGCGAACCTTCGCCGACATCTATGGAATGGATGGACCGACCGCTGCGGCAATCTTCGGCAAGGAAGCGAAGCCCGAGGCGGTTGCGGACAATGCCGAGGCCGCGGCGCCCGCGAGCCCGCAGGTCAAACCCAAGCCGAAGCCGCAAGCCAGCCCGAGCACGGTGGGCTCGCCTCAAGCCGCGGGCTTCGGCGCCGCGGCACCCTAAGCGTCGCGGAACCGCTTTCTCCCCTCCGGCTTTACCCATGTGCCTGGCGGCGATCTTTTGCTAGGCTTGGCAACAGCGTTAGGCCGCGAGCCAGGGAGAATGCCGTGCAGTCGCAATACACCGTCGGCATCAGCATCGAAGGCAAAGGCGACCGGCTCGTCGTCAGGGCGGAGGACGCCCTGATCGCGGCGCTGAAAGTGAAGGCGGAGCGGCCAGAGGCCTCGATCACCTATGTACGGCGGCTTAACCGTCGCGGCGATCAGCGCCATCCGCCGCACCGGCTTGCCGATAACCGGGCCTAAGCCAGCCTCCGCATCAGCAAGTAGACCGCAAGCGCACCGGCGAGCAGCCCGCCCGCCAGAAGCGGCGCCTGCAGGTCGCCGGTTGCCGTACGCACCACGATGAGAATGAAGCAGACCAGCGCGCCGAGTGCCGGCACGAAACGCGGGATCTCGAACCGCCCAGGCGTCTCGCCTCCGCGGCCCTTCAAGATAAACAGCGCGCCGTTCACCACCATGAACACGAGCAGCAAAAGCAGCACCGTCGCCGCGGCGAGCTCGGTGATCGTGCCGATAAGCGCGAGCGGCGCCAGCACAAGAAATAGCGCGGCAATGGCGTAATGCGGCGTGCGCCGGCCGGCATGCACGTTACCGAACGTCGCCGGAAGCAGCCCCTGCCGCGCCATGCCGTAGACCAGGCGCGAAGCGGTGACGTAGTTGACGAGCGCGGTATTGGCCACCGCGAACAAGGTGATCGCGGTGAATACGACCGGCGAGATCGATGGCGCGGCGCGGCTGACCACCTCGGTGATCGGACCCGGCGCCTCCGCAAGCTCCTCCCATGGGACCACCGAAACGGCGGTGACGGCAACCGCTACATAAAGCAGCGCCGCCGTGGCCATGGCGAGGATCAGCCCGAGCGGCAGATTGCGCTCCGGATGGCGGACCTCCTCGGCGACATTGTACATGTCCTCGAAGCCGATAAAGGCGAAGAAGGCGAGCACCGCGCCCTGCATGATGAGCAGCGTGGCCGGATCACCGAGACCAACCGGCGTCTCGAGATAATTGACCGACCCCCAATAGGACGCGCCGACTGCAACGACAAGGACGAGACCGCCTGCCTCGACCAGGGTGCAAAGCACATTGACCCACATCGATTCCCGGATGCCGCGGAACACGATGCCGGTGAGGATCAGGAGAAAGCCGAGCGCAAGCCAGGACACGGGGATGGTCTCGATGCCGAACAAGGCGGCGACATTGGCGGCGAACACTTGGCTCTGCGTCGCGATCGAGGTCAATCCCGAGCAGACTAGCGCTAGCCCGACCATGAAGCTCAACAGCGAGAAGCCGTAGGCGCGCTCAGTCACATAGGCAGCGCCCGCCGCGCGTGGATAGCGCGAGCCGAGCGAAGCATACGACAACGCGGTGAGCAGTGCCGCGACCAGCGCCACCAGGAAAGCGAGCCAGACTGCATTTCCGGCACTGCCGGCGGCCTTGCCGATCAGCCCGTAGATGCCCGCGCCGAGCATAGAGCCGAGGCCGTACAGCGCCATCTGCACCGGCCCGATCGTGCGGTGCAATGTCGGCTCATCGCCTGACATCGTCTCCGCCTCTGATACTTCCCTCATCCTCAGTCCTTTAACATGCTTCGTTAGGCCCGAGCGTTTCTGCTTGTAATCGCCTTCCACAACGCCTATGTACGCGCATCGACATTTGGCCGGACAATGTGGCCGTTTCGCCTTCGCTGATCTGCTGGGCGCGCGTTCAGACCCTCCAAACATCGACGAACGGATTTCGAGGCCAGCCTGTGCTGCGTCCGGAGTTCAAACGCACTGACTATCAGCGAAAGGACGACCCTTATGACAAAGGGCACTGTGAAATTCTATAACGAGCAAAAGGGATTCGGCTTCATCCAGCCCGAGGACGGCGGCAAGGACGTATTCGTTCATGCAACCGCGCTCGAGCGTGCCGGCATCAGCCGGCTGGTCGAAGGCCAGAAGGTTTCTTTTGACACCGCGCTGGATAGCCGCAGCGGCAAAACCGCAGTGGCGAACATCGAGGCCGCGTAGTCCGAAGCGGACTCCACGCTTTGATGAATTAGAGCCGTCCTCCTTTGGGGGGGCGGCTCGTTAGTTTTACGGGCTGCTGCTTATTTGCGCTTTGCCGCGGATTTGTGGCCTCGCGTCGCCCCCGCTTTCACTCGCGCGGCTTTCGAAGGCGGCGCATCGGACTTCGCGCCCCGCGCGACGCGTCGGGCAAGGGGATAGTTCTCGCTCTCATAGAGCTGCCTGATCTGTCTTCCGTCGAACCGAGCCTCGTCGACTTCGAGATAGGTGCCTAACAGAAACTGGGGCGGCAGTTCCTCAATCGCGAAGCGCAAGGCCTCTGCGGCAATCTCAAATCGCTTGTAGCTGACATGGCCTGCCCCTCGCTTCCAGCTCCGGGCCGGATAGAGTTCTGCAAGCGCGTTGTAATCAAACGTCGTCATGATGCAAAAACCTCTGGTTGACGCCAATTTTTCCTGATTTCGGGAAAATATTCTTGGGCAGCTATGTGCTGCACTACAAACTCAATATAGGGACTGTGACGGCTGAAAGCGAGGTTTTGGCGGCGATAATTTCCCAAAACATGACGCAAGCTTGCCAGAATATTCTCGGTCAACTTTTCAAGCGGTAGCCGGTCTTGAAGATCCACCACACCACTCCGAGACAGGTCGCCAGGAACAATGCGACAGCCGCCAAGCTGATCGCCGGCGTCACATCGGCGATCTCGAAGAAGCTCCAGCGGAAGCCCGAGACGAGATAGATTACCGGATTGAATAACGTAACGGTCTGCCAGAAGGGTGGCAGCACGTTGAGCGAGTAGAAGGTGCCGCCGAGAAAGGTGAGCGGCGTAATGATCAGGAGCGGTACGAGTTGGAGCTTCTCGAAACCGTCCGCCCAGAGCCCGATGACGAAGCCGAGCAGGCTGAAAGTCACCGCCGTCAGCACGAGAAATGCCACCATCCAAAGCGGGTGCGCGATCTCGAGCGGCACGAAAAAGGCCGCCGTGGCAAGAATGATCAGCCCGAGAATAATCGACTTCGTGGCGGCCGCGCCGACATAACCGACCACGATCTCGAACGGCGAGATCGGCGCCGATAACAGCTCGTAGATCGTGCCAGTGAAGCGCGGGAAGTAGATTCCGAACGAGGCGTTGGCCACGCTCTGGGTCAGCAGGGTGAGCATGATCAGCCCCGGCACGATGAAGGCGCCGTAGGATACCCCCTCGATCTCGGTGATTCGCGAGCCGATCGCCGCGCCGAACACCACAAAATAGAGCGAGGTGGCGATCACCGGCGAGACGATGCTCTGCAGGAAGGTACGTCCCCAGCGCGCCATCTCGAATTTGTAGATTGCCCTGATCGCCGGCAGATTCATCGATCGCCCCTCACCAAGTCGACGAAAATGTCCTCGAGCGAACTTTGCGACGTGTCGAGGTCCTTGAAGCGGATGCCGGCGCGCGAAAGATCGGTGAGCAGCCCGGTGATGCCGGTGCGCGGGCCTTGCGTGTCGTAGTGATAGATCATCTCGCTGCCGCCATTGGCGAGCGTAAGATGGTGGCCCTCGAGTTCGGCCGGGATGGCCTCGAGAGGCTGATGCAACTGCAGCGTAAGCTCCTTCTTGCCGAGCTTATGCATCAGTTCCCGCTTGTCCTCGACCAGGATCAGCTCGCCCTTGTTGATCACGCCGATCCGGTCGGCCATGTCCTCGGCCTCGTGGATGTAGTGCGTGGTGAGGATGATGGTGACGCCGGAATCGCGCAGTGCGCGCACGTTCTCCCACATGTCCTTGCGCAGCTCGACATCGACGCCGGCGGTGGGCTCGTCGAGGAAGAGGATCATGGGTTCGTGCGCCAGCGCCTTGGCGATCAAAACGCGCCGCTTCATCCCCCCCGACAAGGTCATCAGCTTCTGGTCCTTCTTGTCCCAAAGCGAGAGGTCCTTCAGCACCTTCTCGATATAGGCCGGATTATCCCACTTGCCCCATAGCCCGCGGCTGAACGACACTGTGGTCCATACCGTCTCGAACATGTCGGCGGTCAATTCCTGCGGCACCAGCCCGATCAGAGCGCGCGCGGCGCGATAGTCGCTGACGATATCATGGCCGTCGATCGTGACCGTGCCTGAGCTTGGCGTCACGATCCCGCAGATGATGCTGATAAGCGTCGTCTTTCCGGCGCCGTTCGGACCGAGCAGGGCGAAGATCTCGCCCTTGCGGATGTCGAGATTGATGTTCTTCAGCGCCTGGAGGCCTCCCGCATAGATCTTTGACAGATCCTTGACGGAGATGACGGGCTGCTCGTGCTTGGAAGGTCGCTGCATGGAGGATCGCGGTGTCGAAAGCAGAGGGATATAGCTCGCTTCTATAAGGCGTGCCACTGCGGCAACTCTGCGGCGCGATGATCACTCTGCGTCGCTTTTGAGCTGGAAAAGCTCGACCACGCTCGGCTGGATCACCTTGGCGTGCAGGGTGAGCAGCACGAGCCGGGCGTCGAGGCTCGCACCGGAGGCGAGTGCGGCCTCCATGCGCCGCTCGACTTCGGCCGCGAGCGCCGCATCGTTGGCAGCGCCAAAGCCGTCTGCACCGACCATGCAATAGGCGATGATCTCGGCCGCGGCGCGGTAGGTTTGCGACTCAGGCTTGGGCGTCGCGTCCTCTTCCTTGATGAGCTTCACCGCGGTGAGCTTCACGGCTTCCGGCACGAGGTTGGGGTGGAGATCGACCGCCCGCAGCGCTTTGTCGAAATCGCGCAGCTCCTGCGAGCGCCCAAAAAGGCCGAATAGTCCGAGCGAAAGACCGCGCTGCACCTCAAGGGTCCTATTCGCGCATCTGCGTTATGCGCAGAATGCTGCCGTCAGGCTTGTCGGTCAGGGCATAGACGGCGCCGTCGGGCCCCTGCACCACGTCGCGGATGCGAGCTTTCAATGGAATCCGCTCCTCATCGACCACCTTATCGCCGTCGAGAGTAAGCCGCACGATGCCTTGCGCGGAAAGCCCGGCGATCAACAAATTGCCCTTCCAGCCTGGAATCTTGTCGCCCGTGTAGAAGGTTATGCCGGAGGGCGAGATCACCGGGGACCAGTATTTGATGGCGTCGGTGAATTCCGGCCGCGTCGGTGGATCGGGAATCTCCTTGCCGTCATAGTGCTTGCCCCAGCTGACCAGCGGCCAGCCGTAATCCTTGCCAGGCTCGATGATGTTCAACTCGTCGCCGCCGAGCGGCCCGAACTCCGTCTCCCAGAGTTTGCCGGTCTCGGGATGGATGGCGGCACCTTGCGGGTTGCGATGGCCGTAGGAATAGATCTCCGGCAGCTTGCCCTCTTGGCCCACGAAAGGATTGTCCTCGGGCACCGAACCGTCGGGATTGATGCGGACGATCTTGCCGAGCGTGGTCGAGAGGTCCTGCGCCGGAGCGAACTTGAAGCGCTCGCCGAGCGTGACGAACAACTTGCCGTCGGGCGCGAAGACGAGCCGCGAGCCGTAATGCAGCCCGCGGTCGACCTTTGGCTTCTGGCCGAAGATGACTTCCACATTCTCAAGCCCGACCTCGCCGAGCTTGCCGCGGGCGACCGCAGTTCCGGCACCGCTTTGTCCGCGCTCGGAATAGCTCAGATAGACGAGTCCGTTCTCGGTAAATTTTGGATCGACCGCCACGTCGAGCAGGCCGCCTTGCTGCTCGGCGAAGACCTCCGGCACCCCCTTGAGCGGCTCGGAGATTTTGCCGTCCTTGTCGATGATGCGGAGCCGGCCCGGCCGTTCGGTCACCAGCATGCGCCCGTCAGGCAGGAAGGCGAGCCCCCAGGGAAATTGGAGGTCCTTCGCGACCTTTCTCACTTTCAGCGTGGCTGCCTTGGTTTCGAGGCCGGGCTTTTTGTCTTGGGCACCGCCCGGGGGCCCGGTTGCTGCGAGGACCGTGGCGGCAAGCAGGCTAGCCATGCCGAATTTACAAAAACCAATCCCTTGATCAATCGAACGCATTAGTCCTCCGCCTTGCCATTCTTACCGTCACGACCTTACGCAACATAGGCAGTTTATTCGTCCTTAGTAGCCTTACGTCAGGGCGAGCTGCGCCAAAGTTGTAGCAAACGAAGCACGCTCGACGACGTTTATTCACCAGGTGTTCAGCCCAATGGCGGCATCTTTCAGAGTGATTTGCGAGAGATCAAGGTTGAGCCGTCCAGGAGCACGCTTCATCTGCACGTTTTTTGTGGCCCTCGTTTGGCTCGGAGCATCGGCACTCTCCTCCGATAGGGCTACTGAGGACTCGATTCGCGCTTTCATCGAGCGGGTAAATGCCGCATCGCTTGATTTGTTTTCCTCCGGCTCGGAGGCTGAGGCGCGTAGCCGTACCCGCGCTCTGCTCGCTTGGGCGTTCGATGTTCCCGCCATGGCGAAGGAAGCTCTCGGCTACGCTTGGGAGACGGCCACCAAGGAGGAGCGCAGTGAGTTGTTGGCGGCCTTTGAGGAGGATGTCATTGGCGCTTATCTTCGTCGTATGCGGCCCGAGGGTACGAACTTGACTTTCATCGGCAACCGACCGCCTAGCGATGGAAATTATTTTGCTGCAAGCCGTCGTTCCGTTCCCGGCAAAAAGGACCAGATCTGGATCTGGTCGATGCGGCCAGACGGGGATACCTGGCGCATTACCGACCTTCTACTTGGCGGCCATAGCGCGGTGTATACCACGCGGCACGAATATGCGTCCGTCCTGGAGAGCAACAACGGCGATCTGAATGCGTTGATCGCTTTCATGCGCAAACGTGCGGCCCAATGAACATGGCGCTAAAGCCCCTCGTTAGCCTCGACCATGTGAGCCACAGCTTCGATGATGGGCGCATTGTTGCGCTCAATGACGTCAGCCTAACAATTGGGAAAGGCGAGTCCGTCGCCATCGTCGGCGCGAGCGGAAGCGGAAAGTCGACGCTGATCCTGCTGCTCTGCGGCATCCGGCTTCCCGTATCGGGCCAAGTGCTGTGGAAGGGCACGCCGGTAACGCGTCCCGAGCAATGGACCACGCTCAGGCGTACAGAAATCGGCATCGTGTTCCAGGAGTTCAATCTATTTCCGACCCTGACGGCGCGCGAGAACCTCGAGGTGGCGATGTTCGGCCTCGGGGTGGGAGCGAGAGAACGTAGGCGCCGCGCCGAGTACGCGCTTGAGACGGTCGGCCTCGCCGGCCGCGCCACGCATCTGCCGCACGAATTGTCAGGCGGCGAACGCCAGCGCGTCGCCATCGCGCGCAGCATCATCAACAACCCGGCGCTCATTCTCGCCGACGAGCCGACCGGCAATCTCGACAGCGTCAACGCCGAAGCCATTCTCGATCTACTGTTCGAGCTTAAGCGCGCCCGGGGCGCGACCCTCGTCATGGTCTCGCACGAGCCGAGCTATGCAAGCCGCTGCGCGCGCCAGATCAGCATCAAGGACGGCAAGGTCTATGAGCGGCGCCGCGAGGCGGTCGGGGAAGCCCTGTGAATCACCTCGAACTCGCATTCCGTAATTTGAAGCGAAGGCCGGCCCGCTCACTTCTCACGATGATGGGCGTGGCGCTGGCCGTGGGGAGCTTCATCACGCTCTACGGGCTTTCGCGCAGCGTGCAGGCGAACGTGCAACAAAGCTTCGAGGAGCGGGGCACCGATCTCACGGTGCGCAAGCGCGGGATTGCCGAGCCGTTCGGGGGCAACATGCCGCAAGATATCATCCCGGAGATCGCCAAGATCCCGGGCGTCGAGGGCGTGTCGGGCCAGCTCTTGAGCTTTGCCGCGACCGACGACGACGATCACGTGCTCGCCTTCGGCTGGGCCGAGGACAGCTTCTATTGGCCCGAGGTTCCGCTGCTTGAAGGGCGAATCCCCGCTCCCGGCGAACGCAAGGTCGCTCTCCTCGGCAAGGACATCGCCCAGACCCTCAACAAGCATCGCGATGACGACATCACGTTGATCGGTGAGAAATTCCGCATCATCGGTATCACCAACTACTCGTCGATCATCAACCGCAACGCGGTGCTGGTCGAGCTTGCCGATTTGCAGGAGGTCACCTTCCGCAACGGAGCGGTGACCTATATCTCCGTCAGGCTCAAGCATCCGACAAAACCGGGCGACGCCGACCGCGTGGCGCGCGAGATCGAAGCGCTTGGCGACCTAACCGTTACCAAGAGCGAGAACGTCATGCGCAATGACAGCCTGCTTGGCCTCCTGAACGCCGTGGCCAGCTCGATGGCCTGGGTCGCGCTGTTGATGGGTGTGCTCATGGTGCTCAACACGCTGCTCATGGCGGTGCTCGAGCGCACGCGGGAGATCGGTATCCTGTCCGCGATCGGCTGGTCGAAGCAGCGCATCATGGGGGCGCTGGTGATCGAAGGCTTTATCCTGTCGGCGCTCGGCAGCGTTGCCGGCATCGTGATCGGCGTCGTGGGCTCGCGCCTGTTGAGCGCAATCCCGGCAATCGGGCGCTATGTCGCGGTGAAACCGACCTTGGGGCTGATCGCCGCCACCGCATTGGCAGCCATCATCCTGGGCGTTCTTGGCTCGTTTTACCCGGCTCTCGTCGCCACAAGGCAAAGCCCGGCCGCCGCCCTTGAACGCGCCTAGCTCGCGGGTCCTCGGCCGGCCTTGACCCTGAGGCCCGGAGCGGGCCGCTCGAGCACCACTTCGCGGCGGAAGCGGTAGAGCCGGGCAGGGCGCCCCCCCGTCGCGGTCGAGACATTCCCGGTGGTTTCGACCAGGCCCCCTTGCTCGACCAGCCGGCGGAAATTCTGCTTGTGCAACAGCGTGCCGGAGATCGCCTCGACGGTCTTCTGCAAGTCGTACAGCGTGAACTCCGGCGGCAGAAGCTCGAACACCACTGGCCGGTATTTCAGCTTGCCGCGCAGGCGTCCGAGCGCGGTGGCAAGAATGCGACGATGATCGAAGGCCATGGGCCGCCCGAGCTCCGGCAGATGTGTCCATTGCTCGGCGGCGGAGCGTCCGTCGCGCTTCGCCTCAGGCACGAGGCCGGCTTCGTAAAGCAGCTCGTAGCGCTCGAGCACCTTCTCCTCGTCCCACTCCCCGCCGATACCGAACGAGATTCGCAGTCGCTCGGGACGGCGCAGCGCCCGTGCAGGTTCGTTAGGCGAAGGCTGGCGCGAGGCCCATTGTTTCAAGCGCGGCTCGATCTCCTTGGTGAGAATCTCAGGCTTGCCATGCCGCCAATCCTCCCAGGGGAAATAGGCATACCAGGGCGACCAATGTGCACCCATCAGCTCTTCGCCGGCGCCGCGGCTGAGCGCGAGATAACCGACCGAAAGCATATGCGTACCGTCGGTCTCGGCATGACGCCCCCGATCGCCGAAGGTATAGAGCTGCTCGGCATAGCCGAGTTCGAGCCCGGTCTGCCGCTTCACCCACTCGCGCAAGCCGATTTCGAGGGTGCGATGTGCCCGTGGCGCAAACGGTCCGAACGGGAGCGCGTCCCAGGCGCCCGGCCCCGCCGTGCCAGGCCGCGCCACGAGGATGTGCGGCTGCCCGTCGCGCACCGTGACAATGGCGGCATTGAGTCCAAGCTCGATTTGCGGATCTGCGCTGTGGGTCTGCGGCGGAAGCGATGTCTTGCGTTTTGCCTCGGCCATGGCGGCGCCTAGGCTGCGAGCAGCGCGGGAAGAGCGAATACGTCGGCTTCCTCGGCGATCTTGCCCCTGCCGATCTCTTCGATCGCGGTAACCATGTGCCCTTTACGCGCGAGCGCCTCGTCGGCAAGAGCGACCAGCAGCCGGTTGGGATAGGCGGTAGGGGAAGCGCGCCGCAGCGCCCAGGCAAGCTCTTGCTCGGCCCCTTCGGGATTGAGCGCGCAGAGCGAGATGAAGGCGGCGGCAGTCGAGCGGCTGATCCCGGCCCAGCAATGGATCAGCAGGGGTGCCTGCCGGTCCCAATCGCGCGCGAACCGGATCAAGTCCGCGACATGCGTCTGGCACGGCAGCACCAGCCCGGGCTGTGGCTCGCAGATGTCGTTCATAGACAGCCTGAGATGCCGGTCCTGCCCGATGCTGGGAGGCGTCGGGATCGACGTCTCGCCGTTGATGAGAGTGACGAGGTGGCTGACCTGCGCGTCTTGAACGGTCGTCTCGACCAGGCTCAACGGGGCCACATAGATGGATTCGCGGCTCATGCTGCGCCGGACTTTAGGGGTTTCTGTAGGCAAAATCAGGGTGGTCATTGTTCGCAGATGCGCCTTCCCAGCAGAGTTTGCAAGAGCCCCTTCATCGATGCAGCTCTTTGAATCGTTTTATGAATTCAGCCTCGACCGCAGAAGCGGGCAGGGGACTGAGACGCGATAGACTATTGACAAGGGCTGAACTCAAGCCCCGCGGCTGGCCGAAAAACCGACGCGCTTCAGCTCGCGAAAACCCGGCGAGACCGGTGGCCTCATAATAGGCAGCGATCTTATCAGCCCGTTTGATCAGCTTCGTGACACGCTCGGGCAATTCCGCCGGCAGGCCGAAGCGCAAATGAATGGCCGCAAGCAGCTTCGCCTCGAAGGCGCGATAGTCAAGCGACAGCGCCGCCTTGAACGGGCTGATCAGATCGCCGATCACATATTCCGGTGCATCGTGGATCAGCGCCGCCAGCCTGAACTTGCGGCTGAGCTTGGGATCGAGCTCCGCGACGATCTTCTCCACGAGCAGGCTGTGCTCGGCCACCGAGAAAGCATGCTCGCCATCGGTCTGCCCGTTCCAGCGCGCGACGCGCGCAAGCCCATGGGCGATGTCTTCGATCTCGATATCGAGCGGCGATGGATCAAGCAGGTCCAGCCGGCGCCCCGAGAGCATGCGCTGCCAGGCGCGAGGTGCTGAGCCATTTGCGGCGACGCTATGCATGGTTTCCGGAATCCATCGCGTTGGATCGTGCGCAATCGCCTCGATGAGCCCGAGACGAGATGTCTCCTTCCACGTCACGAAGCAGTAGACTCGTCATGTCCATGATGTCATTCATGGAGGCGATTCTCGTCAAGTAACAGGTTCAAGCTTCAATGTCGGAACCCTGGAGGCACTCATGGCAAAGCTGCCCAGATATTCGCTCGCATACAATGCCAAGTCGAAGAAATGGGAACTGAAAAGCGAAGGCTCCGGCAGCGTCGTCAAGACCTTCATGAGCAAGGCGAAAGCCACCAAGGGCGGCGTCCTTTCTAGGGCCGTTGGCGGCAAGGGCTCCGTCCGTATCAGAAAGCGCAACGGCAAGATTCAAGAAGAGCGAACCTATCCGCGCAGTATGGACCCGCGCGGCCGCGGCTAACGCGCGCCGCGACCAAGCTTTTTGCAGGCTTCGTGACGGGGGCAACCGACGAGATGGTCGTTGACCATGCCGGTCGCCTGCATGAAAGCATATACAATCGTCGGTCCGCAGAACTTGAAGCCGCGCGCCTTGAGGTCTTTCGACACGGCGCGCGACAGCTCGGTCTCGGCGGGGATCTCCTTGATGGAGCGGAAGCGGTTGATGATCGGCTTGCCCTCGACGAAGTCCCACAGATAGGCGGCGAAGCCGGGACTGCGCTCCATGATGTCGAGCCAGGCGCGAGCCGAGAGGATCGCGCCTTCGATCTTGGCGCGGTTGCGCACGATACCCTCATCACGCATCAGCGCTTCGACCTTCTTCTTTGAGTAGCGCGCGATTTTCTCCGGCGCAAAGCCATCGAAGGCGCGGCGAAAGGCCTCGCGCTTGCGCAAGATGGTGATCCAGGAGAGACCCGCCTGGAAGCCGTCGAGCACGAGCTTTTCGTAAAGCGCTTGGTCATCGCGCTCGGGCACGCCCCACTCCTCGTCATGATAGGCGACATAGAGCGGGTCGGTGCCCGGCCAGGGGCAACGTTTCGAATCTTTGCCCGCAGTCATGTCGCGGCTCCCGTGAGCGGCACGGCGAAATGTGCGAAGGCTGGCCGGTGGAGCACGACTTCAATCCCTCCGGCCGTAAGCGCCTTGCCGGCCCTAACGGCTGTCTCGGCGCGATCGAGGCGAATCATGGCAAGTCCCGACTTCCCGCTCACCGAACCGAGTGTGCCGATCGGCACGCCATCGGCCTCGATGCTCGTGCCGGGAGCAGGCAGCGGCATCGTGGCATCGACCCGCACGATGCGCTTGCGCGCCGTACCCCGATGTTCCATGCGCGAAACCACCTCCTGCCCCACATAGCAACCTTTGGCAAAGTCCACGCCGTTCAATTCATCGAATAGCGCCTCATGCGGGAAGGCATCGCCGAACGCATAGTCACGGCCGCCTTCGGGTACGCCAAGCTCGATGCGAAGGGCATGGTAGTCGCCTTCGGACGCCGCCGCGCAGCCGAGTACGCCGGCCTGCGCTCCCTTGGTGAAAATGACGCGAAAGCCAAGCGCCGCGAGCCGCGGATCGGCATAGACGATCCCGCCGTCCGGCGGTTTTGGAACGCCGCCCCACACCGCTGCCACTTCAAGCGAAGGCATGGGCGCGATTTCGACCCGTGCCCTGAGGCGGTAGAAGCCGAGCCGCTGGAGAAGTTCTTCAGCCTTGTCACGCGCCACGTCGATCAGCAGGGAGTCGCCGTCGGGCGCCAGGAAAAAGTCGAACAGGATCTTCCCCTGCGGCGAGAGCAGACCGGCATGGATCGCCCGTCCAGCCTGGGCCTTGGCCATATCGTTGGTGATCAGCCCTTGCAGGAATTTGCGCGCGTCGGGGCCGGAGACACGCAGCACCGCGCGTCCTTCCAACAGGCAAGCATGGCAATGGCCCATATCCGGCTCTTCTGCTACCAAGGCGTCCGACATCTATGGGAGCGGGCTGATACCCGCAAGTGAGCCCGTGGCCCAGACCTTCGATCTTGTCTTCAAGGGCGGCACCGTCGTCAATCATGCTGGCGTTGGGTCGGCCGATATCGGCGTCAAAGACGGCAAGATCGCTTCGATTGGCTCGATCGGCGAGGGTTTGGCGGGCGAGACGATCGACGCGCGGGGCCTGCACATCCTGCCCGGTGTCATCGACACCCAGGTGCATTTCCGCGAGCCGGGAATGGAGCACAAGGAGGACCTGGAAACCGGCAGCCGCTCCGCCGTGCTTGGCGGCGTCACCGCCGTGTTCGAGATGCCGAACACCAAGCCTCCCACGACAAGTGCGGACGCGCTCGCCGCCAAGGTCGCGGCGGCGACGGGGCGCATGTATTGCGACTTTGCCTTTTTCGTCGGCGCCACCCGCGACAATCTTGATGAACTCGGCACGCTCGAACTCTTGCCCGGCGCCGCAGGCATCAAGGTCTTCATGGGCTCTTCGACCGGAGACCTTCTGGTCGACGACGAAGAAAATCTGGCGCGCATCCTTGCCAAGATCAGGCGGCGCGCCGCATTCCACTCCGAGGATGAAGCGAGGCTGCGCGAGCGCATCCCGCATCAGCGTGCGGACGACCCCTCGAGCCATAGCGAATGGCGCGACGCAGAGGCTGCGTTCGCCTCGACCGAGCGTCTCCTGCGGCTCGCGCGCCAGGCCGGCAAGCGCGTGCATGTGCTTCATGTTTCGACCGGCGAAGAGATTGCGCTGCTCGCCTTGCACAAGGACGTCGCCTCCGTCGAGGTGACGCCCCAGCATCTGACGCTTGCCGCCCCCGAGGCTTATGAACGGCTCGGCACCAAAGCGCAGATGAACCCGCCGCTCAGGGACCGCCATCACCAGGAACGGCTTTGGTGGGGCGTCGCCCAAGGCATCGTCGATATCCTCGGCTCTGACCACGCGCCGCATACGCTTGAGGAAAAATCGAAGAGCTATCCGGCAACACCGTCGGGCATGCCTGGCGTGCAGACCCTGGTCCCGGTGATGCTCGACCACGTCATTGCCGGTCGCCTCACGCTTGCGCGCTTCGTCGACCTTACCAGCGCGGGCCCGCAGCGCCTGTTCGGCATCGCCGGCAAAGGTCGCATCGCGGTGGGCTATGACGCGGACCTCACCATCGTCGATCTCAAAGCCGAGCGCGTCATCGAGGATCGATGGATCGGCAGCAAATGCGGCTGGACCCCCTTCGCCGGCCGCAAGGTGAAAGGCTGGCCGGTCGGCACGCTCGTGCGCGGGCGTCTCGCCATGTGGCAGGGAGTACTCGGGCAAGCCCAGGGCCAACCGGTCTGCTTCGGCGAAGCCTTGCCCAAGAGCTACTGAAGGAAGTAGTGCCAGACGCCTGAGGGGGAAATGCCGAGGCGGTAATAGCGGTACTTGCCGTCTTTCTTCATCGGCACCGCGAGCTCGGGTGAGACGAGGCGGTAAAGCTCGACCTCTTGCGCCGGCGTCAGCTTGGAGAGGTCGGCCTCGGCGAAGTAAGGCCAAACATAGATTTCATCCTGTCCTTGGCCCATCCGCACGAATCCTGACGACATCACGTCAAGCATGGCCGCCAGCACGTCGCGGCCGGAACCGTCGGCGGATTGCTTCTTCCAAAAGGCGATCTGATCCTCGACATATCCATCGGTGACCATCGGCCTCAGCTCGTTCGATTCGAGCACGACCCGCATGTTCTCGATCTCGCCGGTCTCGGCCGCTGCGGCGATTCGCTCGAGTGTGGCTTTGACCGGGCCGGGCAGGCTGTGGAAATCGTAAAGCGGTTCGGAAGCTTGGCCTTGCTGCGCTGACGCCGCCAAAGCCGTGCCGGTGGCCTTGGGGCGTGGCGAATCGCCCATTTCGTTGTGAACGTAGACAAGGGCAGCGACGCCCGCTACCAATGCGCCGAGGGCAATCACGGTATTGCGGCGATTCATGCATCACTCCATGAGTGCTCAATCAATTTCGCAGATCGGCGTTCGAGCGCAAGTCCGGGGCTTGGCGGCGCTACCGCCGCGAGACGGCATTCCAGCGCTCGCATCAAGCGCATAGGACCCCGCCTTGCAGGCAGGCGCGCAATTCGTCGTTTCCACTCTGCAGCTTGTGCTTGCCGGCATCGGCATCGGCCTGCTTGTGGCGGCGCCGATCGGTCCGGTGAACGTGCTCGTCATTCAGCGCGCCGTCTCGCGCGGTTTCTGGGGCGGTCTTGCCGCAGGCCTCGGCGCGGTGGTTGGCGACGGCCTCCTGGCCGCGCTCGCCGCGTTCAGTGTGACGGCGATTTCCGAGGCAATGCGCGCCTATGCGGGATGGATTCAGCTGATCGGCGGCCTGCTGCTGGTAGGGTTTGGCCTGGCTCTCCTATTCGCGCGCCCGGCACTCACCATTCCTTTGGGACAGAAGTCGCATCTGCTGGAGCATGCCGGAATCATTCCGCAGACCTTCTTCCTGACGGTCACCAACCCAGGCGCCATTCTCGGCATGGCGGCGATGATCGGCGGCCTTGGATCGCTGATCGGCGGCCTCAACACTTATCTCGAGGCGCTGCTTCTGGTTGCTGCGGTGATGGGGGGCAGTCTCCTTTGGTGGCTCGGCCTGTCCGAGCTAATCGCCACCATCAGGCACAAGCTTACCGAGGGCCGCCTGAAACTGATCAATCGTATCGCCGGCGCGGTGCTGATCGCGTTCGGCCTGATCCTGTTGTTCGGCGGCGATCTGCTTTAGCCGTCACCGATCTATTGCGGCGTTCGCTTGAGGGTGAACTCGCCGTGATGGATGCGGCGCGAAAGCCCGTTGGCCATCTTGGCGACGGCATCTTCGCCATACGCCCCGATGAGATCGGCGAGCGCGGCGAACAGCGCGGCATTAGCCAGCATCTCCGGCTCGATACCGTCATGTAACGCCTCTTCCCAGGCATCGAGAATATATCTGAGGGCCGCCTGCCTCTGCTCCTCGCTTGCCGAGAGGGGCGGCATCCGCCGTGCTGACCGCAATTCTGGCGCCCCCTTATGGCTGCCCGACATTGTTGCAGATGCAAGAATTGCACGAGGTCAGAGGCCGAGGCGGGACAGAGTAAACTAAGGGTTAATTCTTAGTCTTAAATTTTAGGAAATTAGTCGGGTGGCTCTTCCGCAGGGGCCTCCTCGGAAGGCGGTTCTGCCGAAGAGGGTTCCTCCGTCGGTGCCGCTTCCGGGGCCACAGTGTCTGGAACCGGCTCAGGCGCCATGGCCTGCCCCTCGGCGGAGGGAAGCCCTCCGGTCTGATCTGCGTCAGGGGCCGTACTATCAGTGGGGACCGCTTCGGCTCCCTCGGGGGCCGGCTGCGCGCCCCCTTCTCCAGCATCGCTCTTGGCCTCAGCCGTGCCTTTGGCGGCCACGGTCGATCCCTGAGCTAGCGAAGCTGCGATAGTCGCGCCCTCTGTGCTGAAACGTGTTGTGGCCAGCGTTGCCGACTGCGTGCAGGTACGATAGGTGCGGCGGTAACCGCGATAGCCGTCATTGAAAGCGTTGACGAGCTTGGCGCGCCGGACTGCGGTGGTGCCCTCGTTGCGGAGGATTTCTTTCATCTGATCGCGCCAGATTTGCCCCTCCTCTGCGCCGCAAAGCTCGCGCAGGTAATGCACGGCGCCGAGGATCTCGGCGAGCCGCATCAGCTTGGCGTCATAGGGCCGATCGTCGGGCGGGGGAGGGGTCGAGCTTTCCCTCGGCACGATGGGCGGCAGGTCATCGCCGGGGGGCTTCGGCTTCACTCGCGGCTTGGGCGCAGCCTTCTTCTGCTGGTCGAAAAACCAGAAGAACTGTGCCTTGGCCTCAGGCACAAAACCGCCGCCGGCCCAAACCACGCAAAGCGCGCCGAGCACAAGCTTTAAGCCGGTTTTGGCCTGACCCATCGCCCCCGTGAGTAGCCCCAATTCTTGTTGAAATCTAGCCGTCAGGCCCTGCGCACCCGGTGCGCGGCCATCCAGATCAATTCCGCCGTGCCGGGCGTGATCGGTATTGTCTCGATTTCGTCCAGATCGACCCATTCGGCGGCTTCGCTGTCGCCCCCAGCTTTGAGGCTCCCGCCGCAGGGGCGGCCGTAGAATACGGTCAGCCGATAGTCTTGGCCCTCGGAAGCGACCTCGACCCTATCCACGATCCCTTGGATTTTAGCCTCGATGCCGGTCTCCTCCTTCAACTCGCGCAGGGCGGTCTGGCGCGGCGTTTCCTCCGGCTCAGTCTTGCCGCCAGGGAGACTCCACAAGCCGGCAAATGGCGCGTGCTTGCGGCGCACCAGCAGCACGTTGCGGTCCTTGAACACGGCGATGCTCGCTCCGTCGCGGGTAGCCGTGAGTTGCTCGCTTGCGGATCGTGAGGACATTGCGGCCGGTTGAGCTCTTGCCGGCCCGCTTCTAGATCAATCAGCTTCGGCCGAACAGAGCGTCGATTGCCGCTTGCCCGCCGACATCGCCTGCCGACTCGGAATCCGGCCGCTGTGGCACGTTCTCGCCATTGGCGATGACATTGGCCTCGTCGATCAACAGCTTCAGGCGCTGGGCGGCGTGCGCGCAGGATTGGCTCAGCACCTTGCCGTTGCCGCCAAGCTCGGCGGCGACCTCGGCGATCAGGGTCACAGCTTCGCCGTGCAGCCGCGCCACGGCCTCGTCGAATCGGGCCCTGATCCTGGGGGGCGCCCGGCGATAGGCGGCGATCGCTAGATTTTTGTCACGGAACCCGGATTCGGCGAAGTGCTCTTCATAGGTGAGCGGCCGCCAGGACAGCAGATCCCGAGTGAAATCCTGCGGCTCCGATGCGATCGCCTCGAACAGCATCACCAGCTCGTGGAAGTGGTTCAGATAATCGCTCGCGAGCAGCGTCGACTCGTTGATATTAGTGCCGGGAATATGCGAGCGGAAATGGCCGATCATCGCCACGCGAAACGCAGCGACGATATCCTCCCGACTCACATCTTCGTACAGGTCCCTGTCTGCGGGACCGGGTTTTTCAAGTGCTGCCACAGCAGGACATCAAATGGGGCCTTGGAATAGTTCCAGTGTTGCCCGATCATGATTGCCAAAATGTTACCGGACCGACCTCCGCATGTGCTCACGCTATAGTCTGACCTCGCCGCCGGAGGCGGTGCGCGCCTATTTCGGCTACAGCGATGCGCCGAACTTTCCTGCACGCTACAATGTGGCGCCGACGCAAGAGGTCGCGGTCGTCGCGCTCGATCGCGAGGGCGTGCGCCGCTTTCGGCTGATGCGCTGGGGCTTGCTTCCGCTGTTCGTCAAGGACCCGAAGAAATTCCCAACCCTGATCAATGCCCGATCGGAGGAGGTGCTTACCAAGTCCTCCTTCAGCCATGCCATGCGCTTCAGGCGCTGCCTCGTACCTGCGGACGGCTTCTATGAATGGACGGGGCCGAAGGGCAAGCGCCGCCCCTTCCTGTTGCGCCCCCGAGGACGCGAGTTGATCGCCTTCGCCGGGATCTACGAGCGCTGGCGCGACGGAAAAGGCGGCGAGATCGACACGGTAGCGATTCTCACTTGTCCCGCCAATGCTACGGTCGCCCCGCTCCATGACCGCATGCCGGTGGTGCTGCCGCCCGAGCATTTCGCCGCGTGGCTCGACGTGAAAGCCACCCCCGCCGCGGAAGCCGTCAGGCTCCTGCTGCCTCCGCCCGACGATCTCTTCGAGGCGCTCGAGCTACATCCCAAGATCAACGATTCCAAGCGCGACGAGCCCGGCATCCAAGAACCGCTAACGGCCTCGTCCTAGAAGTCAGGGGGAATGGCATG
The DNA here is from genome assembly GCA_052039105.1 of Methyloceanibacter sp. Lineage (GTDB taxonomy): Bacteria > Pseudomonadota > Alphaproteobacteria > Rhizobiales > Methyloligellaceae > Methyloceanibacter. The sequence goes on from JBQGDO010000166.1 coordinate 27,740, forward strand.
CTGCCTTCGGAAATCATCGATCGCTATCGCGTCACCAAGGGAAGCGCTTTCAAGCTCAGTGCTTGCGATGCGGGCGATACCTGCGGGCTCGATATCGACAAGACGGAGGCCAAGGAGCTGCTCGAGGCGGGTGTAAAGCGCTTGGCGGACTTGCAAGACCGCCTCTGGGCTGAAGACCGCTGGGCCATCCTGGTGATCCTGCAAGGCATCGACACTGCCGGAAAGGACGGCGTCATCAAGCATGTCATGTCCGGCGTCAATCCGCTGGGCTGCGACGTCCACGCCTTCAAGGCGCCGAGCGAGAACGAGATCGACCACGACTTTCTCTGGCGAACCACCGTCGCGCTGCCGACGCGAGGCCGCATTGGTATTTTCAACCGCTCCTATTACGAAGATACCATCGTCGTCCGCGTGCATCCTGAATTGCTACGGAAACAACGCCTGCCCGAGAAGCTCATAACGCCTGATATCTGGGCACAGCGCTTCGAAGACATCAGCAATTTCGAGCTCTATCTGTCGCGCAACGGCATTTTGCCGCTCAAATTCTTCCTCAACATTTCCAAGCAGGAACAGTTGCGGCGGCTGCTTGCGCGCATCGACGATCCGGAAAAGCGCTGGAAGTTCCAAGCGCGCGACGTCGAGGAACGCAAGCTATGGGACGATTACATGGAGGCCTACGAGCAGACCATCCGCCACACCGCGACCAAGCACGCGCCTTGGTATGTGGTGCCAGCCGACCATAAATGGTTCACGCGTCTCGTCGTCGCCGCGGCGCTGGTCGAGCAGATGGAAAAACTCGATCTCAAGTTCCCCAAATTCGACGAGGGAAACCTGGACGAGCTGGCGCGAATTCGCGCCGAGCTTGCCGCCCAGTTGCCGGCGAACAAGAAAGCCTAGGGCGCCGAGGTCACGAGCAGGACGGCGAGCCCATCATGGCCCTTGGCGCCGACGGTCTGGATCGCCGTGCCGCTCACCCGGGGATCTGTGGCGGCAAGCTCGAAGAAGCGGCGCATCGCCGTGACGCTGCTATCTCCGCTGTCGGCTTCGAGCACCGCGCCCTCCCGCACCACATTGTCGACGATGATGAGCGAGCCTCGGCGCGCCAGCTTCACCGCCCACTGGAAATAGCCGGGCGTGCCGGGCTTGTCGGCGTCGATGAAGATCAGATCGAACGGCGCTTCCGCCGCGAGCGCAGGCAAGCTGTCCTGGGCGCGGCCAAGGCGTATCTCGACTGTTGCGGCGAGCCCGGCGCGCGCGACATTGGCGCGCGCCACTTCGGCATAGTCTTCATTGGATTCGAGCGTGATCAGGCGGCCGCCAGGCGCAATTCCGCGCGCGAGCCAAATCGTGCTGTAGCCGCCGAGCGTGCCGATCTCCAGAATGCGCCGCGCACCGATCGCCTGCGCCAGCAGCATCAGCAGCTTGCCCTGATTGGGCGCGACATTGATCGGCGGCAAGCCTGCTTTCGCGCTCGCTTCGAGCGCCGCCTCGAGCGCCTCGTCGCCGCCCACCAGGCTCTCGGTGAGATAGGCGTCGACCGCCGTCCACAGCGCGTCGGTCTCGAGCCGCTTCATGGCAGAAGCTTCCCGGGATTGAGGATATTGTTCGGGTCGAACGCGATCTTGATCTTGCGCATCAGCTCGATCTCCACCGCTTGCTTGGCGTGCGCCAGGAGATCGCGCTTCAGGCGGCCGATGCCATGCTCGGCGCTGATCGTGCCGCCGAGATCGAGCACGATCTCATGTACCGCGGCGTTGAGCGCCTCCCAGTAGCTGAGGAAAATGGCCCGGTCCATGCCCGGCGGCTGGCTGACATTGTAATGGATGTTGCCGTCGCCGAGATGGCCGAACGGCACCGGCCGCGCACCGGGAATCATCAGCTCCACCAGTTGATCGGCCCGCGCCACAAGCTCTGGTACGTGTGCCACCGGCACGGCAACGTCATGCTTGATGCTTCCCCCTTCGAGCTTCTGCACTTCGCTCATCAGGCTCCGCAAGCGCCACAGCTCTTCGCCCTGCGCGAGCGATGCGGCAATCACCGCCGCGTCGATCTCGCCGGCCGCGAGACCTTCGCCGAGCACAGTCTCAGCGACGCGTTGCAACTCTTCCCCCTCGCGCGGGCTGGTGAGTTCGAAGAGCAGATACCAGGCATGCGGGGAAGGGAAGGGATCGCGCACCCCGCTGCCGTGCTTGAGCACGAATTCGATGCCGATGCGCGGCATGATCTCGATCGCGGTAAGCGCAGGCCCGGCGCGTTCGAACACGCGAGCAAAGAAGGCCGGCGCACTCTCGATAGCGCTCAATCCCGCCATGCAGGTGACGCGCTCGGCGACTTTGGGGAAGAGCCGCAAGACGGCTGCGGTGATGATCCCGAGCGTGCCCTCGGAGCCAATAAACAGGTCTTTGAGGTCGTAGCCGGTATTGTTCTTGCGCAGCGACTTCAGCCCGTTCCACACCTGTCCGTCGGCGAGCACGACTTCGAGCCCTAGGGTGAGGTCCCGCGCGCTGCCATAGGCGAGCACATTCGTGCCACCGGCATTGGTGGCGAGCACGCCGCCGATCTGCGCGCTTCCTTCCGATGCGAGGCTCAAGGGGAACGAGCGACCGGCAGTCTCGGCTACTTGCTGAGCGAGCGCCAATACCAGGCCCGCCTCGACCGTCATGGTGTTCGAGGCAAGGTCGATGTCGCGCACATGGGTCATGCGCGCGAGCGAAACGACGACTTCGTGCCCCGTCTCGAACGGAATTTGCCCGCCGACCAACCCCGTGTTTCCGCCTTGCGGCACGATGGCGGTTCTCGTCTCGTTGGCGAGCTTGAGGATGGCAGAGACCTCTTCCGTCGTGCCGGGCTTCAGCACCAGCGCGGCTTTACCGTGATAGCGGTCACGCCACTCCACAAGGTAAGGCGCCATGGTCTCAGCATCGCGGATGGCATGCTCGGCGCCGACGATGCGCACAAACGCGTCGAGCGTCTCGGGAGAAGGCGGCCTATGCCGTTGTTGCCGTGCCATGAGAATGCGCTAGCCCCGATTGGCGGCGCGCTGCAAGCGGTCGTTGATGCCCTCGCCTAGGCCATGCGCCGGGATCGGCATCACGGCGATCGCCTCCGCGCCGGTCTGATCGAGCTCTCTGAGTGCCGCGAATAGCTTGGCTGCGGCTTCCTCCAGGTTCCCGCTTTCGCTGAGATTGATGGTCACGCGTGCGCCAGGCGGCGCATTGGGTCCGAAGGCGAGCAGCGCCTCGCTGGCGCCGGCCGTGGTGGCGTTAAGCCTGAGCCTCGTGCCCGGGGCGTAGTGCGTGGCAAGCTGTCCGGGCGAAGCGTCGCGCTCCTGGGCTCTTGCCGTGGCGAGCGGTGCGCCAAGCACAAGCTCGATCGCTTCGCGCGGAACCGCGCCGGGCCGCAGCAGGGAAGGGGCTCCGCCGATGACGTTCACCACCGTCGATTCGATGCCGAGCGGACAGGGCCCGCCATTGAGGATCACGGACGGCCGGTCGCCGAGTTCGACCTCCACATGCGCTGCCGTGGTCGGGCTGACGCGCCCGGAGCGATTGGCGCTCGGGGCGGCGATAGGAAGCCTTGCTTGGGCAAGGAGCTCTTGGGCCACGGGATGGGCCGGCGCCCTGAGCGCGATCGTGTCGAGCCCGGCGCT
>JBQGDO010000167.1:0-1899 GCA_052039105.1 Methyloceanibacter sp.
CTCGCGCGCATCCTCGACGTGCCCTTCACCATGGCGGATGCCACGACGCTCACCGAAGCGGGCTATGTCGGCGAGGACGTCGAGAATATCATCCTCAAGCTGCTGCAGTCGGCCGACTACAACGTCGAGCGCGCGCAGCGCGGGATCGTTTATATCGACGAGATCGACAAGATCAGCCGCAAGTCCGACAACCCGTCGATCACGCGCGACGTGTCGGGCGAAGGCGTGCAGCAGGCGTTGCTCAAGATCATGGAAGGCACCATCGCGTCGGTGCCTCCGCAGGGCGGACGCAAGCATCCGCAGCAGGAATTCCTGCAGGTGGATACTACCAATATCCTGTTCGTGTGCGGCGGCGCTTTCGCCGGGCTCGAGAAGATCATTTCCGCGCGCGGTCGGTCGACCTCGATCGGCTTCGGCGCCAAGGTGATGGCGCCCGAGGATCGTAAGTCGGGCGAGATTTTCCGTGAGGTCGAGCCCGAGGACCTGTTGAAATACGGGCTGATCCCCGAGTTCGTCGGCCGGCTGCCCGTGGTTGCGACGCTCGAGGACCTCGACGAGCCCTCGCTGAAGCTCATTCTCACCCAGCCCAAGAATGCGCTGGTGAAGCAGTACCAGCGGCTGTTCGAGATGGAATCAATCGACCTCACGCTGGCGGAAGAGGCCCTGGGCGCCATCGCCCGCAAGGCCATCGACCGCAAGACCGGGGCGCGCGGCCTGCGCTCGATCATGGAGGGCATCCTGCTCGACACCATGTTCGACCTGCCGAGCCTCGAGGGCGTCGAAGAGGTGGTGATCTCGAAAGAGGTGGTCGAAGGTACCGCGCGGCCGCTCTATATCTACGCCGATCGCGCCGACCGGACGGGCGACGCGAGCGCTTGAATGCGCTCGCAACTACAAGGCGCAGGCGGGGCTCCCGATTCGTCCGGGCTGGGCGGACCCGGCCATCGCGGCGCCGCTATTTGCTTGAATTTTCGGGTTTACTTGACACTGGCGCGAGCCGTCGCCACCTATTGTCTGCGAAGAAATAGGCGTACGAAGCATCGCATCGACATATCCCCGGGGAGGGTTTCGTACCCACCCTCCGGCGCGCGGCGGCTCTCTTGGAGCGGCCGTGTTTCCCTTCCCGGTCCACCTCTGCACTCGACCATAATGCCGCATCGGCGGGTTATGGGCGGGGGGCACAACAAAAGGACTCGGGGCCATGACCAGCGCAAAGCCTAAGCCACCCCTCATCCCGGGCGAGACCCGGGCCTATCCCGTACTGCCGCTGCGCGACATCGTCGTCTTCCCGCACATGATCGTGCCGCTCTTCGTCGGGCGCGAAAAATCGATCAAGGCGCTCGAGGAGGTGATGCGCTCCGACACCTTCATCCTGCTCGCCACCCAGAAGAACGCGTCCGACGACGACCCCGCGACCGGCGCCATCTACGAGATCGGCACGCTCGCGAGCGTGCTGCAGCTGCTCAAGCTGCCGGACGGCACCGTCAAGGTGCTGGTCGAGGGCGCCGCGCGTGCCAAGGTCGAGCGTTACACCGCGCGCGCCGAGTACTACGAGGCGGACGCCATCGTGCTCGCGGATTCCACCGGCGAGCAGGTCGAGGCGGAGGCGCTCGCTCGCTCGGTTGTCAACGAGTTCGAGAACTATGTGAAGCTCAACAAGAAGGTGTCGCCCGAGGTGGTCGGCGTGGTCCAGCAGATCGAAGACTATGCCAAGCTCGCGGACACCGTGGCGTCGCATCTCGCGGTCAAGATTCCCGACAAGCAGATGATCCTGGAGACGCCGTCGGTTACCGAGCGGCTCGAAAAGGTGCTCGGCTTGATGGAGAGCGAAATCTCGGTGCTGCAGGTCGAGAAGCGCATCCGCACGCGGGTCAAGCGCCAGATGGAGAAGACCCAGCG
>JBQGDO010000168.1:0-21512 GCA_052039105.1 Methyloceanibacter sp.
TCATCTACGTCAATCCGGAAGGTCCGAACGGGAAGCCCGATCCGCTCGCGGCAGCAAAGGACTTCGCGAAACCTTTTTCCGCATGGCGATGAACGACGAAGAAACGGTGGCGCTGATTGCCGGCGGCCATAGCTTCGGCAAGACACACGGCGCAGGCGACCCGTCCTTCCTAGGTCCGGAACCGGAAGGCGCCGCGATCGAGGATCAGGGCCTCGGCTGGAAGAGCCGGCTCGGCACGGGCTGTGGGGCCGACACCATCACCGGCGGCCCCGAAGTCACCTGGACGCAGACGCCGACCAAGTGGAGCAACCTGTTCTTCAAGAACCTGTTCGAGAACGAATGGGAGCTGGAGAAGAGTCCCGCAGGCGCCTTTCAATGGCGCGCGAAAAGCGCGGCAGCAGACGTCCCCGATGCCTTCGACAAGTCGAAGAAGCATGTGCCGACCATGCTGACCACGGATCTCTCGCTGCGCTTCGATCCCGCCTACGAAAAGATCTCGCGACGCTTCTACGAGCATCCGGATCAGTTCGCTGACGCCTTTGCCCGCGCCTGGTTCAAGCTCACGCATCGCGACATGGGGCCGCGCGCACGCTATCTCGGCCCGCTGGTACCCAAGGAAGTCCTGATTTGGCAGGACCCGGTCCCCGCCGTCGATCATAAACTGATCGACGACAAGGACGTCGAAGCGCTGAAGGCGAAAATCCTGTCGTCGGGCCTCACCGTCCCGCAGCTCGTCTCCACGGCCTGGGCGTCGGCCTCGACCTTCCGCGGCTCGGACAAGCGCGGCGGCGCCAACGGCGCGCGCATTCGTCTGGCGCCGCAGAAGGACTGGGAGGTGAATGAGCCCGCTCAGCTCAAGATGGTGCTGCAAAAGCTCGAAGCGATCCGGCAGGAGTTTAATGCGTCGGCCTCGGGCGGTAAGAAGATTTCGCTCGCAGACCTGATCGTGCTCGCCGGCAACGCCGCAATCGAAAAGGCTGCCAAGGATGCCGGCGTTACCGTGACGGTGCCCTTCACGCCGGGGCGCATGGATGCCTCGCAGGAGCAGACCGACATCGAGTCTTTCGCGCCGCTCGAGCCGCGTCAGGACGCCTTCCGCAACTACATCAACGGCACCAAGCTACAGTTCATGGCGCCCGAAGAAGCGATGGTGGATCGCGCGCAACTGCTGAGGCTGACCGGCCCGGAGATGACGGCGCTCGTCGGCGGCCTGCGCGTACTTGGCGCCAATGCCGGCGGCTCAAAGCATGGCGTCTTCACCAAGCAGCCTGGCACGCTGACCAACGACTTCTTCGTCAACCTGCTCGACATGAGCACGTTTTGGCAGCCTGCCGATGCCGACGGCGTCTATGAGGGTCGCGACCGCAAGACGAAGGAACCGAAATGGACCGGCACCCGGGTCGATCTGATCTTTGGCTCGCACTCGCAGCTTCGCGCCTTCGCGGAGGTCTATGCCTGTGCCGACTCGCAGGAGAAGTTCGTGACGGACTTCGTCAAAGCCTGGACCAAGGTGATGAACGCAGATCGCTTCGATCTTGCCTGAGCCTCACCCCCCCGTCATCGAAGCTGAATTTAGAGGCCGGCGTCCCAAGGGCGCCGGCCTTTCCTGTCTCGCGCCGGATGCGTCTCGCGCTACGGCGCCGTGCCTCTTGCGAAATGCATGACAACCGACACCAGAAGCAACACGAGGAAGACGAAGAAGATGATCTTGGCGATGCCCGCAGCCGCCCCGGCGATGCCGCCGAAGCCGAGAGCAGCCGCGATCAGTGCGATCACGAGAAAGGTTAAGGCCCAACCAAGCATTGGCAGTCTCCTATCGCTTTCGCCCTTCTGGGGAACGCGCGGGCGGATGGCAAAGTTTCGCCTGGAGACGGCCCCCACAAAATTGGAGGCCGGCGGGAGGGCTTCACCTCCGCGCCGGCCGTAACTTGCCACCAGGCCTGTAAGCCGGGTTCTGTACCCCTTGCGGGGCGATGGCCATTCCTCTCGGGCGCATCTTGCAATGCGCCTCATGCAACCAACCCGGGCGACTGGTCTGAAAGCCGACTGGAAACGGTCTCCCGTCTCCGCGCCGCCCCTATTCGGTTTTGCTCCCGGTGGGGTTTGCCGTGCCGTCCTTGTTGCCAAGAACGCGGTGCGCTCTTACCGCACCCTTTCACCCTTACCCTCCGATCCGTCTCCGGTCCGGAAAGCGGTTTGCTTTCTGTGGCACTGTCCCTGGGGTCACCCCCGCCGGAGGTTATCCGGCACCGTGCTTCCATGGAGCCCGGACTTTCCTCCCCGCCCAATACGCAAAACAAAGGGCGAAGCGGCCATCCGGCCTGCTGACAAAGGGTAATAAGGGGTTTGCTGCTTTCGCCGTCAAGCCGCTACGGCAAGCAGCGTTACCGGGACGCTCCGCCGGGGAAACTTGCCCGGCCCGTAACGGCATTTTGATAGCCCGCACTGCGCCGTTTCCCCTATTCTGAGCCGGAAATCTGCCCCTCCCGACCAGATATTCGCCGATGAACACGCATGTGCCGCCGACAACCAGCCACGATCTGATCGCACGCTTGCTCGCCTCCTTCCCCGAGCTCGAGGAGCTGGAAGAAGAGCATCGCGGCGTGCTGCTTGGCAGCCTGCAGTTCAATCGCCTGCGCGGCGGCGACATTGCCTACCGGCAGGGGCAGCACTGCCGCGCCTATGTCATGTGCCTCGAGGGCCAGACCCGCGTGTTCAAGACCTCCGAGTCGGGGCGCGCGATCCTGCTTTACCAGGTCGGGCCCGGAGAGACCTGCGTGCTCACCACCTCCTGTCTCATGGCGGGAAGCCCCTTCCCGGCGGAGAGTACTGCGGAGACCGACGTGCTGCACGCGGCGCTGCCGGCAAGCGTCTTCCACCGGCTGCTGGGCGTCTCCCCGCGCTTCCGCAAATTCGTGCTCGACAATTACGGCGACTTGCTTTCGAGCCTGATCATGCTGGTCGACGAAGTGGCCTTCGCCAGCCTCGACCTCAGGCTTGCCAAGCGGCTGCTCGCCGAAGCCGACGCCAAGGGCGTGGTGGCCAAGACGCATCAGCAACTCGCCCTCGACCTCGGCAGCGTGCGCGAGGTGATCAGCCGCTATCTCGCCGAGTGGGAACGCATGGGCTGGGTACGCGCCTCGCGCGGCATGATCGAGGTGCGGGACCGCGCGGCGCTGGCCGGCTATGGCGGGGACGACGCCCGGTAACGATTGTCTGATTTGGGTCGGTTCCGTGACCTGAGTTACATACGCGAAAGCACCAAAACGACTAAACCAAACGCAGACCAACAACCCGGAAACTTCCAAGGAAATCAAGACAATGACAAAGTTCCTCCAGGACCGGCCCCTGTTGTTGACGGCACGCGTAGCCTGTCTTGCCGCGATGCTTGTCTTGGCCGGTGCCCTTCCCGCCAGCGCGGCGGAGGGCGAGTTCGACGATCAATGCACCATGGGCCTTGCGTCGGGGCAGATCGTGAAGACCGACTGCGCGGTGAACTGGACCGACGAGGATGGGCACATCTATTGCTTCTCATCGGAATCATCCAAGGCGGCCTTCCTCAAGGATCCGGCCGGCAATCTGAAAAAGGCGCGCGACTTCCTAGCGTCGCAAGCCGCGGCCAAGGCCGCCGGCGCAAAAGACTTCACCGAAGCTGACGTCAATACCCGCGTCGCCGAGGTGATCGCCGAGCGGTCGAAGGACGGCGCCTTCGTGTTTCGCGACGCGAAGCTCGACACCGACCTCAACCTCGTTTTCGAGAACATCAAGGTCGTGCGCGGCATGTCGGGCTATGGCTGGTTCGCCAACGCCATTTTCCACGACAAGACCGAGCCGAAGAAGCAATACGCACTCGATTTCTGGTTCAAGCCGGAGGGCGACAAGCTCACCTTGATGGATATCCGCGTGCAGAAGGGCCCGAAGAAAGAAGGCGACGGCTATTTCATGGTGACGCGCCTGCCGGTCGCCTGGTGGTGGCTGCCGGTGCAGGAGCATCCCGGCGACATGGAAGTGCGGCGCGCCTGGCACGTAATGAGCGCGATCCACAACTACATCGCCGAGAACAAGGATGAGAGCGGCAATCTCGTGGTGAAGGACGATAAGACCGGCGAGTCGATTCCACTCGAATTCATCGAGATGCACCAGCCGGTGCGACATCTGAAGAAGGACGGGCAATATTTCGCCTGCACCGATTTCCGCAAGCCCGGCAGCAAGGACGAGTATTACGACATCGATTTCTGGGTCGACGACAAGGACGGCAAGCTCAAGGTCGCCAACGTCAAGATGCACAAGGTGCCCGTGCAAGAGGACGGCATCTGGACGCAGGAGCCGCGCTACACCTTCGAGGGCATGGACTTCGAGGTTACCAATTAGGCGTCAGGCGACTTTGGTACCGTGGCGCGCTTCCAACAGTTGCGCGAGCGTCTTGCGCGTGGAAGCATCGGCTCGGCCGTCGATTCGCGCCGGGCGGAAATGCCGCTGGAAGGCTTCGATCACTTTCTCCAAACCCGTGCCGTAGGTGGTGGTGACTTCGACGCCATAACCATAGTCCAAGAGCGCGCGCTGGAGCTCGGCCACGGCCTCGCCTTCGTCGCCGGGCCCTAATCCCGCATCGCCTTCGAGCGGCGCGGGCGGCACCCAAAGCCCGATGCCGGCGCGCGCCAGCTGCGCCCAGTCGAATTTCTCGCCCGGATCGCGTTTGCGTCCCGGCGCCACGTCGGAATGCGCCAGCACGCGATGCGGCGGGATGGGATGGCGGCTGCAGATGTCGAGGCAAAGCGCCTCGAGCGCCTGCATCTGCGCCTCGGTGAAATCGGGATAATCGAAATCGTGACCTGGATTGTGGATCTCGATGCCGATCGAGCAGGAATTGGTGTCGGTCTCGCCGGCCCACAGGCTCTGGCCCGCGTGCCAGGCGCGCTCGTCCTCGCGCACGAGCTGGGCGATGCGGCCCTTCTCGTCGACGAAATAGTGGCAGGACACGCCGGACTCCTGCCGCGTCAGCCAATCGAGCGCGGCCTCGGCCGACTCCATGCCAGTGTAATGCAGGATCAGCATGTCGAGCTTGCAGTCGTTGCGCCGTGGCTCGCGGTTCGGCGACGGGCACCACAACGTGGCGAGCGGACTGTCGGGCGCTGCGGTCATGTTGCAAATCCCCTCCCCCCTTGCGGGGGAGGGTCAGGGAGGAGGGTTGGCAGCAGACTCCCAGTCCGTTGCCTACCCCCCTCTCGCCACGCCTTCGCCCTGCGGGCTCCGGCGGGCGACCGCCCCCGCAAGGGGGGAGGTGAAAGAGTAAGACGAGCTGACATCACTTACTACGCAAGAGCGACGCTACTTGCGAGGGAATGACATCACATCCCGCGCTCTTTGGCGATCTGGTCATAAGCCTCGTTGATGGTCGCGACCTTCTCGGTGGCGATCACCACGAACTCCTTCGGTACGCCGCGCGCGATCAGTTTGTCGGGATGGGTCTCGGCGATCAGCTTGCGGTAGTGGCTCTTCAGCTCGTCGTTGCCGATCGTGGGCGTCACGCCGAGGATGTCATATGGATTGCGCTTGGCGGCGATCACATGGCGCGCCTTGACATAGGCGAACTCCGTGTCGGTCATGCCGAAGCGCTTGGCGACGCCAGCCAGGAATCGCTCCTCATTCGGATGCAAGGCGTCGTCCGCCTTCGCGATGTGGAACAGGCCCTCGAGCACGTCCTCGAGCAGCTTGCGATTGCCCTTGAACATGGTGGAGAGCTGCTCGGCATAGGCCTCGTAGCCGGCCACGTCCTGCTTGGCGAGATTGAACACGCGGGCGACATTCTTCATCTCGCCGTCGGGCACCTTGAACACTTCCTTGAAGGCGTTGACCTCGTCCATGGTGACGACGCCGTCGGCCTTGGCCATCTTGGCGCCGAGCGCGATCACGCCAACGGTGAAGGCAACCTGGTTCTCGGCCGGCCCGTCTTCTTCCTTGTCCTTGTCGATGACGTAGTGTCCGGCCACGCCGCCGAGAAGCGCGCCGATCGGGCCTCCGATCGCCAGCCCGGCAGCGGCACCTGCGAGCTTGCCCCAAACAGACATTACTGATTTCCCCCAGGTTCGTTGCTTTGACTAGAGCATAAGGGCTTTTGAAGGTGGCCGCATGCGGAGAATCGCCCCAGGCGGCCATGGGCCCAGGCCTAGGCGCGGCACTCAAGAACCGCGAAAATTGGCCAGGATCGATAGCTTGGGCTCGTCAACTTCGAGCCCTTCGCTGAGGCGCCGTTCGACATGCCAGGACCGGGCAAACGTCCACAAGGCGAGCCATAGCGTGATCGCCGCATTCAGCGCGCTGGCCACCCACACGAAGGTGTGGCCAAGCGCGAAAAGATTGGCGGCGGCAATGATGAAGGCCTCGAACACGATGCCGAAGCCGCCGGCCACCACGATGGCGGCGCTCAAGGAGGTAATGAAGATCGTGAACGGGTTGCCGCCGTGACGCGGCGGTTCCTTGGGGGATTCGGTATCCATGGGCCTCTTAGAGGTCAGACAACTGGACTGGCGCCCTCATAGCCGAGGGAGTCAGGGGTTACAAGGGCCTGAACTGCGGCCCTATTGCGCCATCGACTCTCCATCCATGCGGGTCGCCGCCAGCATGCGGGAAACCGTCCCGGCGAGGTCAGCCGGATCGAAGACCGGCTGCGAGCAGATCTTGTTGGTCGCCGGCCATCCCTTAGCGTCCCGGTAGGTCGTCCTTTCCATCACGTGGCACCAATGGCACCACACCGCCTCGAGATCGAGGATCACCAGGCGCTGCTCAGCGCGGGCGCGGTCGAAAAGCTGCGGGCTCCAGCTCTCCCAAGTGAGACTTTCGTCGCCGGCCTGCGCTCCGGTCCACGCAGCGACGCCAAGACTAAATGCGAATGCAGCCAAAACGCGCGAGGCCATGATCCATCTCCGCACTGACCGTTCTCGATCGAGCTACGGAGGGTGGCACCGAAAAGTTTCACGCGGCGCTCAAAATTCCGTGTGCCGCTGCGGGTCGCTTCAGACCATTTTGCCGAGGATTCGGCCCATTTCCTCAAAGGAGAACGCGCGCAGGATTTCCGACCGCACACTGCCGAGAGACGATGCGCTGAACGCGAGCGCGGTGGCACTCTCGTCGTCGGGCGCCTCGAATACGGCAATGACGTCGTAGCGGCCGATGGTCCAGCAGAGGACTTTGAGGACCGCGCCGCTCCTTTTCGCCATGTCTTCGAAGGCGTGCGCGCGGCCGATCGTGTCCTTGATGTTGCGCATGCCCTGGTCGGTAAAATTCACGAGCAAGATGTAGGTCTGCATCTCCATGCTCCTGGTGCCCGAAGGTTAAGCGTTCACGCGAAGATGAGCTTGAGCAGAAAGGCTGCGGCGATCACCGCAACAGCGGCATTGATTTCCTGCACGCGTCCGGTGAGCGCCTTGAGCGCAACGTAGGCGATGAAGCCCAGGCCGATCCCCGTCGCGATCGAATAGCTCAGCGGCATCATCAAGACGATGATCAGGGCCGGAATATAGTCGGTCGCGTCGTCGAACTTCAGCGCGCCGAGGCTCGACGCCATTAGAAACGCGACAAAGAGCAGCGCGGGCGCCGTGGCGTAGGGTGGCACGGTTTGCGCCAGCGGCGCCAAGAACAGGGCGAGCAAGAAGAACACGCCCACGAAAATCGCGGTCAGTCCCGTGCGTCCCCCTTCCTCGACGCCCGCAGCGCTTTCGATATAGGCGGTGTTGGTCGAGGTGCCGAGCGCGGCGCCAAGCATCGCTCCCCCGGAGTCGGCGAGAAACGCCTGGCGAGCCCGCGGCAAGCGTCCTTCCGCATCGAGGAAGCCGGCCTGGCGCGCGACGCCGATCAGGGTGCCGGCGGTGTCGAGGATCGTCACCAGCAGCAAAGTCAGCACGATAACCACAAGTCCGAGCTGAAAGACGCCGGCGACATCCATCTTAAGGAATGTGGGCGCGAGCGAAGGTGGTCGGGCGGCGATCCCGTGCCAAGGCTCGAGCCCAAACGCCACGGCTGCTGCCGTAACGGCAAGCACCCCGAAGATGATTGCGCCAGGGATCTTGCGGATAGCCAATCCGGCGATGATCAGAAACCCCGCTGCGGCAAGCCAGGCTTGCGGCTTCGCCAGATCGCCGAGGGTAACCAGCGTGGCGGGATCGGCGGCGACGAGGCCCGCATTTTGCAGGGCGATCAGCGCGAGAAAGAAGCCGATACCGGCGGCGATGCCGAGCTTGAGGCTGATGGGAATGGCGTCGATCAGCCAGGCGCGCAACCGCGACAGCGAAAGCAGAAAGAACAGGACGCCCGAGACGAACACGCAGCCGAGCGCCAACCGCCAGTCGCCGCCAAGCTCAGGCACGATCGTGTAGGCGAAATAGGCGTTCAGTCCCATGCCCGGCGCCATGGCGATCGGGTAGTTCGCCCACAGCCCCATCAGCGCCGAGCCGAGCGCCGCGGCAAGGCAGGTGGCGACGAAGACGGCGCCGTGATCCATGCCGGCATGGGCGAGGATCGCCGGGTTGACGAACATGATGTAGGCCATGGTCAGGAAGGTGGCGATGCCGGCGCGAAACTCGATGCCGATGCTCGATCCGGCCTGCCCCAGGCCAAAATAGCGGTCGAGCGGATTTGCGGCCGCCGCGCCCGGTTCTGCCTCGCGACGATTTCGCTTTGGTTTTGGCGTGGCCATCTGCTTGCGGCCCCTCTGCCTGGCTTAATTCGACCTGAGCGTGACATGCGATTACGGATTGCTTACCCGGTCGTGGCAATGCAAGCGTCGGGCTTATCCACATCTGCCGGGGCGCAACGAGGTCACTGCCCAGATGACACCAAGCCGGATCCTGCTCGTCTTGCTCGCCCTATGGGGGCTGGCGATGATCGTCCCCGATCTCGCCAGGGTGGTGCAGCCGCTCGGGTCGCTCGGCTTCTACGCCAATAATGACGGGTTGATTTACGACGTCGGTGGCCCGTTTGACGACGAGAGCCAGTCGCCCGCCTGGCGAGCCGGGATCAGGGCCGGCGATCGGATCGACCTCGAGCGCATGCGCTGCACGCCCCGCGACCATGCAAGATGCCGCGACGCCCTCGCCGTACTGGGGGGGCTGGACTATGTACTCCCAGGTCAGACCTTCACTATCGCGCTGGCTCCGAGCGACACTCGGCCGGCCCGCGAGGTAACCCTGGCTGCTGAACAACCGCCGTCGAATTTCGTTGTCCGCACGGTGATCCTGTTGGATCAGATCGCCGGCATCGCGGTGATCCTCGCCGCGGCGTGGCTGGTCTGGACCCGCCCGAGCGCCATGAGCTGGGGCTTCTTTCTTTATGTAAACTGGTTCAATCCGGGGCAGGCCTACGCGTTCTACGCCATCCTGCAACAATGGCCCGCGCTTTTGATCGCGCAGAATGTCGCCGGCTGCGTCGCGCAGGCGGTCGGCTACGCCGGGCTTTTGCTGTTCGTCCTCCGCGTGCCCAACAATCAGATGGAGCCGAGATGGCTTCCGGTCCAACGGTCATTGCCGTGGCTTGCGCTCTTCCTGACCCTTCTGCTCCTCGCCTCCTATGGCAGCGTGATCGGATTCCACACCGAGGCCATCACCCGCGCGGGGATCATCGCCGGCTTTCCGGTCGCGCTCGCCGCGTTCGCAATTCTGTTGGAGCGACGCCGGACGCAAACTCCCGAAGACTATCAACGCGTGCGCTGGGTGCTCTGGGGCTGCCTGATCGGGCTGCCCGCCTTCCTCATCGCCGAGCTCGCCTCCGAGACCACGCTTTTCGAGACGTCCTGGGGCGACTTCACGCCGCCGGAGCACATCATCGGCCTGCTTTACCTGGTCAACGGCGTGCTCTGCCTATTCGTGTTCGAGGCGCTGCGCCGCCCGCGCGTGGTGAGCGTGGCGATCCCGCTGCGGCGCGTGACGATCCTCGGACTCACCTTGAGCGTTCCGGTGTTGCTGCTGCACCAGGAAGTGGAGCGCATTCAACATCACTTGCAGATTCCCGTATGGGCATGGCTGATGGTCGGCGGCATCACGATCTACGCGATCACCCGCCTGCATGAGAGCGCGGTGCATCTGGCCGACCGGTTTTTCAATCGCGCTCTCGACGCTATCGAACGGGAACTCAACCATGCACTTCTCAATTCAAAGGAGCTTGCCGAAATCGACCATTGGCTTGCGCGCGAGCCGTTCCGCAGATTGAATCTCACGTCGGCAGCCTCGTTTCGCCGCGCCGGACATAATTATGTGCGTGGGCCGAGCGCGGAGGGGTGGGACGGCACCGCGGCCGAGTCGCTCGCACCTGACGCGGACGTACTTCAACCGCTTGCTGGGGGAAGGCCTTTCACCATCCCGGACCAAGGAGAGGAGGGCGCCGAACTGCCGCGCGGCTTGGCGCGCCCGGTGCTCGGCGTGCCGGCCGCGAGCCCATTGCGGTGCTACGCCGTCTCGCTCTACGGGCCGCATGCATCAGGGACCGACCTCGATCACTATGAGCGCGCCATGCTCGCCCGGCTGGCGACCAATGCCGCGGCCATGTATGCCGAACTCGAAAACGGGGCGCTGCGTGGGGAGATCGCGCGGCTCGAGCGCGAGCTGTCGAAGAAGACGGCACCGCCGGGATAGGATCGAGGAGACGCAATGGCGATCTATGAACTTGACGGAGTAAAGCCGGAGTTTCCCGAAGACGGGCTCTATTGGGTGGCGGAGACCGCCACTGTCATTGGCAAGGTCAAGCTCCATACCAATGTCAGCATCTGGTACGGCTCGGTGCTGCGCGGCGACAATGAGTGGATCGAGATCAACACGCGCTCGCAGGTCCAGGACAATGCGACCTTGCATACCGATCCCGGCTTTCCACTTACCATCGGTCGCGACTGCGTCATCGGCCATAATGTCGTACTGCACGGGTGCACCATCGGTGACGGCAGTCTGATCGGCATGGGCGCGATCGTCCTGAACGGCGCCAAGATCGGCACAAACTCGCTGGTAGGCGCCGGTGCCGTGGTCACCGAGGGTAAGACCTATCCCGACAATTCACTGATCCTCGGCGCGCCGGCCAAGGCGGTGCGCGCGACCGACGACCAAATCCGCGCCATGATCGCCCGCGCCGCCGACGTCTACGTCAAGCGCTGGAAGCAATACCAAGCCGGGCTGAAGCGCATCGGATGAGCGCCAAATGGCAGTTCTTCATCGATCGCGGCGGCACCTTTACCGACATCGTGGCGCGCGCGCCTGACGGCCGGTTGGTTGCCCACAAGCTGCTGTCGGAGAACCCGCAAGCCTATCCGGATGCGGCCATTGCCGGTATCGCCGACATCATCGGGGCGGCGCGCGGGCGCCCATTGCCATCGCATGCCATCGCCAGCGTGCGGATGGGCACGACCGTCGCCACCAACGCGTTGCTCGAGCGCAAAGGCGATCCGCTTCTGTTGCTGGTGAGCCAAGGTTTCCGCGACGCGCTCGAGATCGGCTATCAGGCGCGGCCCAAGATCTTCGCGCGGCAGATCGAGAAGCCATCGATGCTCTATGCGCGCGTGGTCGAGGTGCCGGAGCGCGTGCGGGCCGACGGGGCGATCGAAGCGCCGCTCGATCATTCAACGACCATATCGGCGCTTCGCGCCGCCCGGGCTGATGGCATTTCTGCCGTCGCCATCGTCTTCATGCATGCTTACGCTTATCCCCAGCATGAACGCGAGGCGATTGCTCTCGCGCAGATGGCCGGCTTCACGCAGATTTCGGCGAGCCACGAGGTGAGCCCGCTGGTGAAATTCGTCGGGCGCGGCGACACGGCCGTGGTCGACGCCTATCTCTCGCCGCTGCTGCGCCGCTATGTCGACCGCGTGGCCGGCTCGCTGACAAGCTCCCCGAGGCTCTTGTTCATGCAGTCGTCGGGCGGGCTGACCTCGGCGGGGCTGTTCCGCGGCAAGGACGCGATCCTGTCGGGACCGGCCGGCGGCGTGGTCGGCGCGGTGGAGACGGCACGCGCCGCGGGCTTCGCCAAAATTGTCGGCTTCGACATGGGCGGCACCTCGACCGATGTCTGCCACTATGACGGAGCCTACGAGCGCAGCTTCGAAAGTGTGGTCGCCGGCGCGCGGGTGCGCTCGCCAATGATGCTGATCCACACCGTCGCGGCGGGCGGCGGCTCGATCCTGCACTACGACGCGCAGCGCTTCCGCGTCGGTCCCGATTCCGCGGGCGCAGCCCCGGGGCCCCTCTCCTATCGGCGCGGCGGCCCCCTCACGGTCACCGACGCCAATGTGATGACGGGCAAGCTGCAGCCCGATTTCTTTCCACGTATTTTCGGGTCTTCGCAGGACGAGCCGCTCGACGCAGAGTCGGTGCGCAAGGCCTTCAAGTCACTTTCGCGCAAGCTGGGCGGCGGTCGCTCGGCGGCAGAGATCGCCGACGGCTTCATCAAGATCGCGGTCGAGAACATGGCGAACGCGATCAAGACCATCTCCGTGCAGCGCGGCTATGACGTCACCGAATATGTGTTGAATTGCTTCGGCGGCGCCGGCGGGCAGCATGCTTGTCTCGTCGCGGATGCGCTCGGCATCAAGTCGGTGTTGATCCATCCGCTTTCCGGCCTGTTGTCGGCTTTCGGCATGGGGCTCGCAGCGCTCAGCGCCACGCGCACGCAAAGCGTGCTAAAGCCGTTTGACGATGAGGGGCTTGCCGCGATCGGCAAACTTCGCGCTTCACTCGAAGACGAGACGAAACAGGAGCTGGTGCGCCAGGGTGTCGATGCCGCCGCCATCGCCGTGACCGCCCAGGCGCATCTCCGCTATACCGGCACCGATTCAAGCCTTGCCATTCCGCTTGCGAGCCTGCGCGGCATGCGGGCTCTGTTCGAGATCGCGCATCAGCAGCGTTTCGGCTTCATCAGCCCGGAAAAGGAGATCGAGATCGAGGCGATCGAGGTCGAAGCACAAGGGGGCGGTGCGTCGATTATTGAGGCCATCACTCAAAGCCCCCCACCCGACCGGCTACACCGGTCGGCCTCCCCACGAGCGGGAGGCATGGAGCCGTCTGAACCGCATGCAAGAACCGAGATCTTCACGCAGGGGCAGTGGCACGCGGCACCAATTTTCCTGCGTGACGATCTGGCGCCCGACCAGACAATCGACGGTCCGGCACTGATCATCGAGGACCATCAGACCATCGTCGTCGAGCCGGAATGGCGCGCGGAGATCACGCCGCAGAACCAAGTCCTCCTGACGCGCACCGCCAAGAAGCAAGCCGCCAAAGTCGGCAAGGAGGCCGACCCGGTGATGGTGGAGGTGTTCAACAATCTGTTCGTGTCGATCGCCGAGCAGATGGGCTACGCGCTGCAAAACACCGCGCGCTCGGTCAACATCAAGGAGCGGCTCGACTTCTCCTGCGCCATCTTCGACGCCAAGGGGCGGCTCGTCGCCAACGCGCCGCACATCCCGGTGCATCTCGGCTCGATGGACAAGAGCGTCGAGACGGTGCTGCGCGAAGTGGGCGAGGAGCTGAAGCCGGGCGACGCCTATATGCTGAATGCGCCCTATAATGGCGGCACGCATCTTCCCGACATCACCGTGGTTACGCCGGTGTTCGGCGAGAACAGCCCTGACCTGCTGTTCTTCGTCGCCGCGCGCGGGCATCACGCCGATATCGGCGGCATCGCGCCCGGCTCGATGAGCCCGAAGGCGACGCGCATCGAGGAGGAAGGCGTCTATATCGACACGTTCAAACTGGTCGCCAGAGGGCGCTTCCGCGAGGAGGAGGTGCTGAAGCTGCTCAGCGAGGCCCCCTACCCTGCGCGCAATCCGGCGCAGAATATCGCCGACCTCAAGGCCCAGGTGGCGGCCAACGAGAAGGGTGCGGCAGAGCTGCGCAACATGGTGCGGCATTATGGGCTCGGTACCGTGCGCGCCTATATGCGCCACGTGCAGGACAATGCGGCCGAGGCTGTCTCCCGCGCGATCGCTACACTCAAGAACGGCCGCTTCGAGGTCGAGACCGATCAGGGCAATGTCATCAAGGTCGCGATCAAGGTCGATCGCAAGGCGCGCAAGGCGATCGTCGACTTCACCGGCACCAGTGCCCAGACATCGGATGCGTTCAACGCGCCGGAACCAATCACCCGCGCCTGCGTGCTCTACGTGTTCCGCACGTTGGTCGACGAGGACATTCCACTCAATGCCGGTTGCCTGAAGCCGATCAAGATCGTCGTGCCGAAGGGTTCGATGCTGAAGCCGCGCTATCCGGCACCGGTCGCGGCCGGCAATGTGGAGACAAGCCAGACCATTGTGAATTGCCTCTATGGCGCGCTTGGCGTGCTCGGATCCGCGCAAGGCACCATGAACAATCTCACCTTCGGCAATGAGAGCTATCAATATTACGAGACGATCTGCTCCGGCGCGCCGGCAGGCCCTGGCTTCGACGGGGTGGCCGCGGTGCAGACGCATATGACCAATTCTCGGCTCACCGACCCCGAGGTGCTTGAGCTGCGTTATCCCGTGCTGCTCGAACGTTTCGAAATCGCGCGCGGCTCGGGCGGCAGGGGCAAATGGCGTGCGGGTGACGGCACGCTTCGTGTCATTCGCTTCTTGCAACGCATGGACTGCGCGATCCTGTCAGGCTTCCGCAAAGTGCGGCCGTTCGGGACGAGCGGCGGCGCGGAAGGTCAGCCCGGCGAAAATTGGGTCAGGCGCAAGAGCGGACGGCTGGAACGGCTCAAGGGCGCGGACCAAACCGTGCTGGAACCCGCCGAGGCCATCATCATCAAGACGCCGACCGGCGGCGGCTACGGCAACGGCTAGGCCGCAGAGGCAGCTCAGAAACTTAGCTCGGCTTTCTTGGTGTTGAAGATGGTGATCGTCTTACCCGGCACGAGCACGTTCGAGCTCGAGAAGGAATGCGGCGTGAAGCGAATGGTCGCCCGGCACGCGGCATCTTGCTGCTCGCCTTTGCAACTCTCATCCACCTTCTCTTTTGCCGAAGCCGGCTCGATCTCGTCGGTGTCGACATAGATCGCGCCTTCGGTAGTGCACTCGTAGCCGAGCACGTCTCCCTTGACGCCGCCCTTCACGCAATAGCCGGTGATCTCGATCTCCTTGTCGAGATAGTCGGTGGGGCTCGCCGCCAGCTCGGCGAGGCCGTCAGGCTCGGCCATGGCCACTTGTGCAACGAACGCCGCCCCCACCAAGAGGAGGCCGGCCAAACGCGCTGTCACGCGGTGATCGATCATCTGC
Source organism: Methyloceanibacter sp. (assembly GCA_052039105.1). Classification (GTDB taxonomy): domain Bacteria; phylum Pseudomonadota; class Alphaproteobacteria; order Rhizobiales; family Methyloligellaceae; genus Methyloceanibacter. The sequence goes on from JBQGDO010000168.1 coordinate 15,224, forward strand.
TTCAAGGCGAACTGTCCTTTCGTAGGCGTGGTCGTCGAATTGGGCCGCATCCTACAAAGGCGCGCGCAAAAGAAAAGGGCGCGGAACGAAGATTCCGCGCCCTCGCTTCTGTTGCCTCTCTTCGGCGTGGCTCGTTCGCAGGGTCGCGCCGAGCGCCTTAGGAAGTCGTGGCGCCGCCGCGGCCACGCTCGGCCATGAACTGGTCGAACTCGGCCTTGTCCTTGGCGTGCCGCAGCCGTTGCAAGAAGGCCTGGAACTCCTTCGCCTCCTCTTCGAGCCGCCGCAAGGTCTCCTCGCGATAGTCGTCGAAGGCGCGATTGCCGGTCGAGCGGAAGGCGGTCATGCCGCCGCCGAAACGGCGCGCTTCCGTCGCAAAGTAATCCCGCCACTGCATCTTATTTCCGCATCCCATGCGTCCACTCCAGATCAGATAGGCCAAAACGCCGAGGCCGATGGGCCACCAGATGAGGAAGCCGGCGATCATGGCGATGATCCAGGCCGGTTTCCCGTACTCGTCCAAGGTCGCAACCAATTGCATCGGGGTCCTTCCTTCGGTGTGAATGTTATTCACATTTACATAGATGCGTTCTGGCCGCAAGGAGTCAAGGGATGACACAAAATGTGATCGGAGGGTGCGGGTCCCCTCTTCGCCCAGACCCGCGTGACAGCAGGGAGTGTCAAACGGGGCAAGAAAATTCTAAGCTTCGCCAGGCTAGGCTGGCCGGGAAACACGGGGTTTGAGGGACTGACCTGGATGGCGCTTCGCAGCCTGACATTGTCGGGTTTGGCTTTGGCCGTGGCAGCACTCGCCGTTTCAGCCGGCGCCCAACTTGCGCTCTCCGGGACCCTTGCCGACAAGAAGCCGCATCAAGGTGTCGCCGCCGCTCACACCATGCCGATCCAGGGCATCGACGTCTCCTATTGGCAGGGCGATATCGACTGGCAGCGCGCGCAGGCGGCAGGCGTCCGCTTCGTCTTCATCAAGGCGACCGAGGGCGGCGACCATCTCGATCCAAAGTTCCTCGACAATTGGCACGGGGCCAAGGCGGCGGGGGTGGCGCGCGGCGCCTATCACTTCGTCTATTGGTGCCGGCCGGCGCATGAACAGGCGCTGTGGTTCATGCTTAACGTGCCCGCCGACCCGGACGCGTTGCCGCCGGTGCTCGACGTGGAGTGGAACAGCCATTCCAAAACCTGCCCGCATCGCATTCCGCGCGACAAGGCGATCGCCAAGATCAAGACCTTGCTCGAAGCGATGCAGGCGCATACCGGCAAGCGCCCGATCATCTACACCGATCTGAAATTCCACCGGGAAGTGCTCGAAGGCGAGTTCACCGACTATCATTTCTGGCTGCGCTCGGTCGCAGCCCCGCCGGAAACGGTCTACCGGAATCGCAAATGGGCCTTCTGGCAATTCACCACCACCGGCCGCGTGCCGGGGATCGCCGGCCCGGTCGACCGCAACAGCTTCAACGGCTCGCGCGGCGATTGGGAGCGCGTGCTGAACTGGCTGCAGGCCGGCCGCTAGGGCTTTGCTTCCGTGGCTTTCTCGTCGGGGAGGATGCCGAGGCCCTTCAGATAGACCAGCATAGCGCTCTCCAGGATCTCTTCCGGGCTCATCGGCACTTTGCGCGCCTGAAGATTGCCTTGCGCGAACAGCGACGCAACGCCGTGCGAGATCGCCCAGATATGCAGGCTCATCAGCTTGATCGGCGGCCGCTCGGCTTCGGGCAACTTGCGGCACAGCGCGGCCGCAGCCTTCTGCAACACATCGAAGGCACGCTCGGCGGCGGGAATGGTCTGACCGTCGGTTCCAGGCAGGATGCCGGTCTCGAACATCACCGTATAGCTCGCCGGCTCGTCGCGGGCGAAAGTGAGATAAGCGCGGCCGAGATTCTCGAAGGCCGAGAGCGGCGTCGGCACGCCGTTGTTCCACGCCATGTCGAGCCGCGCGGCGAAGCGCTCGAAGCCCGAGCGCGCGACCTCGGCAAGCAGCGCATCGCGGTCGCGGAAATGGCGATAGGGTGCAGCGGGGCTGACGCCGGCGAGCCGCGCCGCCTCGGTGAGGCTGAAGCCCGCGGGCCCGTATTGCTCGATCAGCTTGCGCGCCGCCTCGAGCAGCACCTCTTTGAGGTTGCCGTGATGATAGCTGTGCGGCCGCCGCCAGCCGCGCTCCGAAGGACTCATGTAAAGGGCTTTTACATCAAAGCCCTGGTCCCGGCTAGCCGGAGGTCCCTGCCCGGCCTTGACTGCGAGGTTGCCGGTTCGGCTCGGAGTCGAGCCAGCCCACGGATTTGATGGTCTTGGTGATGGCGTGGCGGTCGTTCGCGGTCAGCGCGCCCCAGCCGAACACGAATATGGCAGGCGCGCCGAACGTGGCGAGGATGACGACGAGCGACAGCACGCCGATGAAGAACTTCATCGCGGGGGATTCCTTTTAGGCCGGAGCTTCTATTGCTCGGCTTGTGCGTTGGCGTCCGGCGCGCTGGTGAGCCGCATGGCCGGAAAGTCGAACGACTCCGACTTGACGGCGCAAGCACCCAGCAACAGCGTCGAAGCGAAACAGAGCGCGATGGTCGTGCCGGCCAGCGCGGCTCGGATGGTCCCGAGTTTGCGGTCCATAAGCGCCTCCATTTTTCTTTGGGAGGAGCTTCACCTTGGAGCCGCAAACAAAGGGACCCACGCGGCGTTAGGCGCGGCGGAAAATTCGCCAATGCGGTAAATGACCGCTCAATAGCGTGTTAGCGAAAGATTACCGGTTGAGGTCCCGCGCGACGCGGAAACCTATGTTGTTGCCCCGGCTGGCGGAGGTGGCTTTAATTCGCCCGGCTACGTAGAGGTAGAAGTCGGCAAGATCCCAAGAGCCGCCGCGCAGGGCATGCGATTGAGGATCGACGGGCGAGAAGCAGCGGTCTGGCGGCACTTCCTGGCCCACGTCCAGCATGCCACATCCCGGCGCTACGTCCCGTGGGTCGCGGGTGTCGATCCAGACAGAGCCATCTGTCGGCGCTCCGTCATAGCCGTCGTGCCATTGATCTTCCACCCACTCGAAGACGTTGCCGATCATGTCGTAGAGACCAAAGCCATTCGGGCGTTTTTCCCCGACCGGGTGGGCTCTCTGTCCAGTGGTCTCTTTCATCGACGCGTGCTTGAATTGATGGACCGTGGTTGTCCCGGAGTTTTCTTGATACCAGGCGTATTCGCCAAGCTCGGCTTTGTCGTCGCCAAACGGATAGATCGTCGCCGTTCCTCCCCGTGCCGCATATTCCCATTCGGCCTCAGATAGCAGCCGGTAAGGTTTGCCTGTGAGCTTGGCCAACCAAGCCACATATCGCTTGGCGTCGTGCCAGCTCACATTGATGGCTGGCATCGTGCCGCGACCCCAGCCTTCATCGGACAATGACGGACAGCCGCCAGCTTCGACGCACGCGTCCCACTCCTGAAAAGTCACTTCGTATTTGCCGATGGCGAATGGCTTCGCAAGCGTGACCTCGCGCTGAAGCATGGCGTATTTTGTCTCCCCACCCATCGTGAATCTTCCGGCAGGGACAACCACCATCGTGGGACAACCGCTTTGACACTCGGTGAATTCGTCGCCCGGCTTAAGTCCCAGCTCCAAGCCTGCGGTCAACATCTTCGGCTTCATAGCTAGGCGCCAATGGTACTGTTCCCTGATAGTGCCTTGATTCATCCAGCCGATGCTCCCCATCACGAGGACGAGGGCTAGCGCGCCGAAAAGTGCTTGAATGCGGCGGCGGCGTGCTGCGGCGAGGCGTTCGCGCTCGGCGCGGCGGAACACATCGTCCGACGACAGGCCAAGAAGTCCGGCAACGACCTTGGCGAGCACGAGGTCCTTGCCGTCGCCATTCTCGCGCGCGTCGGCCGCAAGCATCTCGACGCGCTTCTTGGTGGTTCGGCCCTTGGCATCGACCTTGAATTTGAGCGCGGGTGGGAAACATTCGAGTTCGGGATCGCCCGGCTTTCCACCGACGATCAGCGGAATCACCGGCCGCTGGGCATGCCGCGACTTGAAGAGCCGCGTTTCCTCGTTGACGTAGCGGCTGTTGGCAGCGTCGGGAGAGCAAATGACGATCAGAGCGCGCGATGCATCGAGCGCCGCGAGCGTCTGCTCGCTCAGTGCTTGTCCCGCGGTAAACTCGTCGCGATCGCGAAAGACGGGGCGCAGAGCTTTGGGGATCTCGCCGCTTTCGGTAAACCGGCCGGCAAGGTCCTTGCCGATCGGAAAAGACTCGAGCGCTCGATGCAGCCACTTCGCCCAGTCCGTGTCGGCGTGGCTATAGGAGATGAAAGCGCGGTATTTGAGCGGGATGGGCTCTGACACGTGGGCGACCTGGAGAAGCGCAGCGGCCGGATTATGCCGAAAGCGTCAACGCGGGACAAATTACAGTTCGCCGAAACTCAGCCCTTGCTGCCGCGCGGTTCGTAGCTGTAGGTGCTGCGGGCGCGGATCAGGCCGTTCCGCCCGTAAAGGATCGCCTCGGAGCGCTCCTTGCGGGCGATGGCCTTTGCCCTCTCCCACGCGTCGCTCTGGGTCTTGAACACGGCGAGAGGCTGGAACGACCCTTCCGCCTTGACCGCCCAGCGATCGCCCAGGTTCACCACAATCTGGTTCTTGCCCATGGCTCCCTTGCCGAAGGGCCCTCCTACCGCCGCGAGTATAGGCGAGTCGCGATGACGCTTAGAAGCAGAGCCAAGCCGCTTTCCCTATGCTAAATCAGCCGCACCGCCGCGTTTGGTCTAGCATCGAACATGGAAGCCCGCCTCACCCCGAAAGAGCCGCTCAAGATCGGCTGGCGCGAATGGGTCGCGCTGCCAGATCTCAAGGTCGGCGCCATCAAGGCGAAGGTCGATACCGGCGCGCGGACCAGCGCGCTGCACGCTTATCGTATCGAGCCGTTCCGCCGGGCGGGCGCGCTCTGGCTCCGTTTCGAGCTGCATCCAATCCAGCGCAGCGAAGCTACCAAAGTCGTCTGCGAGGCACGCGCGGTCGACGAGCGCGCGGTGCGCAATTCCGGCGGCAGGGTCGAGCGCCGCTATATTATCCGAACCTCGCTCAAGCTCGGCGAGAAGATCTGGCCGATCGAGCTTGCGCTCGCCAACCGCGATCAGATGGGGTTCCGCATGCTGTTGGGGCGGACTGCGCTCGAAGGACGCGCGCTGATCGAGCCTGGACGGTCCTATCTCCTCGGCGCGCGCGCGGCGACGGCACGGCGCCGGCAGAAGCCCTCGCTCAAGGCGAGCCGGCTGCTGCGATAAGACGAAGATACGCCATCAAGAAACGACCAAGAGACGTCCATGAAGATCGCGTTGCTTGCACGCAATCCGCACCTCTATAGCCACCGCCGCATCTGCGAAGCCGCGCGCGCCCGCGGCCACGAAATCGAGGTGATCCATACGCTCAGAGTCTCCATCAACATCACCTCGCGGAAGCCGACCCTCTAGTACCGCAAGCGGCGCCTCGAGGATTTCGACGCGGTGATTCCGCGCATCGGCGCCTCGGTGACGTTCTACGGGTTGGCCGTGCTGCGCCAGTTTGAGGTGATGGGCGTCTATCCGCTAAATGAGTCGGTCGCCATCGGCCGCAGCCGGGATAAGCTGCGCTGTCTTCAGCTCCTGGCGCGGCGCGGCATCGGACTCCCGGTCACCGCCTTCACGCATGACCCGCGCGAGGCGGAGGACATCATCGATCTTGTTGGCGGCGCGCCGGTGGTCATCAAGCTGCTCGAAGGCACGCAAGGCATCGGCGTGGTGCTGGGCGAGACGGTGAAGTCGGCGAAGTCGGTGATCGAGGCGTTCCAGGGCGTGAACGTCAACATCATGGTGCAGCAATTCATCAAGGAGGCCGACGCAACCGATATTCGCGCCCTGGTGATCGGCGAGAGGGTCGTGGCGGCGATGAAGCGGTCGGGTCCGCCGGGAGAGTTTCGCTCCAATTTGCATCGCGGCGGCTCGAGGATTTCGACGCGGTGATCCCGCGCATCGGCGCCTCGGTGACCTTCTATGGGTTGGCCGTGCTGCGCCAATTTGAAGTGATGGGCGTCTACCCGCTAAACGAGTCGGTCGCCATCGGCCGCAGCCGGGACAAGCTGCGCTGTCTTCAGCTCCTGGCGCGGCGCGGCATTGGGCTGCCGGTCACCGCCTTCACGCACGACCCGCGCGAGGCGGAGGACATCATCGATCTTGTTGGCGGCGCGCCGGTGGTCATCAAGCTGCTCGAAGGCACGCAAGGCATCGGCGTGGTGCTGGGCGAGACGGTGAAGTCGGCGAA
>JBQGDO010000169.1:0-2867 GCA_052039105.1 Methyloceanibacter sp.
GTCCATGGCCACGGCCACCTCGGTGTGGACGAGTTCGGCCTTAGCGGCGAGAGCCGGATGGGCTTTCAGCTCCGGCTCGATGCGCGCGCGGTCGCCGACCAGGAGGAAGCGCGCCTCGGGATGGCGCACGAGCGCGATGGAAGCGGCCGGAACGACCACGCTAGGGCCGTGGTCCCCGCCCATGGCGTCGAGCGCGATGGTGACTGGAGCACCCATTGTCACTGCCGTTCGGTGAGAATTTTACCCATGCGGCGGGTCAGCCGCGGCAACCCCCAATGAGACCCGAATAGACTTAAAAGCAAGCCAGTGACAACCCGTTTTTCCTTGGGCCGTCCGGCCTTAGTCGCGCTTCAAAGCCGCAAGCGCGGCAAACGGGCCGGTCTTAGAGGGCTCGGGGGCTTCGGTGCCCGGTTGCGACCATTCGAAGCTTGCCCCTTCCCGCTTGGGATAGGGGTCGAGCGCCGTGGCAAGCGTTTCGTACAAAATGGGGCCGAGATCGATCTTTCCCTCGACAATCGGCTCGGGCCAATCGGCCAGATCCGAATGGGTCGGCTCACCCGCGCTGTCTTCAAGCGCTTCGAACAATGGCGTCGGCCAGAAGTCTACCTCAACGGGCACATTGAGGTCGGAGTCAACCGGCTCAAGCGAGACCACGCAAGTTTGCGTTAGGCGCGCCGTGACACGGCCAGAAAGGTGCAAACGCCCCGCCCCGCCCCGTGCCAGCCTGTAGGTAAGCGCCAGACGGTCAAGCGCCAGGAGATCGAGCAGCCGCGCGATAGAGGCCATCTCGGCCTGCGTTGCCGTTACCTCGCCGCTTGCATCCTCCTTGATCTCATCGGCCCGCAGAAGCCGTACAAGCGGGGTCGGGCTATCATCTCTGGCAGTCATTCACTCCACCTTCGGAAATCTTACCTCGCCGGCGGCGAGAAGCGAGACGGGCTGCGTCTCGAGCTCGCGCGTCGCCAGCTTTAGATAGTGCGCAAGGTGCAAGGTTGCATCCTTCTTGGCATCTTGCAGGAGAGGAAACATCTCAGCGATGCCCGCCGCCAGAGCCTCCTCCCCGCGCGCCGAAGCGTCGGCATAGGTCTGCAATAAGGTCTGGCTCGAAGCGGCAAGTTTGCGCATCTGCTTCGCTATCGCCAGGTCGCCGGTACCGAGCTCACGAAGCACGGTCTCCATGTCGTCGGCAAAGCGGTCGCTCAGGGACTGCGCCAGGCGACGGCCCTCGCTGCCGCCTTGGCTGAGACGATGAAGCACGGCGAACAAGTTGATCGACAGGACGAGAAAGCGGCCCTCGAGCCTGTCTGGAATGCCAAGGCTTTGGTAGAAAACGGGAAGCCGCGCCTGCGCCACAATCGCGCCATAGAGTTTAGCTGCATCATCGCGGCGCCACGGGGCAAAGAAGCGCAAGGGGTTCAAGGAAGGAGCCACTTCGTCTAGCCTCGCACGGCGTCGGGTCTCGCGGGACGGGGCCTATCGAGGGGACAACGGGACTTGCGTAAGGCTACACCCGCCTCCATCCAGGCTTGCTTACCCGCGCTTGCCGCGCTGCTGCTGGGTGCCTTGACGCTCGCAGGGTGCAACGCACAGATCGATCGCCACGGACACGTCTTTACGGACGTGGACGTCTATGCGGTGCAGCCCGGCATGACCAAAGAACAGGTCACCAACATCCTCGGCTCCCCCGACACCAAAAGCACGGTCGGCGGTGACGGCTATTACTACATCTCGACGACGCAGAAGACCGTCGCCTTCCTCAAGCCGCGGGAGGTCGACCGGCAGGTCGTCGCAGTTTATTTCGACGGCAGTCAGAACGTGCAAGAAGTCGCCCATTACGGACTGAAAGACGGCATCGTCGTCAACTACATGAAGGCCGAGACTCCTGCCCGTGGCAAGGACCTCAGTTTTGTCGAGCAGATCTTCGGCAACCTCGCCAATCGCGGGCAGCTCAAGGGCGCCCCGCAACGGGGCATCGACCCGACCCGTCCCGGAGGCATCTGACCGAATTGTGCACCTATTGGTGCGCGAGCACGGCTAGCAAGAGCAACGCCACAATATTGGTGATCTTGATCATTGGGTTCACGGCGGGACCGGCTGTGTCCTTATAAGGATCGCCGACAGTGTCGCCGGTCACCGCGGCTTTGTGGGCCTCGGAACCTTTGCCGCCGTAATTCCCGTCCTCAATATATTTCTTGGCATTGTCCCAAGCGCCGCCGCCCGCCGTCATGGAGATTGCGACGAACAGGCCGGTAACGATCACGCCGAGCAACATGGCGCCAAGCGCAGAAAATGCGGCGCTCTTGCCGGCAATTGCGTTGATGATGAAGAAGAACGCGACGGGTGACAGCACTGGCAAAAGTGAAGGGACGATCATCTCCTTGATCGCCGCGCGGGTGAGCAGATCGACGGCGCGACCGTAGTCCGGACGATCGGTGCCCTTCATGATGCCGGGCTTCTCTTTGAACTGACGGCGCACCTCCTCGACGATGGCGGAGCCTGCGCGCCCGACTGCGGTCATGGCGATGCCGCCGAACAGATAGGGCAGCAGGCCGCCAAGGAAGAGGCCGACCACCACGTATGGATTGGACAAAGTGAAGGTCGGGTCGACCCCGCTGAAATAGGGGAACTTGTCGGCATTGGCCGCGAAATATTTCAGGTCCTCGGTGTAGGCCGCGAACAACACCAGGGCGCCGAGGCCGGCTGAGCCGATGGCATAGCCCTTAGTCACTGCCTTGGTGGTGTTGCCGACGGCGTCGAGCGCATCGGTGGATTTGCGCACCTCCTTGGGCAGGCCCGCCATCTCAGCGATGCCGCCGGCATTGTCCGTGACCGGGCCGAATGCGTCGAGCGCCACCACCATGCCGGCA
>JBQGDO010000170.1:0-18750 GCA_052039105.1 Methyloceanibacter sp.
CAGCGTGACGACCTTGCTGATCACCCAGTCAGCGCCGAGGAAGAACAGCGCGGCCACCACCGACATCAGCATCACCATCGCCGTGGTGATCAGCGTCTCGCGCCGCGTCGGCCAGGTGACCTTGGACACTTCGGTCCGCACCTGCTGGATGAATTCGAATGGATTGGTTCTCGCCATCTGTAACCTTGCCGCCTCGCCTAACCTCTGACCTCCGCTCTCGCGCCTCGCTTTTGGCAGGAGTGGAGGGACTCGAACCCCCAACCCCCGGTTTTGGAGACCGGTGCTCTAGCCAGTTGAGCTACACTCCTATCGCCTGCTCCGAACGCCTCACGCCGCCTTTTCCATTCTTTGCAGCACCTCGGGCGGCCTAACATGCTGGAGCGGGTGAAGGGAATCGAACCCTCGTCCTCAGCTTGGAAGGCTGCTGCTCTACCATTGAGCTACACCCGCAAATCCATCCGCCTGTTATGAGGAGTGGTTGGTGGAGGGGGTAGGATTCGAACCTACGTAGGCATAGCCAACGGGTTTACAGCCCGTCCCCTTTAGCCACTCGGGCACCCCTCCTTGGACAGCGAAGCTGGATTGACTGGTGATTTTTAACCAAGCAAAAACGCCCCGCCGTCGGCCGGCAGGGTCCGCCATACCCGGTTTTATGGGTAGCGCTTCAGTCTCTGTCAACTGTAAATCAGGGGTTTAGCGCGAAATTTCCCTGGCCTTCCCGCAACTTCACCCCGAACCGGAAACGTGCCCCAGATGCGCCGGCCTAGACCGCATCCAAAAAAGCCCGGAAATCCGCCTTGGCGGACAAAACGGAGGCACGCCCCGCGCCGCGAGACCTCCGACCGGGTCACGCTCTATGGGCTCCATGCCGCGCAAGCTGCGCTAGCCAATCCCAAGCGGACCATCTTGCGCGCCGTCGCCACCGAGAACGCTGCGCAGCGGCTGGCACCGCTCCTTGCCAAGCGCGGGCTCAAGCCCGAGCCGACCACTCCGCGCGATCTTGATCGGCTGCTCGGCGCCGACGCGGTGCATCAAGGCATCCTGCTCGAAGCCGAGCCTCTGCCGCCGGTCGGGCTCGATGAAGTCGACCCAAACGGCATCCTGCTCGTGCTCGATCAGGTGACCGATCCGCAAAATGTCGGCGCGGCGCTTCGCTCCGCCGCTGCCTTCGACGCCGCAGGGCTCGTGATGACCGAGCGGCACAGTCCTCCTCTCATGGGCGCGCTGGCCAAGGCAGCGAGCGGCGCGCTAGACATCGTCCCCATCGTGCTGGTCAAAAATCTCTCTCAAGCACTTGCTGAGCTCGGCGAACGCGGCGTGTTGCGCGTCGGCCTTGCCGAAGGGGCGGACAATACTCTCGAGTCAGCGCCGTTGCCGCGCCCGCTTGCACTCGTGCTCGGCGCCGAAGGCAAGGGCTTGCGCCAGCTCACGCGCGAGCACTGCGACCTGCTCTGTCGCATCTCCACGCAAAGCACGCTGGCGAGCCTCAACGTCTCCAACGCCGCGGCGGTCGCCCTCCACTGGGCGAGCTTGAAGACTGGCTAGTTGCAGAAGCGTCGCCCGAACGAGTCGTACCAGCAGTCGCGCCGCCAATAGCAATTGCCCGGCCCCGGGAAGCAGGCGGTATAGAGCGGCTGCTTCCAATAGGCATAGGTCCGCTTCGGATAATAGATGAAGGCGGTCCCGCCGCAGCCCGCCTGGCCGCAAGGCGGCGGCGCGGCATAGGCGTTGGCGGAATTGGCGCAGCCCGGACCGTTGCACAAGCCGGGCGCCGGCACTGGCCTCAGCCGGCGCAGCGGGATCGGGTTCGGCGCCGGCACGAGATAGGCGCCGCAGGCCGCGCCGTAGCACCCCCCGTAGCCCTCATCGACCAAGAGGTCGCCACCGGCCTTGGCGGTGTCCATTGCGAAACTCGCCCCGGCCACGAGCGCCAAGGCCATGAAGAACGAGAGCACGACTTTCATTTTTGCGACTCCACGAGGGCCAGCCTCCCCCGCGCGACTCGCGCGAAGGCGTCGTGACACTACGCCTTCGCTGGTATCGTTAGGGTTAACGGATGCTTGTCGAGGCGCCGGCTTCGGCCCCTACTTTATGTAGTCGTCGGCTTTGCCGCGCCGTCCGCCCGGCCCGAGATAATGGAAGTAGGGCATGCAGCGGGCGTGCCCATCGAGCCCCGTGGTGTAGGGGCGATAGAACCACCAATAGTTTTTCGGATAGCAATAGAAGGACTGCGCCCGGTGGCGATGGAAGGTGGGCTGTCCGAGCCTCGCCGCCTCGGCGTTGAATGCGGTCCTGCCAGAGATCGAAAGCGCGGCACTTGCCGCCGCAGCCGGCACAGGCATGGCAATGACAATGATAGCCAAGGCGGCGACCGCCAGTCCGGTCCGGCACATGCCCATGCTCTCCCCCTTTTGAGCGGCACCTCGGCCAGGCCAAAGTCTAGAAGGCGCCCCCGCCTTAGGCAAGCCTCCGGCAACCATGCAGGCGAACAAGCCTCGCCCTGTTGCAGGATGTTAACAGTCGGCGCATAGGTGTCTGAAGCAAAACGCGAACAGAAGCAGCCGAGAGACGCGCGACGGAACGAAGGCCGCACGACCAGAGTTGCCTAACGGACCATCCCCCTGGCAATTTCCCCAAGGAAGGAAACCCCCATGTCATCCACCGACGATATCCGTACGGGCGCCAAGCGCGCCGGCACCAGCGCCCGTGATGCCGACGACCTTGCCAATCAGATTGATGCCATCCGCGCCGATCTGCAAAGCCTCTCTTCGACCGTGACCCGCATCGCCAAGGGCCAGGTCAGCCGCGCTCAAGACAAGGCGATGGAGACCGCCTACGAGGCCGAGGAGGCGATTAGGCGCAACCCGCTTCAGGCCGTGGCGATCGCCGCGGGGCTCGGCTTCCTGTTCGGCGTCTTCACGCGGCGCTAGGCGGACCTCTCGATGCTCCGCTCGGCGCTTGCGCTGCTCTCGTCCTTCCAGATCGGGCTTCGCATCAAGGAATCGGTCGAGCGCTCTTTGCGACAAGCCATTGTCGTGATGGTGGCAGCGGTCGTGCTGATCGCCGCCGCCGTGTTCGGCCTGATCGCCGCCTATCATGCGCTGGTCCTGTCTTACGGCTTTACCCCGACCGAGGCTGCGGGCATCGTCGCCGCCTGCCTTGCTCTGCTCGGTGTTCTGATCCTCGCCACGCTGCCTCTTTTCGCAAAGAAGCGGCAAGCGCAGGCGCCGAGCATGCAAGCCGCGGTCGGCGAAGGCGCAACCGTGCTCGATCAGAGCGTCGGCCGCGTGATGCAGCAAGTCGGCCCGGTCGGCATCCTCGCCATCGCCTTCCTCGCCGGCGTTCTGCTCAGCCGCCGCAAATAGCCGTAATAGGCCGCAATTGCACCGCAATACGACGCATTGCTCCTGCGCTCAAGGATTTCACCAGCGAGCGCTTCGGCGTCTACGGCGACGTCAGCTATAGTTTCTGAGCCTCCGCCGGCGTGCTTGCCAGCCGCGGGTTTGGCGCTTAACTCATGGACGGCCAAGAGCCGGGTTAGCTCAGCAGGTAGAGCGGCTGATTTGTAATCAGTAGGTCGGGGGTTCGAATCCTCCACCCGGCACCATTCTCTGAGCTACCGGTCCGAGAACGTGCGGTTTTGCGTTCCGTAAGGATTCGCCTCTGCCGCCCGCGTCTCTTCGTTGCACTCCTTGCACAAACCATCGTCGACCGCCGGAAGGGAACACTTTCCGGGGCGATGGCCGTGGGCCGAGGATTGGCACTGACACTTTTCTTGGTTTGACATTCGTCGAACTCCCGAGTCGGAGCTTTGGTTCGGGCATTTCAGTTGGCAGGGCCAAACAGGCAAGATACCGACCCGTTTGGCCCCGCGAAATCGAACGTGATTACGGGCAGATCATCTTCCACCGGCCGAGGATGCCTTGCTTCCAAAAGCAGCTTGGCCTGACGGGCGGTGCCCAGCTCAACGCATAGAGCGGCTCCACCACGTCATACTCGACCCAAACGCATCTGTCGGGTCCGCACAGCCAGTCGGCCTTCGCCGGAGCAGCAAGCAGAAGCGCGGACGCCAACACGGAACCTGTCATGATCGCTTTGATCATCTCTCAACCATCCTTCCACCGGTTACTTCGGGCAAACGACAGCGTCGATCTTGCACCTATAGCCTGACGGTCCGGGCACGCAGTTCATCGATGTCTGCGTCACCTTGCCGCCCATATGCTTGGCTGTCTGCTTGAGATCGGCTTGCGCGTAGGCCTGGGCCGTGGCCAGTTTTGCCGCCACTCCCTTCGCCTTGACCGGCTGACATGTCCCGGCCTCTACCTGCCCAGCGAAGCTGAACAGCGCGATGGCGCCCATCGCGATGACGACACTTAATTGTTTGCGGGTCATCTCTCTCCCCTTTTGCACTCGCCTATCGGCAGAGTCTTGGCCTTGCGTGCCTGGGGAGGTCAAGCCCTCCGATTTTTGTTTGATTAACCAACGCTAACGACTTGGCATGCCGGCGGAGCGCGACACCGGGCCTAGAAGCCCGTTTGCCCTTCGGTGCCAGCGCCGAGGGTGCGGTCGAAATCCCGCCGTCTTTGTTCCTGCACCGCCGCTGCTTGCGCGCGCGCATCGGCTCGGCCTTTGCGGCAGGCCTCGTAGGCCTCGCTGTCCGGCGCTCCCTTCTCCCGGCAGAATGCGTCGTCCTCACTCTCCGCGAGCGCCGCTTGCTCCGCAGCCCGCGAGGCACGGTCCTGTGTGGCGCATCCTTGCGTCGCTGCAAGCGGCGCGAGCAGCATGAGCGCGATGAGAATTCGCAAAGAGAGCGCCCTTCCTTCCCCGGCAGTCCCGGCCAAACTCACTCCGCTTTTTGACTATTTGGTGATGCGGGAAGTTGCCGCTTGACGCGTGCTGGCCTCTAGGGGGACGCTTCCCGCACGCTGTTAGGCCAGCCGCCGGGGGACGGCTCGAGATCCATGGCCAAATTTCTGCTTCTCATCCTTGGGCTTGCGCTGGCAATCGCCGCGCCGCCGCTCCATGCGCAGACCGCTCCCGTGCCGCCTGTCCAGTCGCTGCAACCCTCCCTGTCGCCGTGTGGGCCGGGCAGCCAGAGCGTGCGCGTCTGTAACGACGATTTTCGGTCTTGCAGCAGCGTGTGCACGGCGCGGGCCTTGGATCCGAGCGCCGAGATTGCAGGCTGCAGTCTGCGCTGCTGCACCCAGTTCAAGGCGTGCCTCAGCATTAGAGGCTGCGCATCGAGATCGATCGACTGCTTCTAGCGCGCCTCCTCCCGATCCCGGTCGCCGGTGGCGCGTTTCAGGGCCGCTTTCGTCTCGCTGTCCTGCTCCTCATCGCCCGCTTGAACTACCATCGCTGCACCGTCCGGCAGCATGTCGTTTCGCAGCAAGCGTTTGCTACGCTTCAGGCGCTGCGTATCGGGATCTTCGGGGCGGCTCGGCCCGTCGCGGTCAGCCTGGTTGCTTCGATTTTCGGCTTTGGTCATGCGGGTAAAACACGCGACAGTGCGTGACGTTCCAGCTCAAGAGCCCTTGGCTTCGGCTTGCAGCTCGGAAAGCTGCTCTTCCAGGAACGAGGCCGGGAGATACTGGATGAAGGATCGCTGCTTGCCGGCGATCTCATAGCGGACCTTGAGCAGGATGCCACCTGACTCCTTCACCACGTCGGCAGGAGTCATCCCGCTCGTTCCTTCGGCGCCTGGGAAGAGGAACACGAGCTTGAACGGTGCCTGCGGTGGAATGGTACCCGATTGCGTCTCCGCGGCGGCGTCGACGGCTGTCTCAGCGGCTTGGTCCTCGGCGACAGTCTCGGCCGCTGGCTCGTTTGCGATAGTCTCGGCTGGCCCAGCGACGGGAGTCTCAGCTGCGGGCGCCGCTTCACCGTCAAGGCCGGGCCGCACGACGATCACATCGAGCTTCAGCTCCTCGCCGTGATAGTCCGGCTTGATGACCCCTTCGAGATGCTCGACCGGCTCGTCTTCCATATTCACCGCGCCGATCGAAAAGCCTTTGATACGCACTCCCTCCGGGGTGAGATTGGACATGAAGATCGAGCGCTCATCCAGCGGGAAGGTCTTGTGCTCGAACAGCCAAGCGATGGCTTCCCCGGGCGGCGCCTCCGCCACCGGAGACGCTGGGGTCCCGGCGCGCAGCATCAACCCGCCGCCCAGCATCAGGCCGCCCACGACCAAGAGAAGAGCTCCGGCGATGATGAGCATCTGGCTCAGATCGAACCCCCTTAACCCTCGCCAAGATAGCGCGTTTTCGCTTGTCGCCGCAGGGGCTTTGGCCGACGGCAAAAACCCATGCAGACGCGCCGTTCCGCGGTCGATGACCGCCTTGGCGGCGAGCCCCGACTTGGCGAGGCCGTCCCAAAGTGCGGGCATCAGCGCATAGGCCTTGCCCGCGATGGTCCGCCCCGCCGGCGCGAGTGTCTCGCCGATCTTGTGCGTGATCGCATCCGCCTGGACCGAGAGCCAAGCGAAGGCACCGCCAAGCGACCGGCGCACGCCGCGCGAGGCGTCTTTCGCGCGCGCCGCGACGCCGCCAAACGCGACCGAGAGGCCGCCGCCTGCGGACGGCGCCACGTGTTGAACTTTGGCACCGGCCGCGCTCACGCCGAACGCGATGGATGTCGACGTCGACCGAATGACGGCGCGCGCCGCGACGCCGGCAAAACCGAAGGCGTTGCCGACCGCCGCCACAAACGACGCGACGAGACGGCGAAGCTGCGCAAAGACTGAGCCGAACGCGCCGCCGATCGACGCACCTAGATACCGGAACCCGGCGACGATCCTTGCGATCACCGACCAGATGGCCGAACGGATGGCAAACAGCACGCGGCCGATCGCATCTCCGACGGCTTGCACGGCGGCTTGACGCGCAGCGCGGCGCCTGGCGCGTTTCTGCTCGCGCCGTTCAAGCACTTCTTGCCGCTCGCGCTGCCGCTGCAGCCAACGGTCATGCCGCTCGCGATCGGCCAGAACCGCTTCCGTCTGCGCCTTCAGCCAGCGCTGATGGTCGTTTAAGTCCTCTTTGGCGGAAACCAGCACCTCGCCCGAGCGCACCACCGTCTCTTTGACGACGGCGACGGCGGCTTCGAATGCAGCGACGGATTCACCATCGGCATCCCTCTGCGGGGGCCAAACGCGCTTCTCACGCATAGGACTGGCCATGCGGATCGGCTCCCCTAGACCTCGGGTCCATGGCGAGCCTCATTGGACACAAGACTCATCAAGAACTTCGCCTCCGGAGGACTGACACGCAATTTGCGCGACTTCCACTCCCCCGCCGTGGAAGTCATGCCGCCATCGAGAGGTGCAATGCCGCAACCGCTCCGGCGAGGACGCGAAGACGGGGAAACGCCGGATCTTCGGGGCGGCATGCGTGGGCGACTAGCTTTACGCTCGGCTTTACATTAGCGGCTAAAGCCTTCACGGCATATCATTTTGTGGGCCCTAGCGCAGTGGCGCCGAGCCCGCGTGGCGCGAATATCACGGGGTTTCGATGCGGCGAATAGAGCGCACGCTTTCCGGCCGGAAAGGGGCCGGGCGCGTGCCAAACCCCCTGGTTTCCACCCTACTTCGCTCCTACCTTCGTTGAACGGCCCTGCCACTAAGCAAATGAAGAATCCGACAGGAGAAGACAACGTGACGAAGTTTTTCGGCCGCTTCTGCCGGGCGCTGATGCTCGGTGCGCTGATCACGGTCCTGTTCGCTCCCGCGAGCGCGCCGGCGGAAGAGACGGCGCAGGTTCCACAGACGGAATCCGCAGCGACACCGGCGCCGGAAGCCAAGCCCGACACCGACACGCATGCGCTCCCGACCGTAACTCGTCACTCCATCAGTCTTGGCGGCATCGACGTGCCCTACAGCGCCAAGGTCGGCACGCTCCCGCTGCGCGACGACAAGGGCAAGACGCTCGCCAGCATTTTTTACGTCGCCTATATGCGCGAGCCCGAGGACACGAGGCGGCCGATCACCTTTGTGTTCAACGGCGGTCCGGGCGCGGCTTCGGCCTATCTGCATCTCGGCGCCATCGGACCGAAGACCGTCGAGGCAAATGACAAGGGCGAATTGCAGGGGCCGCCCCCGCGCCTCTTGGTCAACGATGCAAGTTGGCTCGATTTCACCGATCTCGTCTTCGTCGATCCGGTCGGCACCGGCTATAGCCGTGTCGGCGAGGGCAAGTCGGAAGGCGATTTCTGGGGCGTGGAGCAGGACACGCAGGCGCTCGCCGACTTCATCCGGCGTTTCCTCATCGATGCGAGCCGCATGTCGTCACCGGTCTTCCTCACCGGCGAGAGTTATGGCGGCTTCCGTGCCGCGACCATCACGCGCGCGCTGCAGAAGACGGGCGGGATCTCGCCGAGCGGACTGGTGCTGATTTCGCCCGCGCTCGAATTCGCGCTATTGCATGGCGAGGACTATGACCCCCTGCCCTGGGCGCTGACCTTGCCCTCCTACGCCGCGGTCAATCTCGAGAGCAAAGGCATGACGCAGCGCGAAGCTCTTGCCGACGCGCTGAAAGAGGCCGAGTCCTATGCGCTCTCCGATTATCTTGTCGAGCTTGCCTCCGGCGCGGTGGAAGGCAGCGATGCCGCGAGCACGACCGTTGCGCGGCTGACCGGGCTTCCAGAGGACATCGTGCGCCGCAATTTCGCGCGCATCTCACCCTCCGTCTTCATCAAGGAATTCGATCGCGCCAACACGAAGCTATTGAGCCGTTACGACGGCAGCATCAGCGGACCCGATCCAAATCCCGCAAGTCACTGGCCGCGCGGTCCGGACCCTGTACTCGATTCCACGGTTCCGCTCTGGACCAACGCCTTCGTGCAATATGCGCAAGCGGAGCTCGGCTATAAGACCGACGCAAGCTACCGGCTGCTCAATCGCGATGTGCGCTCGAAATGGGATTTCGGCACCAGCCCGACGCGACAAGGTTATGCCGGGGCCTTGACCGACATCCAGAATGCCCGCGCCGCCAACCGTGCGCTCGAAGTGTTCATCGCCACCGGCTATACCGACTTGATTACGCCCTATCTCGCGCCTGCCTATCTCGTGAAGCAATTGCCTCCGCTCGAAGGCGCAAGTCCGATCACCATCGAGGACTATGCCGGCGGGCATATGCTCTATCTGCGTCCGGAGTCCCGCCGGGCGCTCAAGCGAGACGTCGAGGCCATGTATGCGCGGGCGTTGAAATCCACCTCGCAAGGTTAGGGGATGGACGCGAACGCCCGGATGAACCTCGGGCGCTTATCGGCTAAGATTCCGATTCGAACGGACCTTAGGGAGGCGGCGGCAATGTCGGTGCGAGGTGCGGCGCTTGGCCTGCTTGTGCTCGCCACGGTCGTGTCGGGCGCGTTCGCCGAGGACGCGCCGGCCCCCGCCGAAGGCGAGCCGCAATGGAACGAGTTCCAGTCGGCCGAGCGGGGCTTCGCGATTTCTTTCCCAGGCGCGCCCAAGACCGCAAGCACGCAGGTGGAGGGGCAGAACCCCCTGCTGCAATTCGATTATCAAGTGAGCGTCGGCGAGGACACCGTCTACAGCGTGGTGGTGTTCGAATATCCGCAAGGCAAGGGCCCGGCGCCTGATGCCGACACCTATCTCAAGCTGGTCAACGCCTATGCCAAGGGTAGCGAGTCGCGGCTGCGCAAACGCGGACCCGCGACCATCGCCGGGCACTCGGGCTTCGAGGCCATTTCCGATGACAGCAAGACCAAGCTCAGCCACCTGATCGACGTCGTGCCGGCCGGCGATCGTATCTATATGCTGGTCACCGCCGGCCCGAGGGGCCACGCCACCAGCAAGGAGGCGGTGCGCTTTCGCGATTCCTTCCGCGTGCTCGACGGCGTGGACGCGTCGCCGCCGTCATCCCAATCTGCCGCCAATCCCGCGGAGTAGCTAGGCCGGCTGCGTCTTGCGCAGGTCTTCCACGAAGCTCTGTATCTTCCGCGACGGCTCCGGCGTGAACAGACTCACGCCGATCATCGTGAGAAATCCGACAGGAACCGCGAATAGCGCCGCGAACTCTCGCGCCACTCCCCACCAATTGGCGAGCGGTCGCGCCGCCTCCTCCCAGGCCGCGAGTGCTGCGGCCCGGCCTGCCTCGTCGGCGAGGTAGTAGCTCTGCTGCAATGCCTCGTAGTGCGACGCAGCCTCTTGCGTGGCGTTGGAGAGGAAGCTCGAGCTCTCATAGAAGGCGAACGGGATGTAGCGCGGGGCCAGCATGTAATAGAGGCATACGGCAAGCCCGGCGAGCATGCCGGCGAGTGCGCCTTCGGCCGTCGCCCGCTTCCACCAGATGCCGAGCAGGAGCGCCGGCAGAAACGCGCTTGCCGCGAGCGAAAATGCCGTTCCCGCCAAAGCTGGAATCGTATCGGGCAGTTCCAGCGCGGCCCACGCCGCCAATCCGGTGGCAAGCACGACCGCGATCCGCGCCACCGAGATACGCTGCCCGGTCGAGGCGGCGGGATGTAACGTCTTGAAGAAGAGGTCGAAGGACGAGGTGTTGCCGACGGCAAGCGCGAGCGCGCTGCCAAGGGCAAGCAGGCCGGCGATCCCGCCAATCGCGAGAAGGCCCGACGTGAAGCTCGCCTCGGTGCCGGCGAGCAGCACGTAAGGCGCGGCGAGGAAACAGAGCAGAGCAGCGAAGGGCAACGCCCAGAGGAACGAGGTTCGCGCCTCGCCGACGGACGGCGTTACCAGCCCCCGCAGCAGAAGATGCGACAGCGCTGCCGCGCCGGCGGCGAGGCAGAAAAATAACGCAAACCGGTTTGCTGGATCGCGGGCAGCGAAGCCCTCGAGGCCCGGGGCAGCAAAGGCGGCGCGGACTTCTTCGACGCTGAAGATCGGGAACAGCGTTCCGCGCTGCCAGAACAGTAACGCGAGCACCACCAGGGAAACCGCCACCAACACGCCATACTGAGCGATCTGCGCGAGGCTTGCCGAGCGCATCCCAGCCACCACGCTGCACAAGAGCAGCATGATCGCGGCAAGCGCGAGCCCGGTTTCGGCCTCGACGCCGAACAGACGCATGGTCAGCGCGCCGAGCCCCATCAAAGTCGCGGCCAGGAGCGGAAACGAGCAGCCGATCACGGCGAGCAAGGCGAGCGGCCGCAGTCCCGCTCCCTCGAATCGCTCGGCGAGAAAATCGGGCAGCGTATAGCCGCCGAATTTACGCAGGTAAGGGGCGATCAGGACACCGGCGAGCAGCAACCCTCCTGCCCCGCCAAGCACCAGCAAGGTCGCTCCGTCCCAACCCTGGCCGAGGGCAGCGCCAAACCCCGTCATGACGATCGCCGGCAACAGGCCGAGCGCGATCGCCATACCGTTGAAGATGCCGGGCACGAGCCTGCCGGCGACATAATAGTCGGAGATCGCACGGCTAAGCGCCACGAACCCGGCCCGCGCGTAGATCGCCAGACTGACGATGAGAAGAATTTGGATGCTAAGCGTGACGGGCCTCCTCGTGCTTGCCGCGCGCGGCTCCGCTCGGCACCTCCTTATAAGCGCTCCGCCGCTTCGCGCTACTTGAGCTTTTGCTTGCCCGGCCGCGGCGCGAGCTCGCGTAGCAGTCCCGCGAATTGAATGAAATCCCGTTTGCGCGGCGAAGTCTTGCGCCAAGCGAGTCCGATCTCGCGCTTCGGCTCGGGCGCGGGAAAGCGCAACAAACGGATATCGCCGCTCGAATGGATTTCGCTCGCGATCGCCATCTCCGGCAGAAGCGTCACCCCGTAGCCGTTGGCAACCATCTGCACGATAGTGGCGAGGCTCGATGCGCCGAAGCTGTCGCGCGCCTCTGGCGTAACCATGTGGCAATAGGACAGCGCCTGATCCCGCAAACAATGGCCTTCCTCGAGCAACAGCAACCGATGATCGGCGATCATATCGGCATTCGCATGGCGGAGCCCCCGGTTGCTTTTGGCCGCCTTGGTGGCAAGGATGAAGCGATCGTCGAACAAATAATAAGTCTCGACCTCCGGATCCTCGATGGGAAGCGCGATCAGGATCAGATCGAGGTCGCCGGTGACGAGCTCACGCACGAGATTAGCCGTCACCGTCTCGCGAAGCTGAAGGTTGAGTCCGGGAAACCGACGCTGCAACTCGGGCAGAGCCACCGGCAAGAGATACGGCGCGATCGAGGGTATGGCGCCGAGCTTGAGCGCTCCTGCGAGCACCCCCTCCTGATGCTTGGCGTAATCGAGCAGGTCGCGCACCGAGGCGAGAATGTTGCGCGCGCGCCTGGCGACCTCTTCGCCTTGCTCGGTCAGCTCCACGCCCGATTTCCGCCGTTCCACCAAGCTTACCTTGAGCTCATCCTCAAGCTCCTTGATCTGCATGCTGAGCGCCGGCTGGCTGACCGCACAGGCTTCCGCCGCGTGGCCGAAATGATGGGTTTCCGCCAGTGATTCGAAATAACGGAGTTGGCGCAACGAAACCATGCCGATAAGACGCGCTTATGCTTCTATAACAAAATACGATTGGAAATTATCATCGTCACCGCCCATATTCAAATGGTTGAACCTGCGCAGCCGAAATCCGGGTTCGCAAAACGCGGCTGCGTAGGTCGAAGCTTGGACCAAACTCGCGGAAGGAGAGCTACATGCGTGAGTGGCACAAGCCGACGATTGAGGAGACGGAGTCCGGCATGGAAGTGACGAGCTACCTGCCGGCGGAGCTGGATCGCGCTTAATCCGCTCTCTCATCTCGGAAGACTGCAGGCGGCGATCCGGCGAAAGCGGGGTCGCCGTTTCGCTTTTCGGCTGCCCGATTGGGTGGCGCAGAAAAGCCGCTTGAGATACGTTCCAAGCGGACGGCTTCAAGTCTCGTTTTCAGGTTTTCTTAATGTGGCATCCAGGTCCCGTTCATAACGAGGTCATGCGCGGCTCGTTCGCGCTTCCTATATTAAGAATGGAGAAGTATGCCCAAGCCATGATTGCGCATCTGCCGACCGGTTGAGGTGCATCAAGGCGGTGAATTCTAGGGAGGACTATCCAGGTTCCTCATCTGAACTGGGTAGCAAGAGGAAAAACACCGTGACCAAGATCATGAGTCCCGAGGAACTGGAGCAGGAGCTGCGCGCCATCGGCGCCGAGCGCTATCACGACAAACATCCGTTTCATAAGCTGCTGCATGGCGGCAAGCTGAACAAGGGCCAGGTGCAGGCCTGGGCGCTGAATCGCTACTGCTATCAATCGGCCGTGCCGCGCAAGGACGCCGCCCTGATGAGCCGCTGCCATGACCGGCAGCTGCGGCGCGACTGGATCCATCGCATCATGGATCATGACGGGTTCGGCGAAGAGGAAGGCGGCATCGAGCGCTGGCTGGTCTTGACCGACGGGCTCGGCCTTGACCGCGATTATGTCATTTCCCGCAAGGGCGCCCTGCCCGAGACGATCTTCGCCGTGGAGTCCTATGTGAATTTTGTGCGCGAGAAGACTTTGGTCGAAGCGGTCGCGTCGTCCTTGACCGAGCTGTTCGCGCCGAAGATCCACAAAGAGCGTATCTCCGGCATGCTCGAGAATTACGACTTCATCGACGACAAGGTGATGGCCTATTTCAAGCGCCGCCTCACCCAGGCACCCGACGATGCGGCCTTCGCGCTGGAATATGTCAAGCGCAACGCCCGCACGCCGGAGGCACAGAACGCGGCGCTCGATGCGCTTCGCTTCAAATGTAACGTGCTCTGGGCGCAGCTCGATGCGCTGCATTACGCTTATGTCGAGCCGGGGCTGATTCCGCCCGGCGCCTTCGTGCCGGGGAAAGCATGACCGAGACCGCCTCTCCTACACGCCTGATCGTCGGACAGGAGACGCGGCCTCAACTGCCGGCCTATCTCAAGCTCCGTCACGATGCGGGGCGTGGCCGTTGGATTTTGTTGGCGCCCGAGCGGGTGCTGACGCCTGATGAGACGGCCGTCGCGGTGCTCAAGCTCTGCGACGGCCAAAGAACCGTGGAGGATATCGTTCAGGCTCTGGCCAAGGAATATTCGGCATCGGCGGACGTGATCCGCGCCGACGTGATCGAGTTGCTCCAAGGTTTGGCCGACAAGGGATATATCAAGGGATGAGCGAGGAACTGGAGCTTAGGACCGGGGAACATTGCCAAACGGCTGTCGTCGACGACGAGCCGACCGAAGGTGTGAGCGGCGATGCGCAAGCAGCACTTTGCGCCCGTGCGCCGGTGGGTTTGCTCGCCGAGCTGACGCATCGTTGCCCCTTGCAGTGCTCCTACTGCTCCAATCCGATCGAGCTCGAGCGGGTGAACAAGGAACTCTCCACCGAGATGTGGTGCTCGGTGATGAAGCAGGCCGGCGAGATGGGCATCCTTCAGGTGCATCTTTCCGGCGGCGAGCCGACCGCGCGCAAGGATCTGGAAGACATCGTCTCCGCGGCGTACGAGGCCGGGCTCTACTCGAATCTCATCACCGCCGCCGTGACGCTCAATCGGCCCCGCCTCGAGGACCTCGCCAAGCGCGGCCTCGATCACGTGCAGATTTCGTTCCAGGACGTCGACGCGGAGAACGCCGAGCGCATCGGCGCCTATCCCGGCGCCACCGCCAAGAAGCTCGACGTTGCCCGCTGGGTGACCGAGATCGGGCTGCCGCTCACCATCAACGCGCCGATCCACCGCCAGAACATCAAGAACGTCCCCCGTTATATCGAGCTTGCCGTCAAGCTCGGCGCGCAGCGGCTCGAAGTCGCGCATGTGCAATATTACGGCTGGGCCTATCTCAACCGCGCCGCCCTGATCCCGACTTACGAGGAGACGGTGAAGTCGATCGAGTTCGTCGAGCGCGAGCGCGAACGGCTGAAAGGCGTGCTCACCATCGACATGGTGGTGCCGGATTACTACGCCAAGCGGCCGAAGCCTTGCATGGGCGGCTGGGGCAAAGGCTTCATGAACATCACCCCTGCCGGCAAAGTGCTCCCCTGCCATGCGGCCGAGACGATCAAGACGCTGACCTTCGACAACGTGCAGGATCGCCCGCTGCTCGACATCTGGCTCAACTCCGACGCCTTCAATGCCTTCCGCGGCACTGATTGGATGAAGGAGCCCTGCCGCTCCTGCGCCTTCCGCGAGATCGATTTCGGCGGCTGTCGCTGTCAGGCCATGGCGATCACCGGCGATCCCCGCAACACCGACCCGGCTTGCGCGCTCTCGCCCTATCACGGCGAGATGGTCCGCCTCGCCCGCGAGGAAGCGGCAAAGCCCGCGCCGGCCTTCGTCTACCGCAATCCGCGCAATGCCGCAGAGGCCGCCAAGGCCGAGCGCCCGCTGGTCCCCGCCGAATAGGCGTCTCCGCCAAATTGAAATGTCATGCCCGGCCCGGAGTCGGGCACCCAGACGGTGCTGCGTGGATTGGTCTCGCTAAGCAGCGCGAGCCATCATTGCTGCATCGGACGGCGGCATCTCCGCCTTGCCAGCCAACGTGCGATAGGCATGCACGAAGGCAAGCATCGAAACCGGCATCGAAACGAGAAGTCCGACCACGAGGGCAAGCAGCCCAGCCAGGTTTACCAGCACGAGCAAAAGCAGGAACCCGAACAGCGGCCATTTATGCCCGCGCGTGATGCGGCTGCTCTCCTTCATCGCCTCGATGGGACCAAGCTCCCGTTCGATCACGATGAGGGGTGCGAACATGAACATCAGCGCAAAGATGATGCCCGGCACGATGAGCAGGATGAGTCCCGCCGCGATCGCCAGAATGACCAGGACATACATGCCGAGATATTTCCAGAACGGCTGGGGATGCCACAGCAGGGAGAGATCGGCCGCTTCGGGGCTATCGTGCGCCACGAGATAAAACGCCGTCATACCCATGCTGAGCAGCGTGCCGAGCGCGATGTCGACGAGCATGCCGGCAAGCGAAGGCTCTTGGGGAGAGCCCGTGAACAAAGCATCGATGCCGCTGGTGAAGGCGTTAATCAAGCCCGAGATGAGCAGGATGACGAAAGTCGTGCCGACGAAGAACCAGGGCCGTCGCTTGAACGTCTCCCAGCCGAAGCGAAGCGCCGACCCTACAGAGAATCCCATGGCCTCAGCATAGCACGGAGCCAGAGTTAATGGGCCCCCCGGAGTTTGGCGACTGGTGCCAAATGTTCCGCCCCGGGTTTCCACCTTGCAATGCCTATTTCTTTGTCGCTACCATGCGCCGGAACCTGCTCGGCTTGCCCGCGTCGCAAGCTGCATCGCCGAGTTGAAGCAACTGATAACCGGCGCTTTCCCTGCGTCATCGGTCCCGCCACCATGCAGTTCCCGTCCAGCTTCCCCTGCCGCTTTTTCAGGCAACATTTTCTCCACCTCGGCATCGCACTGCTGCTTCCGCTCGTGACTGCATTCAGTCTGCTGTCGGCGCCTTCTCCGGCGGACGCTGAGGACACTAAGCCGCCACGCGAGCGTGAGGGCGGCTTCGAGGTTCAAGTGCCGCAATCTCCTGCGCTCAAGGCGGTCAAGATCGGCTATATCCGCGAGATCGGCGACCATCCGCGGCCGGCCTCGCGTCTCGACGTCCTGCCCGACGACGCGGGCGTTGCGGGAGCCAAGATGGCGGTCGAGGAGAACAATGCCGGCGGCCGCTTCACCGGCCACGATTACAGCGTCGAGGCCGCGACGGTTTCATCTCCGGACGAGGCGGTCGAGGCGCTCGGCAAGCTCTATGAGAGCGGCCACAACTATTTCGTCGTGGATGCGTCTGCCGATGCACTGCTCAAGATGTCGGACTGGGCCAAGGACAAGGACATTCTCTTGTTCAATGTCAGCGCTACCGACGTTTCGCTGCGGCAGGAGAATTGCCGGCGCAACATCATGCATGTGGTGCCCGACCGCTACATGTTGGCCGACGCGCTGGCGCAGTACCTGATCTCCCAGAAATGGACCAACTGGCTGCTGGTGCATGGCTCCACGGCGGCCGATCTCGCTTATGCAGACGCCGTCAAGCGCGCCGCCAATCGTTTCGGCGCCACCATCGTCGACACGCGCGAGTACAAGGACGTCTCCGGCGGACGCCGCGACGATGTCGGCGTAATTCCACCCGGCAAGCAGGCGAGCGCCGCCGGCGCTGCCTTCGCCGCCGAACCCGATTATCAGATCATCGTCGTCGCCGACGAGGGCCAGTTGTTCGGACCCTATATGCCCTATCGCGGCGGTGCGCTCCCCCGCCCGGTGGCCGGCACTACCGGACTCACCGCCACGACCTGGAGCCCGGGCCACGAGAAATGGGGCGCGACCCAGGCCAACAACAATTTCGAGAAGGACTTCAACCGCCTGTTGCTGCCGCTCGACTATCAGGCCTATGTCGCGGCACGCACGGTGGGCGATGCGATCACCCGCAATCCGGACTACGACTTCGCCAAGATCGCCGCTTTCATCCAGGGCCCCGATCTGCAAGTCGCCCCATTCAAGGGCATCAAGCAGAATTTCCGTTCCTGGGATGGACAGTTCCGCCAGCCGATCCTCGTCGCCACCGACAAGGTCCCCGTCTCGGTCTCGCCGCAGAAGGGCTTCCCGCATGCGAGCCACCCGGAGATCGAGGTGGACACGCTCGGCATCGACGAGCCGGAGAGCACTTGCAAGATGTGACGCGCGGGCGCGACGCCGCTCAGCGCTCCGCCGTCGCGGCGGAGATCGGATTGCCCTTCTCGTCCAGCACCGGGACGTTATAGCTCGCCAGGATCACATCGATCTCGTCCTGGTTCTCGGCGATCAGCTTGTTGATCTTGTGCTTCCATTGCGGCTCGTTGGGCCGCACGCCCATGGTGATGGCGTAGATCGTGCGTGGACCGGCGGTCTCCTTCACCAGCGGCACAAGCTTGAGTGGGGCGCTTGCCTGCAAGGCGTAATAGCCGGCCATTGGGCCCCACAAGATGCCCGCGTCGAGCTTGCCTGCGGCGATCTCGCCCAGCATCGCCGACGTTGCCGCCGCAGAGCTGGCATAGGCGCGCGGATCGAAGGACGTCGCCGTTCCCGCCAAGCCGTGGATCGCAAGAATGCTGGCGGGTAACGTTCTGGCGAAATAGCCGATCGACTTGTCTTTGAGGCGCGGGTCGGACAGGCGATCGACGCCCGCAAGCGTCGCGTCGTCCCCCCGATACACCAGCACATAAGAGGTGTGATAATAGGAATTGGTGTCGTCGATCAGGCCGGTACCCTGCGCGTAACCCATCACCAGGTCGCACGCGTCGGCGCCCATCGTGTTCGGCACATAGCCGGTGGCTTCGGGGAACCAGGAATATTCGAGGCGGGCTTCGAGCTTGTTGGCGACGAGTTCCGCGAGCTTGTTCTCGAAGCCCTCACCCTTTTCGTTCGAGAATGGCATGTTGTCGGGGTCGGCGCAGACGCGCAGAGGCGGCCCCTCGGCCGCTTCGCCCTCTCCCACGCCCGCCGGCGCGAGAGAAGCGGTGAGGCCGGCGCAGGCGAGGATCGCGACCAAAGACCGCGACCGTCTCACGCTTGCTGTCTGCTGACGCAAATTGCCTCTCCGCTCAAGCGCCTAACCTAGCATGGCGCGAAATATGGCGATTGCGCGCAAAAGCCGCCAGCTTACCGAAACATTAAGTTTGGCTGACAAACCCCGCAGCCCTGCTCCGCCTTGCGGTCCCGCCCGCGCACCGACATCAGTCCTCGCTTGCGCATTTGGCAATGTTGCCCGCCCGCTCGGTCCCGGTCGGGTAATAGGCGCCGGTCGGTTCGTCGCCGAAGGCCTGCATCGCCTGTTCCGCCGAACTGATGCTGTCCGCCTCCTGCCG
>JBQGDO010000171.1:0-3718 GCA_052039105.1 Methyloceanibacter sp.
GTGGGACGGTCTCAATTAGCGAAACTCGGCTTTCCTGATGACGTATTGAAGCTTCACGCGACGTCATGTTTCGAGGTCAGAAGTTGGTGGGGCTCGTCCGAAGCGGTCCGTCTATCCCTCTTCGATCCTTATGGCGAAGGATATGTGCTGTCCCGGCCGGAATTTGACATGGCCCTGGCGCGCCATGTCGCCAGCGAAGGTGTGCGAGTAAAACGACCTGCTCGTCCGCTTCGCGCGCAGTGGAAAGATCGGCAATGGCACTTACTTGTTAGGCTTGGACGCTCTCAGCGCGAACTTTTGACATGCGATTTTATCGTCGACGCTTCCGGTCGCAGGGCCGCTCTCGCGCGAACCCTGGGAGCAACATCGGTTCGCTACGATAGATTGATCGGTATGACGGGATTGGTGAGCATCCCGCGGGGTCACTGGGAAGGACCTTATCTCTTGCTTGAGGCCGCACCAACTGGGTGGTGGTACTCGACGATGCTGCGGAACCAACTCATTGTGAACTTCATGACCGACGGCGATCTCGTGAAACGAGACGGCACGCAGCTTCAGTTTTACTGGACGAATCGATTGAGCGAAGCGCCTCTAACCAAAACACGGTTGCAGGGAGGTAAATTACGAGGTGAGCTCAGGTGTCGGCCAGCCCATACCCAGAGTCTATATCCATGCTATGGACAACGATGGCTGGCGATCGGCGATGCAGCGACGAGCTTTGATCCGCTGTCCTCCCAGGGGATCTGCAAAGGACTTGAAGATGGCCAGCTAGCAGCAGCTGCTGTGCGGGGCAACCTAGACGGCGAAGCTGACGCCCTGGAAGGTTTCGCCAAGGATGTCCAACGACGTTTCCTCGTCTATTTGGCGTTGCGTCACGTCTACTACAATCAAGAGAAGCGTTGGCCAGAACGCGCCTTTTGGCGTCGAAGGTCCAATCAGGCATGGACTCAGGCCATGCTATGGTTGGAGCCTACGGAGTGGATAGAGCCGCGGCGAAGGCCAAACGATCGTGAGGTCGAAGAAATGCAGCTTGTCACTCCATCGATCGATTTCGAGCGACTGGATGAAATGATTGCCGGAGGCTGCAGCGCCAAAGAGGCCGTAACTCGATACAAATCGATTGCACCACAAAGTCCGGACCAAGAGATAATCGTGGCGCTTCAGCTGCTGCTTGAGGCTGCCAGCCCCTCCCATCATGGTCGGACTCGCAGTCTTCCGCACTGAGGGTAAGCGCCGCGCCCGGTCAACCTCGCTTCTGTTGCGCCACGCGTCTCGGGCGCCCGCGCGCTATGGCCCGGCCGGGGTGATCGTCACGTCGGTTACCGTGACCTCGCCGACGGTGAAATAGGCCATCAAGGCGCCGAATACCACGGCGAACAGCACGGCCTGCACTAGGGCATTCAGAAAGCGGTTGTCGAAGGTGATGTAATTGCCAATGAGGTCGACGACGAACACGATGACCGCGGCGACGAGAACCGGCTTCAGCCAGGTCATGGCAGTCCCCCCTATAAAGTCTCTCCGCCGCAAGCCTATCCCAATCGGCCGCTGCGGTCGATCCGAGCCCGATGGACAAGTGGCCCGGCTCCCGCTAAGCAAGGGCCCCATGCTGAGGCGAGCCTATGACAAGACCATGGAGCTCGCCGCTCATCGCAACGCACCGTGGGCTCTTGCGGGCGTGTCGTTCGTCGAGAGTTCGGTGTTCCCGATCCCTCCCGATGTCATGCTCATCCCCATGGTGCTCGCCGAGCGGCGAAAGGCGTGGCTTTACGCGGGACTTTGCACCGTTGCTTCGGTCATCGGCGGCGCGTTCGGCTATCTCATCGGCTATTTCCTGTTCGAATCGTTGGGCGAGCCGATCCTGCGCTTTTACGGCTATGAGGCTGCTTTCGAGGACTTCGCCCGGCGCTACAACGACTGGGGCGCCTGGATCGTGTTCTTCGCCGGCGTGACGCCGTTCCCCTACAAAGTCATCACCATCGCCAGCGGCGTGACCCAGCTCAATTTCCTCGTGTTCATGCTGGCGAGTGTCGCCGCACGAGGCTTGCGCTTCTTCATGGTGGCCGGACTGCTTTATTGGTTCGGGCCGCCGATCAAGGACTTCATCGAGCGCTATCTCGGCATCCTGTTCACGATCTTCGTCATCCTGCTGTTTGGCGGATTCGTGCTGGTGCGCTACGTTTTCTGACGATGGCGGTTACGGCGCAGGCCCCAAGACTCGTGATGACGGCGAGCGCCGTGGTGTTTCTCGTCGCCACGGCGACGATCATCGCCGCGCTCGGCTTCGAGCATCTGGGCGGCTATCCGCCATGCCCGCTCTGCCTGCAGGAACGCTACGCTTATTACTTCGCGGTGCCGGCTAGCGCTATCGCCTTCCTGCTTTCGCAAGGCGATGCGACGCGTTTCGCGCGCCTTCTCTTGGTGCTGATTGCCGTTGCCTTCGCCGCCAATGCCGTGGCCGGTATCTACCACTCCGGCATCGAGTGGCATTGGTGGGAAGGCCCCTCGACCTGCGCCGGCGGAACGCCGATCGAGTGGGGCGAGGGGGGCCTCGCCGAGCAACTCGAGGACGCGCAGATCATCCGCTGCGACGAGGCGCCTTGGCGCTTTCTCGGCTTGTCCTTCGCGGGCTGGAGCGCGGTGATCTCGGCCTTTCTCGCCGGGGTCGCCGCCTGGGGCGCGTCCAAGAAGCGCTGAAGGCCCACTCACTTTTCAATCAAGCGATGGTGATTGGGCGCACTTGCAACGCGTTGCTATAGCGAGCCGAGCAGGTTCCATCGAAAGGATCTCCGGCATGACCCTTCTTCGTTCGACCCTCCTTGCTCTTGTTGCTTGCTTCGCTCTGCTCGGCTCGTCGCCGGCCTCCGCCGCTGAGTGGAAAGACTTCGATGCGGGCGCCTTCGCCGCCGCGCAACAGGAGGGCAAGCCGATCCTGGTCGATGTCTTCGCCGCCTGGTGCCCGGTCTGCCGGGCGCAGAACCCGATCCTCGTGCAGCTGACGCGCGAGCCGAAATTCAAGGACATGGTTGTGTTCAAGGTCGATTTCGACGCCCAGAAGGACGCGCTTCGTGCGTTCAATGCGCAGCGGCAAAGCACCTTGATCGTGTTCAAGGGCGAGAAGGAAACCGGCCGCTCGGTCGGCGACACCAATCCCGGCTCGATCGAGGCCTTGCTCGACAGCACCCTCTAGGGACACCGCCATGCTTGCGACTCTGGGGCTCGCGCTTCTGGCAGGGGTCTTGTCGACCCTCTCGCCTTGCGTGCTGCCGCTTCTGCCCATCGTGCTTGGCGCCGCCGCAAGCGAACACCGCCTGGGCCCGGCGGCTCTTGCCGCAGGGCTTGCCATCTCCCTTCACCGCGATCGGCCTGTTCGTCGCCACGATCGGCTTCGCCGCGGGCCTCGATACCGGCTTCTTCCGCATGGTCGCGGCCATCCTCCTGATCGGCGTCGGCGTCGTACTCCTGGTGCCGCGGCTGCAAGAGCAGTTCGCGCTTGCGGCGGCGCCGGTCTCAAATTGGGCCGGCGGCTATGCCGACGATTTCGCGCCGACGAGTCTCGCCGGCCAATTCGGCCTCGGTCTCCTGCGTGGCGCGGTGTGGCGCCCCTGCGTCGGGCCGACGCTCGGCGCGGCCTCGCTGCTGGCCTCGCAGGGGCGCGACCTCGGCATGGTGGCGCTGACGATGCTGTTGTTCGGCCTCGGCGCGGCCCTGCCGTTGCTTC
>JBQGDO010000172.1:0-8123 GCA_052039105.1 Methyloceanibacter sp.
CTTGACCTCGAGATCGATGCCGTCGACCGCCTTGATGTAGCCGACCGTGCGCCTGAGGAAACCGCGCCGGATCGGGAACCACACGCGCAAATCCTTGGTCTCCAGGATGGTCTTGGCCTTGGCGTCTTCCGGCGGCGGCGAACCCTTGGGCTCGGACGCGATCAGATGCTTGGTATACGGGTGCTGCGGCTTGGCGAAGATATTCCGCGTGGCGCCGCGCTCGACGATCTCGCCGTTATTCATCACGCAGACCCGGTCGGCCATTTTGCGCACGATGCCGAGATCGTGGGTGATGAGCAGCATCGCCATGTTGAACTCGGACTTGAGCTTGAGCAGCAGCTAGAGGATCTGCGCTTGAATAGTCACATCGAGCGCCGTGGTGGGCTCGTCGGCGATGAGCAGGTCTGGCTCGTTGGCGAGCGCCATGGCGATCATCACGCGCTGCCGCTGCCCGCCGGAAAGCTGGTGAGGATAGGACTGGAGCCGCCCCTTAGGATCGTCGATGCCGACTTTCTCCAGAAGGTCCAGCACCCGCGCCCGTGCGGCTCTGTCGGACATGCCGCGGTGGATCTTCAGCACCTCGGCGATCTGCTGCTCGATCATGTGCAGCGGATTGAGCGAGGTCATCGGCTCCTGAAAGATCATCGAGATCTTGTTGCCCCTGATCTTGCGCAATGCGGACGGAGCCATCGCCATCAGGTTCTCGCCCTTGAACAGGATGCGTCCCGAGGGATGCGACGCGGCAGGGTAGGGGAGAAGCTTGAGGATCGACAGCGCGGTGACGGTCTTGCCGGAGCCGGACTCGCCCACGAGCGCCACCGTCTCGGCCTCGCCGATGTCGAAGGAGACGTTGCGCACGGCGTGGGTCAGCTTGCCGCCGCCGCGAAAATCGACGGAAAGGTTTTCCACCGAGATAAGTGGTTTCTTGCTCATAGGCTCCTCAACAGCCGGCATCGGCGCAGGCGCCGCGCTCGATCTCGACCGTGGCATGGTCGAGCCCGAAGCGCTCCTTCAGCCGCGCCTTGATGGCGCGTACCACCCGGTCGGAGTCCTCGGTCTCGCAGATCAGCGCGTGCAAGGTCACCATGCGCCGGCTCTGAGTAATCGACCAGACATGCACGTGATGCACCTCCTCCACGCCTTTGACATTGGCGACAAGGTCCGGGCCGATCGCCCGCGTGTCGAGCTCGGCCGGCGCGCCTTCGAGCAGGATATGACCGGCATCGGCAACCACTCGCCAGCCGCTCCTGACGATGATCGCGGCCACCACCAGCGAGAGCAGCGGATCGATCGGCGTCCAGCCGGTGAACAGGATCACCGCCCCGGCGGCAAGCGCTGCGACCGAGCCGAGCAGGTCGCCGAGCACGTGGATCGCCGCACCGCGCACATTGAGATTTTCTCGGTCCGCCCCCTGCAACAGAACAAACGCGGCGACATTCACCAGAAGTCCGAGAATGGCGATGACCACCATGATGCCGCCGGAGACTACGGGGGTCGTCATCAGCCGCTCGATGGCCTCGTAGACGATCCAGGCGGCGATGGCGAACAAGGTCAAGCCGTTGGCGAAGGCGACCAGGATCTGGAACCGGTCGAAGCCATAAGTGCGCTTCCAATCTGCGGGGCGGCGCGCCAATCTGAACCCGAACCAGGCCAGCGCCAGCGCGGCAAAATCGGTGAGCATGTGACCCGCGTCGGCGAGTAGCGCCAGCGATCCGGCGACGATGCCGCCGGCCACCTCGGCCAGCATGAAACTGCCGGTGAGCAGCGCGGCAAACCCCATGCGCCGCTCGTTATTGGCGGCGATCGTGCCGTGGCTATGATCGTGTGAGCCGTGCATCTTGCCTCACGCCCAGGTCTTGCGCGGGTCGAGCGCGTCGCGCACCGCCTCGCCGACGAAGATCAACAGGCTCAGCATGGTGGCGATGACGAAGAAGGCCGTCAGCCCGAGCCACGGCGCCTGGAGATTTTCCTTGCCCTGCGCCAGAAGCTCGCCGAGCGACGGCGAGCCCGGCGGCAACCCGAAGCCGAGGAAATCGAGCGAGGTCAAGGTCGTGATCGAGCCGTTCAGGATGAACGGCATGAAGGTCAGGGTCGCCACCATCGCGTTCGGCAGCAGATGCTTGAACATGATCTTGATGTTGGAGAGCCCAAGCGCCCGGGCCGCGGTGACATATTCGAAGTTGCGCGCGCGCAGGAACTCGGCCCGCACCACGCCCACCAGCGCAACCCAGGAGAAGGCGAGCAGAATGCCGAGCAAGATCCAGAAGCTCGGCTCGATCACCGAGGCGATGATGATCAGCAGATAAAGCTGTGGCACGCTGGTCCAGATCTCGATGAAGCGCTGGAACAGAAGATCCGTCCAGCCGCCGAAATAGCCCTGGATTGCCCCCGCGGCGACCCCGATCAGCGAGGAAAACAAGGTCAGCACCAGCCCGAACAGCACCGAAATGCGGAAGCCGTAGATCACCCGGGCGATCACGTCGCGCCCCTGATCGTCGGTGCCGAGCCAGTTCCATTCGAGCGACGCATCGCAGGGGTGGAAGCCGCGCTCCACCGCGAGCTTGCAATCCTCCTCGGTGAGCATCCAGGTCGGCTTCACCGGGAAAGCCATCGGCGGATTCTTGTTCTGCGTGTTGTAGGAAAAGCGGATCGGCGGCCACAGCATCCAGCCGTCGCCGTCGGCGATCATGTCTTTGACGGCGGGGTCGCGATAGTCGGCCTGCGTCTCGAAAATGCCGCCGAACGTCGTCTCCGGATAGGATTTGAAGATCGGCCAATAAAGCCCACCCTGATAGGAGACGAGGATCGGTTTGTCGTTGGCGATGAACTCGGCGAACAGGCTGATAACGAACAGCACGAGGAAGATCCATAACGACCAGAAGCCGCGCCGATTGGCCTTGAAGACCTCCCAACGCCGCCGCTGCAGCTCCGACAGCCACGGGCGCGGCTTCGGAATCCCTTGTGCCGTGATCTCCTCGACGAGTGCGGTGTCAGTCGGGGCATCCATAGCGGCTAAACCTCGCGCGTCTCGAAATCGATGCGCGGATCGACCCAGGTATAGGTGAGGTCGGAAATCAGGCTGACGAGCAGGCCGAGCAGCGAGAAGATATAGGCGGTGGCAAACACCACGGGATAATCACGGTTCACGATCGATTCGAAGCCGAGCAGACCGAGCCCGTCGAGCGTGAAGATCGTCTCGATCAGCAGCGAGCCGGCAAAGAAGGCGCCGATGAACGCGCCGGGAAAGCCCGCGATCACGATCAACATGGCGTTGCGGAAAATGTGCCCGTAAAGCACCTGCCGCTCGGTGAGGCCCTTGGCGCGGGCCGTCATTACATATTGCTTCCTGATCTCCTCGATGAACGAGTTCTTGGTGAGGAACGTCGTCGTGGCGAAGGCCGACAGCGCCATGGCGATCAGCGGCAGCACGAGATGCCAGAAATAGTCGGTGATCTTCAGGTACCAGGGCAGGTCCCAGAAATTCTCCGAGACGAGCCCGCGCAAGGGGAAGATCTGCAGGAAGGAGCCGCCCGCGAAGATGACGATCAGGAACACCGCGACGAGAAAGCCGGGGATCGCGTAACCGATGACGATGGCCGTGCTGGTCCACACATCGAAGCGCGAGCCGTCGCGCACGGCCTTGCGGATGCCCAACGGAATCGAGATCGAATAGGAGAGCAAGGTCATCCACAGCCCGAGCGAGATCGAGACCGGCAATTTCTCGGCGATCAGGCTGAGCACGCTCGTGTCGCGGAAATAGCTCTCGCCGAAATCGAATAGGAGATAGTTCTTCATCATCATGAAGAAGCGCTCATAGGCCGGCTTGTCGAAGCCGAACTGCTTCTCCAAAGAGGCGATGAATTCGGGATCGAGCCCTTGCGCGCCGCGATATTTCGACGGCGCCGAGATGTCTCCGGGCTGCGCGCCTTTCCCCTGCTGGCCGGCGAAGTCGCCACCGCCGCCGCTGAACGTTGCGGTCGCGGCAATGTCGGTTCCGGTCAGCTGGGCGATCAGCTTCTCCACCGGCCCGCCCGGCGCGAATTGCGCGATCGCGAAAGTCACGAGCATGATGCCGAACATCGTCGGGATGAACAGCAGCAGGCGGCGAAGGATATAGGCGGTCATTCGGTTCGAGCAGACCTTCTGAGTCGCAGCACGAAATATAGCGCAAGAACGAGCCCGATCAGTGCGACGAGGATGAGCATCGGGCGCCGCGAGGACGGCTCAGCCTGGGCCTCGCGGCTTGGCGCGGCGGCGGCGGCCAGTTTGGCAGCTTTGGGCTCGTCATACCACCACGTGTCTAGAATGCCACGGTCGAAGCGGGGTTTCGTCTCCGGACGCGAAAATTTGTCCCAATAGGCGACGTGATGGGAGGCCTTGTACCAATGGGGCACCCAATAATGCCCGGCGCGGAGCACGCGGTCGAGCGCGCGGGCGGCCGTCTCCAGCTCCTCCCGGCTGTTGGCGGCGACGATCTTCTCGGTCAGCGCATCGACCGCCGGATCGTCGATGCCGGCGAGATTCAGCGAGCCGCGCATCTTGGCAGCCTGGGATCCGAAATAGCTTCGAAGCTCGACCCCCGGCGTGTTCTGCATCACATAGCGCTGGGTGGTGATGTCGAAATCGAAATTCTTGAGGCGCTCCTGATATTGCGCGGGATCGACCATGCGGACGCGTGCATCGATGCCGAGCAGCTTGAGGTTCTTCACGTAAGGCGCGGTCAGCCGCTCGAAGGTGGGCTCGAAGATGAGAATCTCGAGTTTTAACGGCTCCCCCTTGGCGTCGACGCGCATACCGTTCCTGATTCGATAGCCGGCTTCATCGAGCAGCTTTCCCGCCTGCATCAGGAGATTGCGGTCCTGGCCCGAGCCGTCGCTTTTGGCCGGAAGATACGCGGGCCCAAGCGCTTCCTCCGAGACGGGCACGCCGAGACTGGTGAGCAATTGGCGCTCCGCCTCGGTTGGCTCGCCTTCGGCCTTCATTGCCGAGTTCTCGAAGAAGCTCTGCGTGCGGTCATAGAGTCCGTAGAAGACGTTGCGGTTGGTCCACTCGAAGTCGAAGGCGAGATCGAGCGCTTGGCGCACGCGCGGGTCCTTCAAATAGTCGCGCCGCGTATTGAGGAAGAAGCCCTGCGTGCCGGAGGGCGTTTCGTCGGGCAGCACTTCCTTCTTCACCCGGCCGGCGCGGATCGCCGGGAAATCATATTCGGTCGCCCAGACCTTCGAGGTGAATTCTTCGCGGAAGTCGTAAAAGCCCGCCTTGAACGCCTCCATCCCTGCGGTGCGATCGCGGAAATATTCGAAGCGGATCCGGTCGAAGTTCCACCGCCCGCGATTGACCGGCAGATCTTTCGCCCAATAGTCGGGATTGCGGCGATAGACGATGGTCCGCCCTTGCGCGATCTTGTCGACGAGATAGGGACCCGAGCCGAGCGGCGGCTCGAGCGTGGTCTCGTCGAACGGGCGCTTCGAGTAATACGCCTTCGAGAAGATCGGCAGCGCGGCGACCTCGAGGGGGAGGTCGCGCACCTGTTCTCCTTCGAACGTGTAACGCACAGTGTGCGGGTCGAGCGCTTCGGCGCTCACTACGTCGCGCAAGGTCTGGCGAAACAGCGGGTGCCCTTTGCTCTTCAGCGTATCGAAGGAGAACACCACGTCCTCGGCGGTCACCGCCGTGTCGTCCGAGAAACGTGCCTCCGGGCGGAGATAGAACGTGACCGACTTCTTGTCGTCGGCGACCTCGGCGCTCTCGGCCACCAGCCCGTAGACGGCATCCGGCTCGTCGGTCGCCGGCACCATCAGCGAGTCGAACAAAAGCTCGAGCCCCTGCGCCGCGTCACCCTTCAGGATGTAATTGTTGAGGCTGTTGAAGGTGGTCACGCCGCCCCAGCCGATCAGCGAGAAATTGCCGCCTTTCGGCGCGTCGGGATTGGCATAGGCGAAATGCTTGAAATCGGCCGGGTAGGCGAGGTCGCCGAAGGCCGAGAGGCCATGCTTGCGCTCGGCTGAACTCGCCGGTGTCAGGAAGCAGGCAAGAACGATGAGCGCACCGCAGAGGCATGATCGCGATGGTCGTCCCATCCACGCCATCAGAGCTGCGAGGGCCCCGGGAGTTGCGCGGCTAAGGTCCGGTCGAACCACCAGACCTGCAGGAAGCCCGGCGTCTGCGCCGGGAGGGTCGCGGGCTGGCCGTAGCGGTTCCAATAGGCGATGCGGGTCTTGGGCGCGTACCATTGCGGCACCACGAAATCATGCCACAGCAGCACGCGATCGAGCGCGCGGGTGGCCGCGACCAGCTCCTCCCGGTCCTTGGCGAAGATCACCCGGTCGATCAGCTTGTCTATGGCAGGGTCCTTGATCCCGATCAGATTCATCGAGCCTTCCCGCCCGGCCGCGTCCGTGCCCCAATAGTCGCGCTGCTCGTTGCCGGGCGAATCCGACTGAGCGAATGAGCCGACGACGATGTCGTAATCGAACGCGTTCAGCCGCCGCGTATATTGCGCGGAGTCGACCATGCGGATCGTGCCCTTGACGCCGAGCCGCTCGAGATTGCGCAAATATGGCTGCACGATGCGCTCGAACAGCGGATCGATCAGCAGGAACTCAACCTTCATCGGTTGACCGGTCTTGGTGTTGGTGAGGACGCCGTTCTTGACCTCCCATCCCGCTTCCTTGAGCAGCGTCACCGCCTTGCGCAGATTGCCGCGCATGTCGTCCGGGCTCGCGTTCACCGGGTTGGCGTGCACTTCGGTGAACACCTCTGGCGGCACCTGATCCTTCACCTCGTTCAGGATCTCGAGCTCGCGTCCCTCCGGCAGCGCCTTGGGCGCGGCGAGTTCGCTGCCTTCGAAAAAGCTGCCGACCCGCGCATATTGGCCGTAGAACAGATTTTTGTTGGCCCATTCGAAGTCGAAGGCGAGATTGAAGGCCTGCCGCACGCGCCGGTCCTGGAACTGCGGGCGCCGAAGATTGAGCACGAAACTCTGCATCGGCTGCGAGCGCTTGACGGCCACCTCTTGCCGCTTGACGAAGCCGTTTCGCACCGCGGCGAAGTCGTAGCCGGTCGCCCAGTTCTTGGCACTCGATTCCGACCAATAATCTAGATTACCCGCCTTGAAGCTCTCGAACGCGACGGTTGGGTCCCGGTAATTGTCGAAGCGGACCTCGTCGAAGTTCCACTGTCCCCGGTTGAGCGGCAAATCCTTGGCCCAATAGTCCTTGACCCGCTCATAGGAGATCGAACGGCCAGGCTTCACGTCCTTGATGCGGTAGGGACCGGAGCCGAGCGGCGGCTCGAGCGTCGTCTTCATCGGATCGCGCTGATTGCCGCTTGCGTCTTTCCCGGTCCACCAATGTTTCGGCAGGATGGTGAGCTGACCCATGATCATCGGCAGCTCGCGGTTGTTCTTCACGTCGAAATAAAAGGTGACTTCGTTGTCGCCCGTCTGCTCCGCGCGCGTGACATTCTTGTAGTAGAGGCCTTGGCGCGGATTGGCGGCCTTGTTCACCTCGAGACTGTAGATGACATCCTCCGGCGTGATCTTCTGGCCGTCATGCCAGCGCGCGTCGTCGCGCAGCTTGAACGTCACCGAGGAATAATCCTCCGGATAGGACGCCCATTCGGCGATCAAGCCATAGGAGGTAGAGGGCTCCTCCAGGCTGTCATACATCAGATTTTCGTAGACCAGCCCGAGCCCGCTTGCCGGCTCGCCGCGATAGAGCACCGGGTTGAGGCTGTCGAAGCTGCCGATATCGGCGATGCGCACCATGCCGCCTTTCGGCGCGTCCGGATTGACATAGTCGAACTGCTGAAAGTCGGCCGGATATTTCGGCTGGCCGATCAGCGAAAGGCCGTGGTGGCGGACCGGCGTATCCTCGGCCAGGGCGCTGACGGATACGAGGCCCGCAATGGCTGCGGCGAGAGCGAGGCGAGGCATGGTCATGTCCGGCACGAAAAACTCCAGCCTGGGCGGAAATGGTCCCCGTAGAACGGCTAGGACGCCAAAAGGGCGCAAAAGACCGCAAAAAGCCTAGCATGGGACGCTTTGCGGCCAAATGAATTATCGGTCATGTGCGCCCGCGTAGGAACATGGCGCAAGCCGGCGAAACTCTAAGAGAAACGGC
>JBQGDO010000173.1:0-19628 GCA_052039105.1 Methyloceanibacter sp.
TTTTGAAGGCACCACGACTTCGATCTTGATCTTCGGCAGAAAGTTCACGGCGTATTCGGCGCCGCGATAGATTTCCGTGTGGCCCTTTTGCCGTCCGTAGCCCTTCACTTCGGTCACGGTCATGCCTTGCAGGCCGAGCTCTGTGAGGGCTTGGCGCACCTCATCGAGCTTGAATGGCTTGATGATCGCCATCACCAGCTTCATCTTTCTAACCCCTCCATGTTTTGCGGCTGCCGGCCCTAGACCGTTGTCCGTTCAGCCGTGCGAACCCGAATGCAGAGTCAAGCCGCGTGCCAACTCCGTCGCGAAGCGGCAAGTGCTTGGCTTTAGTGACTCTTTTTGAGGCGATGGCACCGGCATGGGCCCAGGGAGGGCGCGGAGCGGCACAAAAATTAGGCAGAATAGACGAAACGCCTAAAAACTAGGCGTTGGAACGGCCATTGCACTGGCGGAGCAGCCCTTCTTGTGCCGTGGAAGCGACCAATTCGCCCTCTCGGGTGAACAGGGTGCCGCGGCAAAACGCCCTTCCTGCGCCCGAGCTTGGGCTGTCTTGCGCATAGAGCAGCCATTCGTCGGCCCTGAAGGGGCGATGGAACCAGATGGCGTGGTCGAGGCTCGCCAGCATCAATCTTGGGTCGAACACGAAGCGGCCATGGGCGATCAGCGCCGTGTCGAGCAGAGTGAAATCTGACGCATACGCGAGCACGCATTGATGCAGGGCGAGATCGTCGCCGAGCCGCCCGGTCGCCTTGATCCACACTTGCTGCGTCGGGGCGCGGTTCTCCGGCGAGAGATAGCGGGAGAGATCCACCGGCCTGATCTCGATCGGCCGCTCGCGCTGCCAATAAGCCTTCACCGGCTCGGGCAGGCGGT
Organism: Methyloceanibacter sp.; assembly: GCA_052039105.1. Lineage (GTDB taxonomy): Bacteria > Pseudomonadota > Alphaproteobacteria > Rhizobiales > Methyloligellaceae > Methyloceanibacter. Next base: position 874 of record JBQGDO010000173.1, read on the forward strand.
CGATCAGCTTCTCCTTCAGTTCCGCCTCGCTGGGCAAAGCCTCCGGCGGCGGCACGTCCGGCATTTTGATCTGGTGGTGCAAGCCGGGCTCGTCCTTGTGGAACGAAGCCGCCATGGAAAAGATCGCCTGACCGTGCTGGATCGCCACCACGCGGCGGGTCGAGAAGCTGCCTCCGTCGCGGATGCGATCGACCTCGTAGATGATCGGCACGGTGGGATCGCCGGCACGCAGGAAATAGGCATGCAGCGAGTGCGCCGGGCGGCCCTCGACTGTGCGATGCGCTGCGACCAGGGCCTGCCCGATCACCTGGCCGCCGAACACGCGCTGCCAGCCGACTTGCGGGCTAAGTCCGCGGAACAGATTCTCTTCGAGCGGCTCGAGATCGAGGATCGACAGAAGCTGTTCAAGCGCGCGGCTCATCGGCGGGGGCCTTTCGCAAAAAGGGCCCTGCCCTTTAGCAGGTTCACGGCCAACGCGGAACGTGGCATTGCTGACCGGTGACCAAAGTAACCAATAGCGGCAAGCAGACCTTCGATGTCGCGATCGCCGGCGGCGGCTTCGCCGGTCGGACCCTGGCGCTTGCGCTCGCCAAGCTCGCACCGCAAGGTTTTCGCGTCGCCCTCGTCGATGCGGAGGCGCCGGGGCGTGGCGGTGAAGATGCCCGCGCGCTCGCTCTGTCTGCGGCGACCAAGAATCTTCTATCCGCGCTTGGTCTTTGGCAGGAACTCGAGCCGAAGGCGCAAGCCATCGAGTCCATCGAGATCACCGACAGTCCGCTCGACGCGTCTTTGCGTCCGCATTTCCTCGGCTTCGACGCGGAGCTGAACCGGAACGGCGCGAGCGCCTATCTTGTCGAGTACGGCGACCTGAGTCGCGCGCTCGCTGCCGCTGTGGCACAAGCGTCCCCCGTCACCGTCTTTGCGCCGGACAGTGTCACGGACTTCACCGCCGATCCATTTCGCGCTGAGCTGAATCTCGACAGCGGCAAGCCCGTTGAGGCGAGCCTCCTCGTTGCGGCCGACGGCAAGCGTTCGCGGCTAAGAGAACACGCAGGCATCAAATGCGTCGGCTGGTCCTATCCGCAAATGGGCATTGTCACCACGGTCGCGCATGAGCGGCCGCACCACAACAGGGCTGTGCAGCATTTTCTTCCCTCAGGCCCCTTCGCCATCCTGCCGCTCAAAGGCAACCGCTCCTCGATCGTTTGGACCGAAGATAAAGCTGAGGCCGAGCGCATTAGGACTCTCGATGACGCAGCGTTTCTAAGTGAGCTTGAAAAGCGCTTCGGCCATCGTCTCGGCGCCATTGAAATTGCAGGACCGCGCCAAGCCTTTCCCCTCGACATGCAGATCGCGCGATCCTTCGTTGGCGAGCGGCTTGCGCTGATCGGCGATGCCGCGCATGTCGTGCATCCGCTGGCGGGGCAGGGGCTCAATATCGGCATGCGCGACGTAGCCGCGCTTGCCGAGACGATCGTGGATGCCGCTCGGCTCGGCCTCGACATCGGCGCGCTGCCGCAGCTCGAGCGCTACGAACGCTGGCGCCGGTTCGACAGCGCCTTTTCCGCCGCGGTGATGGATGGGCTGAACCGGCTTTTCTCGAACGACGCGGCGCCGCTGCGCGTGTTGCGCGATCTCGGACTTGGGCTGGTCGATCGCGCGCCGCCGCTCAAGCGCTTCCTCGCCCGCGAGGCGGCCGGCGCCACCGGCGCCCCGCCGCGCCTGCTGCGTGGCGAGCTGATTTAGCCCTCATCCAGCTTGCGCGCCTCGTCCGGCAGCATGATCGGGATGCCGTCGCGGATCGGATAGGCAAGATCGGCCGCGCGGCTGATCAGCTCCTGTTTCTCCGCGTCGTAATCGAGCGAAGTCTTGGTCAACGGGCACACCAGGATCTCCAGAAGCTTCGGATCGAGACGGCGTTCGCCGCCCTCAGGCGCGTCGGTCATCGCCCAGCCCTCCTGCCTGTCATTGGATCGAGGTTCCCGAGCCGTCGTCGCGCGCGGCCAGCTCCATTTCGGCCAGTGCCACCAGTGCCGCGGCACGGTCGCCCAAATCCTCCGCTTCGAGCAAACATTGCTTCTCCTCCGGACCATAGGGGGAAAGGATCGACAGCGTGTTCACCAGCCGCTCGGTGCTCGCGTTGTTGATGCGGTCCCAGTCGGCATGAAGATTGTTGGCGGTGAGATAGGTTTTGAGCGTGGCGAGCAGGTGAGGGCGGTCGACCTTGTCCTCGCCATGACCGGCGATGAAGTCTGCCGCGTAGGGCGCAAAATTCACCCGCGCCGTGCGAAACGGCGCCGGCCCTTCGACGTCGCGCTCGACGAGGAAGCGGGCGATTCCCGCCAGGGAAACGACGACGCGGCCGTCCTCGTTCTCGGTGAAGGCGTAGATGCGCCCTGCGCACCCCACGCGCCGCAGGGGAAATGTCTTGCCGGAGGGCGATTCTGCTTTCCCCGCTTCGGGCGCCGGTTGCACCACGCCGATCAGCCGGTCCCCCCCCAACGCATGGTCGACCAGCGCGAGATAGCGCGGCTCGAAGACGTTGAGCGTCAGCGATGCGCGCGGCAACAGGATCGCCCCGCGCAGCGGGAACAGCGGCAGCGCCGGCGGCAGATCGGCAACGTTGCGATAGCGATCGGTTACCCCAAGCGAGGCGCTCCTTGGTTCACGCGAACAGCAGCGAGGAAAGCCGTTGCCGCCCGGAGATGGTCGCCGGGTCGCTGGCGCCCCAGGCGTCGAACAGCTGCACGAGTTGCTTGCGCGCGGCGTCGTCGTTCCAGCCTCGGCTTTTGGCGACAAGCGTCAACAGCTCCTCGGCCGCACCGCCGCGGTCGCCTTTGGCGTTGAGGGCGAGCGCGAGATCGAAGCGGGCTTGAGCATCCTTCGGATCGGCCTTTAGCTTGGCGCGCAAAGCCTCGATGTCGCCGACACTCGGCGCCTTGCGCGCGAGCTCGAGTGCGGCCCGCGCGCTCGCCACCGGTGCGCTCTCGCTTTTGGCGGGTGGAACCAGCGCTAAGGTCTGTTCGGCGTGGGCGAGATCGCCAGTTCTGATGTAGCACTTGGCAAGACCGGCAAGCGCATGTGCGTTCTCGCGGTCCTGCTGCACCACTTCGCCGAAGAGCTGCGCCGCTGTGTTGACGTCGCCGGCAGCCAGCGCCGCCTCCGCCGCTTCGAGATCGGCTTCCGCACCGCCGGCATTGTCGCCGATCAACCGCGCGATGAAAGCATTGACGCGCGACTCCGGCATCGCGCCCATGAATCCGTCGACCGGACGTCCGTCCTGGAAGGCGAACACCGCGGGGATGGATTGCACGCCCATCTGCCCGGGGATCTGCGGGTGCTCGTCGATATTGAGCTTGACCAGCCGGACCGCGCCCTTGGCCGCGCGCACCGCCTTCTCCAGGATCGGCGTCAACTGTTTGCACGGCCCGCACCACGGCGCCCAGAAATCCACCAGCACCGGGACCTCACGCGATGCCTCGACCACGTCGCGCATGAAGTCCTTGGTGGTGGTGTTCTTGATGAGATCGGCGCCGCCGGCGCCTTCGTTTAGAATGGGAGTTTCTACGCTCATGCTTCGCCCGCAAATGCCGCTTCGGCAACTGTCGTTGGGAAGATGGGCTGAGCGGGCCTGTTTGGCAACTGGCCCGTGGACGGACCTAGCCGAGCGGCAGAATACGCGCCGAGTGCCCGCAAGCCTCGATGAAGCGGAGAAGACCCGACGTGGCCAGCCGCGTCGTTGCCGTGTTTTCCAAGGGGTGGCAATTGACCTCGGCGAAGTCCATGAGCGCCTTGTCGACGACCACCTCCACGTCCGCCGCCGAGCGATTGATCAGCGCAAACGGCGTCACCGAGCCTGCCGGAACGCCAAGCACGGCTTGGAGGAGATCGCCCTTGCCGAAGCTGAACCGGCCGGCGCCGAGCCGCTTGGCCAGCGCCTTGAGATCGACTCGCGTCTCGTCCTTGGCGACGACCAGCACCATGCGCCCGTCCTTGTCGGTGAGGAACAGGTTCTTGGTGTGGGCGCCAGGGAGGGCGGCGCGCAAGGCGCTTCCCTGCTCGACCGTGAACATCGGCTCATGCTCGACCGTGGTCGAGGCGATGCCGAACTCTTCCAGCCGCGCGAACAGCGCCCGGCGATCGGTGGGGTGGGATTTGGCGGCTAGGTCTTGTCGGGGAGAGGTGGACATTCGCCCGATCATCTACTAGATCGTTGGGACCCACACGAGATTGGATTTTGCGGGTGTAGCTCAGGGGTAGAGCACAACCTTGCCAAGGTTGGGGTCGTGGGTTCGAATCCCATCGCCCGCTCCAATTTTTCCACTCAAACTCGAGGCTTCCTCGCGCCGCAGTCCTCAGTCGAGGGTGAAGGCGATGATGCTGAAGCCGGCCTTGGTGTGCAGGGCGTTGTTGCCCCCAACCGCAACCGCGACATATTGCTTGCCGTCGACGGCGTAGGACGCCGGCGGCGCGTTGACACCGGCGCCGGTGTAGAACGACCACAGCCGTCTCGCGGTCTTGGCGTTGTAGGCGCGGAACCAGCCGGTGCCCTCGCCGACGAAGAGCAGCCCACCAGCCGTGGCGAGCGCTCCCCCGATCATCGGCAATCTCGTCTTCACCTGCCATCTGATCTTGCCCGTGTGGTAGTCGAGGGCGGTGATGTTTCCGTACTGGTCTGCGTCGGGAACTAATCGGAACCGCCCCCCAAGCCAGACCCGCCCGCCGGGATAGGAGCTCCTTCGGGTCCAGAAAGTCATCGGTTGATGGACGGCGAGGGCATAGGCCAGGCCGAGCCTCTCATTGACTGCCATCGGCGACCAATTCACGCCGCCATGCACGCCGGGTGCCATGCGCACACCTTCGGATGTCGGTACGGTCCAGATGCCCTCTTGCGGCACCAGCGGCTCTGAGAAACGGATCAGGCTGCAATCGTCACGGCGGTGCACAAAGACCTGCCCGATCTTACCCGCGTGAATCACGCCGGGAACGACGTTGCCATGCGCATCCTTGACATCGAGCAGGATCGGCGGACTCGCCGCGTCGAGATCCCACAAATCATGCGGTATGTATTGGAAGTGGCACCTGTACTTGCCGGTGTCGAGATCGAGCGACACCAGCGAGTTGGTATAGAGATTGTCGCCCGGCCGTACCGAGCCGTCGAAGTCGGGGGAGGGATTACCGACCACGAAATAGATGCGGTTGGTTTCGAGATCCACCGCCGGGTTTTGCCACACGGCACCTCCGAGCGTCTTATACGGATCTCCGCGCCGCGCGAACGCTTTCTTCTCCGCCGCGATGTCGCGATGAAGATCGCGGCCAGTGGCATCGTGGGTGGCCCAGACGCCGACGGAGTTGCCCGGAATGGTATGGAAGTTCCAGATCCGCTTCCCGGTCCCGGCGTCATAGGCGCGCACGAATCCGCGGATGCCAAACTCGCCCCCGCTCACGCCGATAAGAACTTTCCCGCGTACGGCGGTGGGTGCCATGGTGAGGCTGTAGCCGCGTTCCGGATTGGCCACCGTGGTCTCCCACACCGGTTTCCCGGTCTTGGCATCGAGCGCCACGAGCTTGGCATCGATCGTGGCCATGAAGACCTTGTCGCCAAGCACGGCCACGCCGCGATTGTTCGGGCCGCAGCAAAGGCTCGTGACCGGGCCGAGCTCATGGACGTAGTGCCAGTACTGCTCTCCGGTTTTTGCGTTGAGGGCATAGAGATGGTTGAGCGATGTGGTGACGTACATCACGCCGTTGACGACGAGGGGCGTGGCCTGCTGGGGCTGCCGCGCCGTCTGAAAGATCCAGGCCGGGCGTAGCCGGTGGACGTTCTTGGCGTTGATTTGCCCGTTCGGATAGTAGCGGGTCTGGCTATAGGTCGCGTTCGTGTGCAAAAAGTTGTTGGCGTCGCTCGCCGCCGAGCTCAGCAGCCCCTGCGAGACGGGCGCAAACGGCTCGCGCTGCTGCGATGTGAACAAAGCCAACGCCGCAAATAGGCCGAGGAGAGCGGCCAGGAGCCATGTCCGCGACGTGTGAACCTCAGGCGAATTCCGCTGCATGACTCACACTTTTGCCCGTCGTCTGAGTAGTAAGACGATAGCAAAACGGCCCCTCGAGTGGGGCCGCTTTCATTTCCCGATATTTCGAGCACTCACCAGGGCCAAGGCGAACGCGAAGGCCCGAAGCCGCGCGGCGGCGCGAAGGTGAAATTGTTGGCGGGGCGGCGCACGGTCCGCTTTTTCTTCTTGGGCCTCGGCTGCGAGATGTCGCCGTCGAGACTGGTGGCGGTGATCTTGGCCGGCGTGTCCTTGGCCCAGACGAGGAAGTCGGCGCCCTTGGGCAAGCTCGCCGAGTTGATGGCGACGTCGCCGATGATCAGCGAGGAGCCCGGCGTGAGCCGTTCGGAAATCCTTTGGCGCAACTCGTCGGAAATCTCCAACCGATCGAGCGCCGCGGCCGGATCGTCGCCCTGGACGCTCACGGCCATCCAGCGCGTCTTGGTCGCGCCGGGCTCGAACTTCATGGCGGTGAACAGATACGTGCCGAGCGGCGTCTCGGGGTCGCGGAAATTTACCGGCGCGTCGAACACCTTGCCGAATTCCTGCCTGACGAAGAGGTGACCGGCCGGCGGCTCTTCCTTGCCGGCGACCTCATAGACCTTCTTCACCAGCTCCTCGTTGAAGGCGCCGGTCTCGGGCATGCCGTTGGCCTTCTGAAACTCCTTGATGGCGATCACCGAAGCTTTGCCGAGCGTGCCGTCGAAATCGACCGGAATGAGATAGCCCATGTCGGACAAAATGCGCTGCACGCCGATGATCCGGTCGCGTTGGGTACGCCGCGTCACGAGGATGCGTAACGGCGCGGTGGAGCGGGGCTCGGCGGCTTGCATGCCGGCGGCCTTAGCTCCGGCAATGAGCTTCACGCCGGCGGGAGACAACTCCGCCTCGACGATGGGTTCGCCGCTTGGAGCGGAGAGTGCCGGCGTGGGCGTCGCTTCGACCCCGGCCGTGGGGGTCGCCTCGGCGACGGCGGTCGGTGCTGCAGCCGGAGTGGCGGGCGCGGGGGCCGGCGCTGCGGCCTCCGCCGCGGGTGCATTCTCCGCAGCGGGAGCGGCAGCCACCGCCTGGGCCGGCGCCGGTAGCTCGTCCTTGAGCTGCTTGGCCGGCTCGGTGGCGGCAATCATTGGCGCCTCCACCGCCGCCTTCACCGGAAGCGGCGTGACCGTCGTCACCTTCGCCGGCGGCTCGGGCGACGCATCGTCTGCTTTGGCGATGCCATCCTCTTCCTCGTCAAGCGCGTGGCCGTTGGCCACAAGCTCAACGCTGCCGCCTTTTCCGCCGGCGCGCGCATAGTCGCCGACGAAGGGATCGATGGCGTGGACGCGGGTATCCTCGATCTGCGTCTCGACGCTTTGCGCGTCGGCCTCGGCCGACTCGATCGGCACGATCTGCGCGGCTTTGGCTTGGGTTGAAGCGGCCGCAACGCGCGTGCGCTCTTGCGGCTGCGCGTCGAAGGCTGTAGCCGCGATGGCAGGGGTTCGGTCGATCTTGACGCCGCCGACGCCGGCTTTAGCAAGGATAACCGGCAATCCCTCAGTCTTGGCTTCGGTCTTGGGCGTGCCGAGGCTCGACTGCCGCTGCGGAGGATTGTCCCGCTTCACCATGGCCGGCGGGTTCGGTGGCGGCAACGGCTGGAACAGCTTGTCGTGCTCGATGATCTGCGGCGCCACGCTGTCGCGTGCGACCACGACATGCTCGCCGACCGTCGTCACCTTGAACAGCCTCGGCGCGAAGGAAAAGGGCAACCGGATGCAGCCGTGGCTCGCCGGGTAGCCCGGCACCACGCCGGCATGCAGCGCAGTGCCCGACCAGGTCAGCCGTTGCATATAGGGCATCGGCGCGCCGCTATAGAGATTGGAATGGTGCATCCTCTTCTTCTCGAGAATGCTGAACACCCCGGCCTTGGTCGCGTAGCCGCGCATGCCGGTCGAGACTTTCGTGCTCGTGACCAGGGTCGTGCCGCGATAAATCTCCGCCTTTTGATTGCCTAGGGAGACGACCACGGTCATCGGCTCGCCATCTGCCGGATCGGGAAGGGGCTCCTCCGCGGGTTTTGCCGCTTGTTTCTTGGCTTCGGCAGGCATCACGACGCCGGTCGCCAGCACAAGCGCCGCGACGCCGATCAGGGTGAGAATGGCCGATAGCGCTTTGCCGGCCCGATGGGCCGCCGCATCCCTCAGACTCGTACGCAACACACACGCTCCCCGTGAATGGACCGACCCATAGGTGAGCCTCCCCCGTGTGAGTCCCCCACGACTCAAGAATCACAGTAAAAGAGGCACACTTATTTGACCAGCAGAAGCCTTCGGATCTCCTAACGCGCGAGCGCGCAATTGGTGCCGGCTACCGTATCCATCAGGATCAAAAAAACTGCGCCGCCCCTGGCACTTAAGCGCAAGGAAAGGGAGCCGGCGAGGCTGCGGATGGGCGGAATTGTGACCCCTGCGGGCAAATTAAACTTGGCGCTTGTTCCATTCCCGCAACACTCGATTTGGAGGCGATACGTGGCGGAAAGCCGCTCCGGCCGGCCCTCTCCGCTCTTGGAAAGCTCTTGCTTCGGGCTGGACCCCCCAATAAACCCGAGGCGCGGACGGTCTTTGCGGCTGGGAGGCGACGATGTGGAGTTCGACGCATGCGGGGGGGCGTGTCGCCGCCCGCGTTATTTCCTTGGCTTTCCTTGGTGCCCTGCTCGCGGGTTGCGGCATCAACACCATTCCCACCTTGCAGGAGCAGGCCAAGGCCGCGTGGAGCCAGGTGCTCAACCAGTATCAGCGGCGCGCCGATCTCATCCCCAATCTGGTGGAGACGGTAAAGGGCTTTGCAGCCCAGGAAAGCAAGGTTCTGACCGAGGTCGTCGAAGCGCGCGCCAAGGCGACGCAGGTGCAGGTCCCCCCGGACATTCTCACCAATCCGGAGGCCTTCCAGAAGTTCCAGGAGGCACAGAACGGGCTGTCCGGCGCGCTCGGCCGACTGCTCGTGGTGGTGGAGGCCTATCCCGACCTGAAGTCGAACCAGAACTTCCTGGCGCTGCAGTCGCAACTTGAAGGGACCGAGAACCGCATCGCCATCGCGCGGCAGGACTACATTACCGCGGTCAAGGACTACAACACCGAGCTCCGCACCATCCCGGGCCGCTGGTGGCGCGCGATCCTTTATCCAGATGCGGAGCCCATGCAGAATTTCACCGCGGCGGAGGGGGCTGACCAAGTGCCGGAGGTGAAGTTCTAAGGTCTGCGTAAGCGGGGGAGTAGCATGGCCGCTTGGCGGTGCTTCGGCGGGGTGATTACGGCCTTGGCGCTCGGGCTCGGGCTCACGCCCGCGCCCGCCGTGGCCCAGCCGGCGTTCCCGGAGCTGACCGGCCGCGTCATCGACGACGCCAACCTTCTCACCTATCCCGAGGAAGTGGCGATCACCGCCAATCTCAAGGCGCTCGAAGACAAGACGTCCGACCAGGTTGTAGTCGTCACCTTGCCGTCGCTCCAGGGCTATACCATCGAGGATTTCGGCTACCAACTCGGGCGGCATTGGGGCATCGGCACCGCGCGGTTCGACAACGGCGTGATCCTCCTGGTCGCGCCCAACGAACGAAAGGTGCGCATCGAGGTCGGCCGCGGGCTCGAGGGAACGCTCACCGATGCGCTCTCCAGGATCATCATCGAGAACGCCATCCTGCCCCGCTTCCGCGAAGGCGACTTCGCCGCCGGCATCAAGGACGGCGTGCGCGACATCGTCCTCGTGCTGACCGGCGATGCCGCCGAGGTCGAGCTGCGCGGCAAGGCGCGGCAGGACGCCGACAATCCGACCTTGGATTGGATCCTGGTGATCCTATGGCTCGCGATCTGGCTGTGGATTTTCTATAGCATCTGGCGCAGCGTACGGTACGCGAAGACGACCGGCCGCGGGCCGCAAGGTCCGGTCCTGGTTCCCGGACCCGGTTGGAGCGGCGGGGGCGGTGGTTGGAGCAGCGGTGGAGGGTCGAGTGGCGGCGGTTTTTCCGGCGGAGGCGGAAGCTTCGGCGGCGGCGGCGCCTCGGGTGGTTGGTAGCGTGCTCGCGCCGCCCTTTACGGCCGAAGACGCAGCCGCGATCTCCGAGGCGATTGCCCGCGCCGAGCGGAAGACCTGCGGCGAGATCGTCGTGGTGGCGGCGGTCGCCTCCGACGGTTATCGCTCCTTCGGCGTGCTGTGGGCCGCGCTGCTCGCGCTCGCCGTGCCGATGCCGCTGATCTTCATGACCAAGTGGCCGGTGGAGATCATCTATCTGCTCCAGCTCCTCGTCTTCTTCATCTGCCTCGTGCTGTTCCAGTGGCACAAGCTGCGTTACGCGCTGGTGCCCAAGGCGGTAAAGCGGGCACGCGCGCATCAGCGCGCGGTCGAACAATTCCTTTCTCAGAACCTGCACACCACCGAAGGCCGCACCGGCGTGCTCATCTACGTCTCCTTCGCCGAGCGCTACGCCGAAGTCATCGCCGACACCGGCATCTACCAGAAGGTGCCGCCCTCTACCTGGGAGGACGTCGTCGGCGAGCTGACCAATCATCTCGCCAGCGGTTCGACGACCGAAGGCTTCATCCGCGCCATCGAGCGATGCGGCAAGATTCTCGCCAAACATTTCCCGCCCGGCATGGCGAACCCGAACGAACTGCCGAACCACCTCATCATCCTCGATGCCTACGGGCGTCCGTAGCAAATCCCACGCGTCGGGAACGGAGTTCGCCGGCAAGCGCGCGCTGTTCGGCTGGGTGATGTTCGACTGGGCGTCGCAGCCCTTCTACACGCTCGTCGTCACTTTCCTGTTCGCTCCCTACTTCGTCAACGGCTTCATGGCCGATCCGGTGCTCGGGGCCTCGCTCTGGGGCTACGCCACCGGCCTTGCCGAGCTGATCGCCGCGCTGCTCGCGCCGGTGTTCGGTGCCGTCGCCGATACCGGCCAGCGGCGCAAGCCGTGGATCGCCGTCTTTTCCGTGCTGCTCGTGGTGGGGCTGTGCGGGCTGTGGCTCGCCGAGCCGGGACGCACGAGCCTCGTGCCGTTCGTGCTGGTCGCTTTCGGCCTTGCCACGATCGGCGCCGAACTCGCCACCGTCTTCACCAATGCGATGATGAATTCGCTCGTCTCAGGGCGGCGGCTCGGCACCTTGTCCGGCACGGGCTGGGCCACTGGCTATGTCGGCGGATTGGTGAGCTTAGTTGTTTTCGCCGGGCTGCTTGTCGCCGATCATAACACCGGCAAGACTCTGCTCGGCCTGCCGCCGCTTCTGCCGCTCGACGCGGCAACCCGCGAGGGCGACCGGCTGGTCGGACCGTTCTCCGCGCTCTGGTATCTCGTCTTTGTGCTCCCGCTCTTCCTCTTCACGCCGGACAGGCCCGCGCGTCAGCGCGAGCGCCATGCGGTACGAGCGGGGCTCGCGCAACTTGTCCGCTCGCTCAAGGAACTGGTGCGCCGTCACGGCCAGGTCGCTTTGTTTCTCGTGGCGCGCATGCTCTATGCAGACGGGCTCGGCGCCGTATTCGCTTTCGGCGGCATCTATGCCGCGACCGTGTTCGGCTGGGGCGCGCTAGAGCTTGGCCTGTTCGGCATCGTGCTGACCATCGCCGGCACGATCGGCGCTTTCCTCGGCGGACCGCTCGACGATAGGCTCGGCTCGAAGCGTGTGATCTTGGGCGGCCTCGTGCTGTTCATCGTCGCATCGATCGGCGTGCTCTCCGTCGATGAGACCCATGTGCTGTTCGCCGTGCCAGTCGAAGCGAAGCTCGCCGGCAGCCCGCCGTTCTCAAGTGGGGGCGAGCAGGTGCTGCTCGCCTTCGCGGTGCTCATCGGGCTCGCATCGGGCCCCGTGCAGGCTTCGAGTCGCACCCTGCTTGCGCGTGTGTCGCCGCCGGAAAAGATGACCGAGTTCTTCGGCTTCTTCTCGTTCTCCGGCAAGGTCACCGCCTTCACCGCGCCGCTCATGATCGGCGCGGTGACGCATGCAAGCGGCAGCCAGCGCATCGGCATCGCCTCCTGCCTCCTGTTCCTGATCGGCGGCTTGCTGCTCTTGCTGCGCGTCAAGGCGCGCTAGTCACTGGCCGCCGAGAACGAGGGTCCAATAGGCGCGGCCGCTCTTGTTCTTGGCCATCGCCACGCCGATCGCGCTCACATTCGGCCGCAGCAGATTGGTGCGGTGGCCCGAGCTTTGCTTCCAGAACGCGAGCACGTCGGCGAAGGATTTCTGCCCGGCGGCGACATTCTCGCTGGCGATCTTCGCCGGATATCCCGCACTCCGCGCCCGCCGCATCGCGGTGGAGCCGCCAGCGCCGGAATGGCCGATCCAGCTCCGCCCCGCTTGCGCTTCCGACTGCATGGCTGCGGCGCGGTTGAGGCGCTCGTCGAGCACGAGCGTCGAGCGGCCATTCGCGGTTCGATAGGCGTTGATCGCCTCGAGCGCGGCCTCCGGATCGAGCGGCTGCACCGGCTTCTTGGCGTATTCCGGCGAGACGAAGGAAAAGGAGCAGCCGCCGAACGGATTCCACAAGCATGGCAGCTTCACGTCGGCCGCGGCCGGCGTCGCTAGCAGGCTCGCAATGACTATCGTGCTGGCGCGCCGCATCGTCCCCGTCACGCACTTTCCCTCTGTGCGCATTTTACGACCGTTCCCTTGGCGCAACCATAGTCATGCGGCGGCGTTGGGGGTAAGCTCGTGCGGCTGGGGCACGAGGGGTTATGGAGATCGGGGGGCGACCATGAGACATTTTGCAGCCATTGCAGCCTTGTTTGCGGCGTGCCTTTTCGCGGCCTGCGAGCAGGCCGAGCAGCCGGCGCCTGAAGAAAAGCCTGCTGCCACGGAAGAACCCGCGGCCGAGCCGCCCGAGGCGGCGGTTGAGGAAGAGATGGAGGAGACCATCGTCGTTCCGCCGACCGTCTCCGAGGACGCGCCGAAAGAGCCGCATATGGGCGAGCCGCCTTCCCCCTCGCAGCCGCAGCCGGTCTATCCCGACGAGGCCGCGGCGCCCGATGACGCCATGGAGGCTGACGCGCCCGAGACGGTGATCGAGGAAGAGGTGATGGAGGAGACTATCGTCGTTCCGCCCACCGTCTCCGAGGATGCGCCGAAGGAGCCGCATATGGGTGAGCCGCCGTCCCCGTCGCAGCCGCAGCCGGTCTATCCGGAGGGCGCGCCGGAGGGCCTGTAGGTCCTAGCGGACGGCAGATGAAGCAGGGCACCTCATCGACAAAAGCCGGCGCGCGCTCGCCCGATGAGATCGCCGTGTTTCAGGCCTATGTCGACCTGATCAACTCGGAGCGGGAGACCTTGTGGGCGCGCCACAATGCGCTGCTGCTCGCCAACTCGCTGATCATCGGCGCCCTCGCCATCAGCCCCACCGCGCTATGGGAGAGGAAATGGGCCGCGCTCGCCATGCTCGCCGCCGGGCTCGTCATCAGCGCCGCCTGGGCCGGGCTCAGCGTGCTCGCCTGGGGGTCGATCAAGCGTCATGCCGAGCTTGCCGGCAGCTTCGCCTCGACCTGCTTCAGCCATCTGCCGAACCCGTTCACCGAAGCGATCTCGCACCGCGCGCAAGCAAGGATGCATCAGCTCGTCCTGCTCGTGATCGCGGTGTTCATTCTTGTGTATCTCGGGCTCGCGCTGATCCGGCTGTCGTGAAAACCTGGCCTCCGGGCCGGCAAAATGCCCCCTGTGGATCGATAAGCGCGGCTGTGCCATGATCCCCGGCATGGACCTAGAAGAAGCGCGAAAAGCGCTGGCGAAGCCGGTCGCATTCCCTTGGAAACGGGTGGCGTTCCTTGGCGTCGCCGGCCTGCTCCTGGTTGCGGGCATTGCCCTGCGCGCAGGCTTGTTCTCTGCCGCGCCCGAGGTGGAACAGCGGGCGCCGGCCGCGGTCGCAGCGCCGCCGCCGGAAGCCGCGCCCCCTGCCGTGGATGCTGCGGAGTCCGTCCCCAAAACCGAGTCCATCCCCAAGACCGAGTCCGTCCCCAACACAGAATCCGTCCCCAAGGCTGCGGCCCTGCCGGAGCCTCCGCCCCCGGCGCCGGAAACCGCCCCCGCGCCCCAACCACCGGCGCCGGCAGCTTCAGTCGAGCAGACCGAGCCAGCCGAACCGCTCGGCGAGGCGGTCGGGCAGGCGGATGAAGCCGAGCATCCCGACGCGGGCATGATCCTGATTGCCAGGCAGCCGGTCGCCATGCTGGCGAGCCCCTCCGCCGACGCAAAGGCCATGTACGGCTTTCCCGCCGGCCGCCCGTTCCGGGTGATCGGCCGCGAGGGGAACTTCACCAAGATCAAGGATATGCGGAGCGGGGCAACCGGTTGGATCGATACTGCCGCGCTTGCGCCACCGCCGCCGCGCGCGCCGTCCGTCTCGGCGCCATCGCAGACGCGGCCCGTCGGCCGGACGACGGCCACGCCGGGCAGCCCGTCGGCCAAGCCGAAGCCGAAAGCAACAGCCAAGAAGAGCGGCGGCCAGGTTACGGCCGGCTCCGAACCCGCCGCCGCACCGAGCCAAGCGCAAAATCCCAATCGCCCTGGCGCCCTGTTCGGGCGCGGCGGTTTCTTCGGCGGCATATTCGGCGGCGGCAACTAGCCGCGCGCATTGCGGAGGAGGACTTGTCATGTTGAGGAGTGCCGCTCTCTTGTTATTTGCCGGCGTGCTCGCGCTCGCGTCTCCCGCGCGCGCCGAGGATGTCGGCGCCGCCATCGACGCCGCCAACGCCAAGATGGAGAAGGACTACGCCGCAGGCGACACCAAGGCGATCGCCGAGGCTTATGCCGAGGACGGCGTGATGTTGCCGCCCGACGCCACCGTGGTCTCCGGCCGCGCCGCCATCGAGAAGCTCTGGCAGAGCTGGATCGACGATGGCCTCAAGAACCTGAAGCTGAAGACGACGGCGGTCGAATCCGCGGGCGACCTGGCCTACGAGATCGGCGACTTCTCGCTGGAAGTGCCGGGCAAGGACGGCGGCACGGCGCTGGCGCCTGGCAACTATGTCGTGGTGTGGAAGAAGGGCGGCGACGGCGCGTGGCGCATCAAGGTCGACACCTGGAACGACGCCCCCGCGCCAACCACCGACTGAGCGCCCCGGCGGCTGTTGGCTCTCGCTCAGCGCTTCGGGTAGGCGGTGAACACGTAATCTTTTGCCTTCACGATCGCATGGCAGGCGAACCCGCAGGCGGCGCCGGTGCCGAGCGGCGTGAAGGTGTCGGTTGCGGGGTCGTAGTTGAACTGGGCGTAGCCCCAATTGCCGCTATCGGCGAAGCGCTTGCTGTCCCGCACCATGAAGTCGACGTCGTGCAGGGTGTCCGGCACGGTCGTCGGCGCGGGGGCCTCCGTGCTCTGCTTCATGTTCCAATGGATCTTCGCCATCTTGGCGCCGTCTGGGAACGGCTTGCCGTTGCCGGGAACGCCGGCCTCATAGGCCGCGATCATCTCCGGATTGCCGAGGATCGCGACGAGCAGAGTTTCCGTCTGGCTGACGGCGATGAGCTGCCAGGTCTCGTAGCCTCGGAACTCGGCGAAGGCGAGCCCGTCCGGCACCTGCACAGAGTATTTGTCCTGGGCCGAGATCGCCTTGCGGCCGATGATGGCAAGCGTCACCGCGACGACAAGCGCCATCAGCCAAACAGGAAGTTTCGTCATGGCCCCTACCAATATGCGCCGCCCGTCCGGCCGCGCATGGTCGGGCAATCCGCCCGCCTACGCAAGATGCTCAATCTATCCCTTAGACCCACTAATGCCGGAAGTGCCGCAGGCCGGTGAAGATCATGGCGAGGCCCGCCGCGTCGGCGGCGGCGATCACCTCTTCGTCGCGCATCGCGCCGCCGGGCTGGATCACCGCGGTGGCGCCGGCTTCGGCGATCGCTAGCAGCGCGTCGGGGAAGGGGAAGAAGGCGTCCGACGCCGCCACAGCGCCCACCGTCAGGCTCTCGGCGAGACTTTGCGCTCGCGCCGCCTCGGCCGCCTTCCACGCCGCCATGCGCGCGGCATCCACGCGTGACATCTGGCCGGCGCCGATGCCGACCGTGGCGCCGCCTTTGGCATAGACGATCGCGTTCGACTTGACGTGCTTCGCCACGGTGAAGGCGAACAGCAGATCGGCGAACTCCGCGTCGGTCGGTTTGCGCTTGGAGACCACCGTCACCTCGCGTGGCGCCACCAGCCCATTGTCGCGCGACTGCATCAGGAAGCCGCCGGCAAGCGAGCGGAAGGTCAATCCTTCCGCCTTCGGGTCCGGCAAGCCGCCGGCGAGCAGCAGCCGCAGATTCTTCTTCTCGGCGACGATCGCGCGTCCCTCGTCGCTCGCGTCGGGCGCGATGATCACCTCGGTGAAGATCTTGACGATCTCGCGCGCGGCGCTTTCGTCGAGCGCCTTGTTCAGCGCGACGATGCCGCCGAAGGCGCTGACCGGATCGCAGGCGAGCGCCTTCGCGTAGGCCTCGCGCAAGCTCGGCGCGGTCGCCACCCCGCACGGATTGGCGTGCTTGATGATGGCGACGGCGGCGTGCTTGCCGGGATCGAACTCGGCGACAAGCTCGTAGGCCGCGTCGGTGTCGGTCAGATTGTTGTAGGAGAGCTCCTTGCCTTGCACTTGGGTGGCGGTGGCGACGCCAGGGCGCCGCTCGTTGGTGCGGTAGAAGGCCGCCCATTGATGCGGGTTCTCGCCATAGCGGAGCTTATCGGCGAGCCTGCCGGCGATGGTGAGGTTCCGCGGCGACTCATCGCCGAGCGCGCCGGCGAACCACGCCGAAATCGCCGCGTCATATTGCGCGGTGCGTGCATAGGCGCGCGCGGCGAGGGCTTTCCGCAGTTCGAGCGTGGTCCCGCCTTCATTCGCGTCCATCTCGGCAAGCACCTCGGCGTAATCCGCGGGATCGACCACCACCGTCACCGCGTCGTGGTTCTTCGCCCCGGCGCGGATCATCGCCGGGCCGCCGATGTCGATATTCTCGACGCAGGTGGCGAAGTCCGCGTCGCCCGCGGCCGTCTTCTCGAACGGATAGAGATTGACCACGAGCAGATCGATCTCCGGGATCTCGTGTTCGGCGAGCGCCTTGAGATGCGCCTCGTTCTCGCGGATGGCGAGCAGCCCGCCGTGGATCTTCGGATGCAGGGTCTTGACCCGCCCGTCCATCATCTCGGGCCAGCCGGTGATCTCGGCGACGTCGGTCACGGCGATGCCGGCGTCGCGCAGCAGCTTGGCCGTGCCGCCGGTGGAGACGATCTCCACCCCGTGCTTGGCGAGCGCGCGCGCGAAATCGGCAAGGCCGGTCTTGTCGCTCACCGAGACGAGCGCGCGAGCAATTTTTCGTTTGTCCATGCGGCTCAGGCAGCTTCCGGCGCGGTGTCGTTCGGGTCGACCAGCGGGTGTGCGCCGCCGCCCTCGGTCACGCGCTCGATGTTCCACACCACCCTGACCTCGAAAGCTTCGCCCATCATGCCGCCGAGCACGACCTGCTGCGTGGGCTGCGGCCCGCGCGCATCCGCCAGGAAGAAGCTCTCCTCGAGGCGCGTCTCCGGCGCGTTCGAGCTGATGCGCCAAGTTTCGCCGTTCTTGAGCTTGAGCAGCGCGGCGGTCCCGTCCGGCGTGAGCTCGGCGCGCACCGTCGGGTGCAGGTGGAAGCGGATGGCATATTCGCCGCCGATCATCGCCCCGTCCGGACTCTTCAGGCCGGCGGGTGCGGTGAGCTTGTCCTCGCTCGAGATCAGGAGGCCGTTCGGCGCGATCAGCAATTGCCGCGCATGGCTCACGCCGAAATCGGCCATGTAGCCGTCATGCGCGCCCTTGATCCTGAGATTGTCACCCTGGTCGGCGAGTGCGCCTTGGGCGTTGACCGGGCCTGAGAGCGGCGAGTCGAGCGCGATGCCGCTGCCGTTCGAGCCTGCGGCGGTGAATTGGGCAGACGAGGACTCCTCGAGGGAGAGCGTCGAATGCGCCGGCGTCGAGCGCGAATAGGGGCGCCATTCGTCGTGGTCGAGCGACGGCGCGCCGCAATTGACCACGATCGGGCAGTTGCCGGAAGCGAGCTCGAACGACATGAAGCCGGCATGTGCGGCGTAACTGAGCGAGGGCGCCGGCGCCGGGCCGATGTCGCAGATCAAGATGGTCGTGCCGCAATCGAGCCGCACATAGCCCGAATTGGTCGCCGCACGCACCGGCTTGCCTTCGACGTCGTCGTAGGAGAGCACGGTGGCGAGCGCGTCGGTCTGGGTCGGGCCTGCGCCGTTGAAGCGCGCCAAGGTGCCGTCGCCCGCGCGGAAGAAGCGCAGCATCGGCATGATGCGGTCGATGGCGTCGGTCAGCTCTTTCGGCGGGGCGCGGTCGCGCGCCACGAAACATTGCCGCAGCGGCAGGAGATCGAGCAGCAGCTCGACCAGCGCATCCGGGTTGCGCGAGATATGCCCGCCGTCCGGCAGGATCTGCCGCTCGAGCTCCTTGCAGAAGGGTCGCGAGTAGCGGTCGACCACCGCCTGCTGCTCGGCGATGCATAGCCCGGCATAGATCAGCGCCATCAGCGCCACCAGCCGCGGCACGCCGTCTTGCGCGTCGCGATAGCCGGCCGAGAGATAGCGGAGATGCGAGGTTAGCGCCTTGAGGAAGGCCTCGTAGGCTTCCGGCTCGCCCGAGTCGAGGATCAGCACCGAGTTGGAGAGCCAGGAGATCACCCGGCGCCCGACGATCTCCGGCTGCCAGGCGAGCGGGTGGATCGAGCGCTT
>JBQGDO010000174.1:0-4445 GCA_052039105.1 Methyloceanibacter sp.
TTGGTCCGCTCGCCAACCATGACGAAATTCTGCGCGCCGTCTGTCACTTGATTCACCCATGCACGAAAGGTTCGAGGCCGGAGAGGCGCAAGGCATGCGCCACTTCCGGGACTTGGCGCGGCGGATATTTGGACACGGCGGCGGCGATGGCGCGGATATGGTCGGGCGTCGTGCCGCAGCAGCCGCCGACGATATTGATCAACCCATCCCGCGCCCATTCCTCCAAAAGACCGGCCATATGCTCCGGCGTCTCGTCGTAACCACCCATCTCGTTGGGCAGACCCGCGTTCGGATAGACGCTCACATAAGTGTCGGCGACGCGGGCGATCTCGTCGACCGAGGGACGGAGCTGCTCCGCGCCGAAGGCGCAATTCATTCCCATGGAAAACGGCTTGAGGTGCTGCATCGAATACCAAAAGGCCTCGGGCGTTTGACCCGAGAGGTTGCGGCCCGACAGGTCGGTGATCATGCCGGAGATCATGATGGGAAGCTCGACACCAAGCTCATCGAACACCTGCTCAACCGCATAGCCCGCGGCTTTGGCGTTCAAGGTGTCGAACACGGTCTCGATCAAAATGATGTCGGCGCCCCCATCGATCAGCCCACGTGTCTGCGTTTCGTAGGCTTCGACCAGTTCATCGAAGCCGACATTGCGGAAGCCCGGTCGGTTGACGTCGGGCGAGATCGAGGCGGTACGATTTGTCGGACCGATGGCGCCGGCGACGAAGCGCGGCTTGTCCGGCGTCTTCGCGGTCCAAGCGTCGGCCGCTGCGCGCGCGAGTTTCGCTGCGGCGACGTTCATCTCGTAGGCGATATCCTCGAGACCGTAGTCGCTTTGGCTGATGGCCTGCGCGTTGAACGTATTGGTCTCGACAATGTCGGCGCCGGCCTCGAGATAGGCATTATGAATCTCGCTGATGATCTTGGGTTGCGTCACCACGAGGAGATCGTTGTTACCCTTTAGATCGCGCGGAAAGTCCTTGAAGCGCTCACCGCGATAGCCGGCCTCGTCGAGCTTGTAGCGCTGGATCATGGTGCCCATGGCGCCATCCAGAATCAGAATGCGCTGCTTCACCTCGCGCTTCAGGGCGGCGATACGCTCGTCACGGGTCATGATGCGGCCTTTGCTTCGCTGAACGCCTTGGCTGGGCGCAAGCCCAAGAGATGGCAGATGGCGTAAACGAGGTCGGCCCGGTTCAAGGTGTAGAAGTGGAACTCGGTGATGCCCTGGTCAACCAGGCCAAGCACCTGCTCGGCGGCGACGGCGGCAGCCACCAGATGACGCGTCTCCTGATCCTCGTCGAGGCCCTCGAAGCGGCGTCCCAGCCACTCCGGCACGCTCGCGCCCGATTTGGCCGCGAAACCCGAGCACTGCTTGAAATTGTGAATGGGGATGATGCCCGGCACGATGGGAATATCGATGCCCGCCGCGCGCACACGATCGACATAGCGGAAATAGACCTCGTTATCGAAAAAGAACTGGGTGATCGCGGTCGTGGCACCGGCATCGATCTTCTGTTTCAGCATATCGATGTCAGCTTCGATGGAAGGCGACTCGGGATGCTTCTCGGGATAGCAGGCGACCGAGACCTCGAACGGCGCAATCTTCCTGATTCCGCGGGTGAGATCCGCGGCATTGACATAGCCGCCCGGCGTCGGCTCGTAGCGCTCGCCCACGCCGCCCGGCGGGTCGCCGCGCAGCGCAACGATATGGCGCACGCCGAGGTCCCAATAATCGCGGATGATCTCATCCATCTCGGCCTTGGTGGAAGCAACGCACGTCAAATGCGCGGCGGGCTTGAGCGTGGTCTCACGCAAAATGCGCGCGACGGTCGCGTGGGTGCGCTCGCGCGTGGAACCGCCCGCGCCGTATGTGACGGAGACATATTTTGGGCGCAGCGGCTCCAGCCTGCGGATCGAGGTCCAAAGCGTCTCCTCCATCGCCGCCGTCTTGGGCGGAAAGAACTCGAAGGACACGTCGATGGCGCCGCGGCCGAGGAAGCGGCTCTTATGTTCGCTGGAGGCAAGCATCAGGCTGCGGCCTCCACTTTCGGGCTCGGTCGCCTCTTCTTGGTGGCAAGCGCGGGTTTGAACGCAAGCCAGAGCGAGACGGTCAGCTTGCCATTTGCTGGATGCGGCTTGAGCTCGCGGAAGCGTTCCAGTTTCAGACCCGCTCCGGCGAGCCAGCCGTCGAGCTGGTCGCGGGCAAAGCCGAGGCGCCGATGCGCCGCCTGGTCGCGCAAGAATTCAAGCTCGTGCGGCGCAAAATCGACGACGAGGAGTTTGCCGCCGGGCGCCAGCAGCCGGGAGGCTTCAGCGATCGCCGCTGCGGGATCGTCGAGATAATGCAGCACCTGATGCAGCACCACCACGTCGGCCGCGCCGTCTGGCAGCGGCACGTTATAGAGATCGCCGTGGCGCACTTGCGCGTGGGCGAGGCCGGCGCGCTCCAGCTTCATGCGGGCATAAGCCAGCATGGCGTGATTGAGATCGAAGCCGAGCGCGCGGGAAGCGCGGGGAGCGAACAATTCCAGGATGCGCCCCGTGCCGGTACCGAGATCGACGAGCAGCTCGAACGGCCCCTCACCCAGCGCCTGGTCCATCGCCGCCTCGACGTCATTCTCGGCGACATGCAAGGTGCGGATCTTGTCCCACTCGCCGGCGTGGGCCTTGAAATAGGTTTGGGCCGCTTCGGCACGCGCCTTTTGCACGGCTTGAGCGCGGGCACGATCGCGGGCAAGCGTGAGATCCGTTGCGTCAAGGCTTGAGACGATGGCCCGCGCCAAGGCAGCCTCCGCGCCGCTCTCGGCGAGGCGGAAGAAGACCCATGAGCCCTCACGAAAACGCGCGATGAGGCCCGCTTCCGCCATCAGCTTGAGGTGGCGGCTAATGCGCGGCTGGCTCTGGCCGAGTATCTGAGTGAGGTCTTTGACGTTCAGCTCGCCGGCCGACAGCAACGCCAGGATGCGCAGGCGCGTCGCCTCGCCAGCGCCACGCAGCGCCGCAAGCGCCGCGGCGCGGGACAGGCCTGAAAATGAGGCCGTGGACTTGGCATGGCTGGACATAAAGATATGTTTATACGTTTCTGCAGTGGGTGACAAGTCCTGGAATTTATTGCCATGTCGGAAATGCAGGGCACGCCTTATAGTTAGTGGGCGGCGCGCGTTTTGTAGGGGGAAATCAAGCGTGAACGAGACTTTGTTGAGTTCGCGTCTCGCGGCGGAGTCCCGGCGAGCGCTTGCACCGCTACAACTGCCGGTGCTTACGGTCGAGCTACCTTCCCGCCGGGTCGCGACCCTGCTCTGGTCCATGGCGATCGGCATCATTGCCGCCGGGGCGATCCGGCAAATCTTTCTCTCCATTTATGGGACTCATACGTCTGCCGGCCGCCTACCTGTGTTTCAACTCGGCAGCGAGTTCGCGCTCGGCGATTGGTGGGGAGCATTTCAATATGCACTCGCGGCCGTCCTTCTCGCGCTCTGTGCCAAAAGCGAACCCGATCCTCGCTGGAAGCGCTACTGGGTCGCCCTGGCAGCACTCTTCGTTTATCTCTCCATCGACGAGGGAGCGGTCTGCACGAGCTCAGCGCGACCCTGTTTGCTCCCATCGATTTCGGTGGGTTCCAACATTACTCCTGGGTCATCCTATACGGCACCGTCTGCGCCGTCGTCGGCCTGATCTATCTGCCGTTCGTGCGGGGCTTGCCGCCCGGACACCGAGGCCGCATCATCCTGTCAGGTGCAATCTTTCTCTTCGGCGTGCTGGGGTTGGAAAGCATCGAAGGCTACTGCTACGCATACTCTCTCAAAGAGTGTCGTCTTGTTTCCGTGGTCTTCGAGGAATCCGCCGAGATCGTCGGGCTGACATTGTTTCTCGTGACGCTGTTCGCTCTCTTGACGCGGCGAGCGAGCGCCGTGACGATGGGTCTCACCCAGAACTAGGCGCGGGCGAATTTCTTGTATTTGATGCGCTTGGGCAGAACGGCATCTTCGCCCAGCCGGCGCTTCTTGTCTTCCTCATAGTCCTCGAAATTGCCTTCGAACCACTCGACGTGGCTGTCGCCTTCGAAGGAGAGGATGTGAGTGGCGACGCGGTCGAGGAAGAAGCGGTCGTGGCTGATGATCACGGCGCAGCCGGGAAAGTCTTCGAGCGCGGCTTCGAGCGAGGACAAGGTCTCGACGTCGAGATCGTTGGTCGGCTCGTCGAGAAGGATCAGGTTGGCGCCCGATTTCAGCATTTTGGCGAGATGCACGCGGTTGCGCTCGCCGCCCGAAAGCTGGCCGACCTTCTTCTGCTGGTCGGCGCCCTTGAAGTTGAACCAGCCGACATAGGCGCGCGACGGCACCTCGCGGCTGCCAAGCTTAATCACGTCATTGCCACCGGAAATCTCCTCGAACACGGTCTTCTTGGCGTCGAGCGTCTCGCGCGACTGATCGACATAGCCG
>JBQGDO010000175.1:0-2822 GCA_052039105.1 Methyloceanibacter sp.
GCGCAGCCACTTGCGCTCGCCCGAGGAGATGAACTGGTCGAACACCACCTGCGCGCCGTTGGCGAAATCGCCGAACTGCGCCTCCCACAACGTGAGCGCATTGGGCTCCGCCAGCGAGTAGCCGTATTCGAAGCCGAGCACCGCCTCCTCCGAGAGCATCGAATTGATGACCTCGAAGCGTGCTTGCTGCTCGCCCAGGTGATTGAACGGGATGTAGCGATCCTCGTTGTCCTGGTCGATCAGCACCGAATGGCGCTGCGAGAAGGTGCCGCGCTCGCTGTCCTGGCCGGACAGCCGTACCGGATGGCCCTCCGTCATCAAGGAGCAGAAGGCGAGCGCCTCGCCCGTCGCCCAATCGATCCCCTCGCCGGTCTCGATCGACTTGCGGCGGTTCTCCAGGAAGCGCTGGATGGTCCGGTGCAGATGGAAGCCTTGCGGGACTTCGGTGATCTTCTCGCCGATGTCCCGGAGCAGCTGGAGCGACGCGCCGGTATGGCCGCGGCGCGGGTCGTCGGCGTCGCGCGCCGCCTTGATGTCGGACCAGCGCCCGTCGAGCCAATCGGCGCTGTTGGGCTTGTAGCCCTGGCTCGCCTCCAGCTCGGCGTCGAGGCGGGCGCGCCAGTCGGCCTGCATCTTCTCGACTTCGCCTTCGGTGACGACGTTCTCGGCGACGAGCTTCTTGGCGTAGATCTCGCGCGTGGTCGGATGCTTGCGGATCGCCTTGTACATCAGCGGCTGGGTGAACGAGGGCTCGTCGCCCTCGTTGTGGCCGAAACGCCGGTAGCAGAACATGTCGATGACGACCGGGCACTGGAACTTCTGCCGAAACTCGGTCGCGACCTTGGCCGCGAACACCACCGCTTCCGGATCGTCGCCGTTCGCGTGGAAGATCGGCGCCTCGATCATCTTGGCGACGTCGGACGGATAGGGCGACGAGCGCGAATAGCGCGGATAGGTGGTGAAGCCGATCTGGTTGTTGACGATGAAGTGCACGGAGCCGCCGGTGCGGTGCCCGCGCAACCCCGACAGGCCGAAGCACTCGGCGATGACGCCCTGTCCGGCAAAAGCCGCGTCGCCGGAAATGAGCAGCGGCATCACCATGGTGCGGTCTTCGCGGGTCGCGCCGAGCTGGTCCTGCTTGGCGCGCACCTTGCCGAGCACGACCGGATTGACGATCTCCAGATGCGACGGGTTGGCGGTGAGCGAGAGGTGCACGCGGTTGCCGTCGAACTCGCGATCGGAGGAGGCGCCGAGGTGGTACTTCACGTCGCCCGAGCCCTCGACCTCGTTCGGCGTGGAGGAGCCTCCCTTGAACTCGTGGAAGATCGCCCGGTGCGGCTTGCCCATCACCTGCGCCAGCACATTGAGCCGGCCACGGTGGGCCATGCCGATGCAGATGTCCTTCACGCCGAGTGCGCCGCCGCGCTTGATGATCTGCTCCAGCGCGGGGATCATCGATTCCGCGCCGTCGAGGCCGAAGCGCTTGGTGCCGGTGAATTTCAGGTCGCAGAATCGCTCGAAACCCTCGGCCTCCACCAGCTTGTTGAGGATGGCGCGCTTGCCTTCGCGCGTGAAGGTGATCTCCTTGTCCGGCCCCTCGATGCGCTCCTGGATCCAGGCCTTCTGCGCCGGATTGGAGATGTGCATGAACTCGACGCCCAGCGTCTGGCAGTAGGTGCGCCGCAGGATGGCCAGGATCTCGCGCATGGTGCCGAACTCGAGGCCGAGCACCTTGTCGAGGAAGATCTTGCGGTCCAGGTCGGCGTCGGTGAAGCCGTAGGAGCGCGGGTCGAGATCCTCCTCGTTGTGGTGCGGCTCGAGGCCGAGCGGATCGAGATCGGCGTAGAAGTGCCCGCGCGCCCGGTAGGCGCGGATCAGCATCAAGGCGTGAATGGAGTCGCGGGTCGCCTGCTGCACCTCGGCGGGCGAAAATTCGATGCCGGTCGCCTGCGCGCGCGCCTTGACCTTGCCGCCGAGCGCCTTCTCGATCTCGCCCCAATCGCCGTCGAGCGCGGAAACGAGCTCGCCGCGCGGGCGCTGCGGCCAGTGCGGCAATTGCCATGACGGCCCTTGGGCGCTCTTGACGACGTCGGCGCGCTCGTCCTTCAGGCTTTGGAAGAATGCCTGCCACTCGGCATCGACCGCCTTGGGGTCGTCCTCGTAGCGGGCATAGAGGTCCTCGATATAGTCGGCATTGCCGCCATAGAGGAACGAGGTGCGGGCAAAAGCGGCGTTGGCGTCCTGACGGGACATGCTCTCGGGTCCTGTTGGCTGGGGCTAGTGGTCCGATTCCGAAGTTCGCATCTTTGTGCGGCACCCTCGTTTGCGAACTTCGGAATCAAAGGACCACTAGCAACTCTATGATTCTAGTGCCCCTTTTGAACCCGAAGTTCGCGATCGCGTTTGCCGAATGGTGTGCGCGAACTTCGGGTTCGGGGCACTAGCGAGGCTTTGCGCCCTTGTAGCAGGTCTCCGCGGGCTCGGATCCCGCGTTAGGCTAACCCCTACACTATTTATGCTGCACTTGCGTTGTCACAACGTAAAACTATGAATATGAATTCATTATATCGCCCGCGCCCGCGGGCCGGAGGCCACCGACCGAAAAGCTGAGGGCCGCCCGCGATGCGGGCGGCCCTCGGTCGATGGGAACCGGCAGATTCGGTCAGTAGCTGGTGAAGCTGCCCCACTTATAGTTCAGACCAGCGCGGACAATGTTGTCGGTCGTCCGCCAGGTCTCTGAAGCAACCACCCCCAATCCCGGGGTGATGTCCGTATCCTCGGTCTTGCCGAGGTCGATGTAGAGGTATTCGAGCTTCGCGCTC
>JBQGDO010000176.1:0-53527 GCA_052039105.1 Methyloceanibacter sp.
TCATCACGCGGTCGTTCATGGAATGCGCTCGGCTGAAGTCGCGAGGTGAGCGAGCCAGGTCCGGACATGCTCGGGGGAGGGGATGACGCCGTCGGCCCCCGGCATGGCACGTCCCACGGAAAAGCCAACGCCGCGGAGGCCAGGCAGAATGGCAAAGACGGCCTCGTCGGTTGTGTCGTCGCCGATGAAAATCGGTTTGCGGCCCAAGAACGGCGCGTGGTCCATCAAGGCGTGCACCGCCACGCCTTTGTTGAACTTGCTCGGCTTGATCTCGATGACGGCCTTGCCGGGCAGCACTTCGATCTCGTCGCCGGGTTCGTCGGCAATGATAACGGCGATTTCCTTTTCGAGCAGGGGCTCTTGCTGCAGCGCGAGCCGGTAATGCACGGCGATCGAGTGCTGCTTGTCCTCGACCAGGAGGCGCGGGTCGATCTCGGCGAGCGCGTGCAGCTTTTCGCGGATTGCGTCGCTCAGGCCCGGCGGATGCCGTCTTACCACGGACGCCTCCGGCACGAACCGCATCTCGGCGCCATGTCCGCCGATGGCCGGCAGTTTGAGCGGGTGAAACAGCCGGTCGAGCGTGGGAATCGTGCGCCCGCTGACCAGGGCCACGGTTCCGCCGGTTTGCGCCAGCAACCGCTCGAGCGTCGCGTTGAGCGAGGCCGGCACGACTACGCCGTCGGGAGTCGATGCGATGTCGAGCAGCGTGCCATCGACGTCAAGCAGGAGCGCGGTGCGATTCAGGTCGACGGACTTTGGCAGCGGAATCGATTTCGATCGGCGGCGAGGCTCGATGCCCCTCTGCATGGTCACGTCCTTGGTTGTCGTGTTGCCGGGGCTTCGCGCCGGTCTGTCGCATGCCGCCAAAGGAGGGGAAATCATCTCCATTGGCAACGACGAGACCGCGGCAAGCGTTCCCGTTTTAGCGCGTCTCGCGCCAAATTGCCGCGAAAATCCGGCCGTTGGGCGTCCACGCCGCGACTTTAACCCTTCGGCCGACGGTGAGTTAAGGGTTGATGCGGCTGATCTTGGTGCCTTCGAGCGTCAAATTATACATCAGGCCTTTGGGATCGAGGATGAAGCCGATGACCGGGCTGGTGATCTTGTCGGTGTCGATGCCGCCGCCGATGCCCACAGTGATGATCGCCACCGAGCCGTCGACACCGACCTTCCATCCGGCGCGGCGCTCGAAACTGTCGAGCGCATCCTGCGTCATGAACATGATGATGACGGTCCGTTCCTGCACGCCGAGCTGGAACCCGAAAGAGGCCGAGATGATATTGTAGTAGCCCTCGACCCTGTCCTTGTTCAACAGAATCCCCTCGCCGTACTCGCCGCCAATGCCGAAGCCGGCTTTGACCACCGAGGGAAACACGAGAATGCCCGCGGCCTTATTGGCGAGCTCGCGGGCGCCGGGAACCTGGCGCACGAAACTATGCAGGGCCTCGTTAGCGGAGGCGTCGATCGCGGCGGCGCCTGCCGCAGCTTTTGGCGGCGCCACCAACAGTCCGAAAGACGCAACAACGACAAGGCAAAGCACTCTGAATGGGCTTTTCATGGACGGCTCCTCCCGACGAACCGCTTACGCATCAGGCCAAATTATGGCGGCTCTCGGGCCGCGAAAGCTCACGCGACATTGCTCGCCAAATCACTCTTAATCCGGTGCGGGTGGGTGAACACCTCAAATCCATCCTTGCGGGCGATGGCAGCCAGGGTCATGCCGCAGGCTTCGGCCATGCGCACGGCGAGTGCCGTCGGTGCGGACACGGCGACGATGACGGGAGCGCCGATATAGGCGGATTTCTGCACCATCTCGACCGACACGCGGCTCGTAAGCACGACCAGGCCGGAGCGCGCCGTGGCGCCCTCGCGGGCGAGCGCGCCGGCAAGCTTGTCGAGCGCGTTGTGGCGGCCGACATCTTCTCGCACCGCGACCAGGCCGCGCTCGGGCTCCCAGAAGCCCGCGGCGTGCACCGCGCGCGTCTCGTGATTGAGGACTTGCAGCGGGAACAACGACTCGACCGCCGTCATGATCTCGGCCGGCGTGTAGGTGCGGCCTTCGCCCACTTCCGGCGGCGGGCGCATCGCCTCGATCAGGGTCTCGACACCGCAAAGCCCACATCCGGTGGGGCCCGCTATCTTGCGGCGGCGGCCGAGGAACTCGGCAGCGTCCGGCGCTTTCAGCCAGATGCGCAGCTCGACGCCCATCTCCTCTTCGACAATGTCGATGCCTTCGATGGCATCGATCGAGGAGATCACCCCTTCGGTCAGGCTGAAGCCGACGGCGAAATCCTCGAGGTCCTTGGGCGTGGCCATCATCACCGCGTAGGAGGCGGTGTTGTAGGTAAAGGCGATCGCCGTCTCTTCGGGGATCGCGCGCTCGCCCTTGGCGCCGCCGGTGGTGCGCCAAATGGTGCGGGAAACGCGGATGACGGGGTCTGGCAAGAGCTGGCTCCGCGACGCTCGGTGGCCTGAAAGCTAGTCTCTTGCCCCTAGGGTTACAAGCATTTGCGGGAACTGCGATAACCCGCCATGACGCGGCGCTCCCGGTTTTGGTTTAGAGTTGGCAAAGTCCTTCGGCGGAGGCTTTGGGATGACCTTGATGTCTCGCACAATACTGGCCGCGGCGCTGGCATTCGCGATGATCCACGCCGGTGCCGCGTGTGCGGCTGAGGACGACGGGCGTAGTCCTTGTATCGAGGACGCTATGCTGGTGTTCGATGCGTCAGGCTCGATGGCCGGTAACCTTGACCAAGGCATCGCGACCATCAAACCGCGTATCGAAGAGGTGAGGGCCGCGCTTGCCAAGGTCCTGCCCAAGGTCACTCGAACTCGACGCGTGGGACTCATCACTTATGGGCCCGGGCCCCACCAGCAGTGCAACGTCGAGCTCAAGCTGCGGCCTACGCCGGATGCCGGCGCTCGCATCATGAGCGAGGTGAACGCTCTGACGCCGGCAGGCAAAACACCTCTGACCACTGCGGTGATGCAGGCAGCCGAAGTGCTCGATTTTCGCGCTAAGCCCGGTCTGATCGTCGTGCTGACCGACGGTGAGGAGACCTGCGGCGGATCGCCTTGCGCCCTCGGCAAGGAACTCCATGCCGAGGCGGCGCAGCTCACCGTCCATGTCATCGGCTTTCGCTTGAAGAATTTCTCCTGGACGGGCGAGCAAAGCATCCTCGACGCCAAGTGCCTCGCCGAACAAAACGGCGGCCTCTATATCACCGCCGAGTCGCACGAGGAGCTGGTCGAGGCGCTGGAAAAGACGCTCGGCTGCCCCATGCTGTCGCAGCTAAACAAGCCTTGAGTCGACTCAGCCCCAAGGCCTGCGCCGCTGCTCGATCTCGAACGGGCGCGAATGTGGCGGCTGAAACAGCGGCACATTGCTCTTCTTGAAGAACGGGACGAGCGCCATGCCGGCGACGAAGCCTCCGACATGCGCCCAGAAGGCGACACCGGGCCCGTCGGTCGGCGACAAGGCGGCGCTGGCGATCTGCGTCAGGAACCAAAGTCCGAGCACGATCATCGACGGGACGTGCGCGACGGTGACGAACACGCCGAGCACGATGAGCACGCGCACGGTGGCTTGCGGGTGCAACAAGACATAGGCGCCGAGCACGCCGGAAATGGCGCCGCTCGCGCCGATCATGGGGATGGTCGAGTCGAGATTGGTCAACGCCTGCGCCACGGCCGCGGCGATGCCGCAGGCGATATAGAACACGAGATAGCGGAGATGCCCCATGGAATCCTCGACATTGTCGCCGAAGATCCACAGGAACAGCATGTTGAGGATCAGATGCATCCAGCCGCCATGCATGAACATGGAGGTGAGCACCGTGGTCCAGGCCGGGATGGTGGCAAGCTCGGGACGCAGCTCGGCCTCGCCGAACACGCGCGCCGGGATCATGCCATATTGAAAGACGGCGACCTGGCCGGCCTCGTCGCCGAGTGAGACCTGCCAGAGAAACACCAGCACGCAGAGTCCGATGATCGTCCAGGTGACGTAGGGGGTCTGTTGCCGCGGATTGTCATCGGAGATGGGGAACATGCGCGGCTAGTCCTCCGCAGGCATCAGTACAGCAGATAGGGGCGGATCGCCGCCGCAAATTCGGCTTCGCCCGCGCGCCAGCTCGCGGCGATCTCGGCAAGCGGCACCTGCTTCTCGATCTGCCCGCGCAATGCCGCCGAACCCGCCAGAATGTCGATAGGCATCTTGTCGTGCTCGTATTCGTAAGGCGGGTCGCGCCATTTGAATTGGCCGGGCGCGAGGCCATAGCATTCACGCAGCAGCGCCACGCCGGCCGCGACCGGCGCGAAGGCCTCGCGGTCGGTCACGTGAATCTGGCAGCCGCCGCAGGTGGTCCGTGCGTGCTTCTGGAAGGTCGGCTCGAAGATCGCCGGGCGGAAATGCGCGCCGTTGAGGCCGGCCGCATTCAGGCGCGCGGCGAGCGCCTCGCCGTCGAGGAAAGGCGCGCCGATCAGCTCGAAGGGCCGCGTGGTGCCGCGGCCCTCGGAGAGCATGGTGCCCTCGAACAGCACAGTCCCGGGATAGACGATGGCCGTGTCCAGGGCCGGCATATTGGGGGAGGGCATCACCCAGGGGAGCCCGGTCTCGTCCCAATACATATCGCGCGCCCAACCTTGCATCGGCACGACTTCCAGCTCGGCGCCGATGCCGTGATGTTCGTTGAACAGCCGGGCAAGCTCGCCGACGGTCATGCCGTGGCGCATCGGGATCGGGAACTGCCCGACGAAGGACGCAAAGTCCGGCTCGAGCATCGGCCCTTCGATCGCCGCGCCGATCGGGTTCGGCCGGTCGCAGACGATCACGGGCAGCCCCTGGCGTGCGGCGGCGCGCAGGCAATTGGCCATGGTGTAGATGAAGGTGTAGATGCGCGCGCCGACGTCCTGGATGTCGATCACCAGCACGTCGATCAGGTCGAGCATTTCCGGTGTCGGCTCGCGCGTCTCGCTATAGAGGGAAAAGATCGGCACGCCGCGCTTCGGGTCCTTGACGTGCGGCGTTTCGATCATGTTGTCCTGCAGATCCGAGCGGAAGCCGTGCTGCGGGCCGAAGATGGCGGTGAGCTTCCACCGAGACGAAGCTGCGAGCCGATCGGCGATATGGCGGAATTCGCCGTCGATCGAGGCGGGGTTGGCAAGCACGCCGACCCGCAATCCGTTCAGGCGCGAGGAGGCGAGCAGTCGTTCGGACCCAAGCTGCATGGCCGGCGTTTCAGAGGCTTATCCCTGCACAGAGGTCTTTCAGCTAGCACCGATCCCGCCCTTCCCCAAGTGCTGGATTTTGCCGGCCCATAAGCGTTAGTCTCGGGCACCAGGTCCTTCAGCTGTATCGGGCTGCGCGACGATGACACGGCGATTTGAGGGAATCGGCGAAGACTGGCTGGCCGTCATCATCGGCCTCCTGGTGTTTGCGCTGGCCCTCGGCCCGGTGCTTGGCGCCGATCTCATCGGCTGGGCTGCGGCGCCGAAGACCTGGATCGAGCTCGGCAAAGCGGTCAAGCCCGCGAGCGACGCCTATGTCTCGCTCGGCGGCTTGCTCGCGCTCCTCCTTACATATGGCTTTACCCTCATCCTGATGCTGCTTGCCGCAGCCGCGCTCGGCGCCGATCTCAGGCGCTTCGCCACGAGCTTCACCGTCGTGTTCTGGCTCGCTTATCTCTGCTGGATCGCCGGCAATTACGCCTATATCGCCGTGACCACGCCGGCCGATTTGGAGAAATTCGGCATCCCCTGGTCGCTCAGACTGACGGGCGAGTCGGGCTATCTGATCGCGCTCATCGCCGGGCTTGTCATCGCCAATTTCCTGCCGGAATTTGCCGCGTGGCTGCGCGAGGCGGCGCGGCCGGAGCTGTTCATCAAGATCGCTATCGTCATTCTCGGCGGCACGCTCGGCATCAAGGCTGCCGAGCAGATCGACCTTGCCTCGTCGGTGATGTTCCGCGGCTTTGCCGCCATCGTCGAGGCCTATCTGATCTATTGGGCGGTGGTCTATTGGGTGTCGCGCAAATGGTTCGGCTTTAGCCGCGAATGGGCGGCGCCGCTCGCCTCGGGCATCTCCATTTGCGGCGTGTCGGCGGCGATCGCCACCGCGGCGGCGATCAGGGCCAGGCCGATCGTGGCGGTGATGGTCTCCTCGCTCGTCGTCGTCTTCGCTATGGTCGAGCTGCTGATCTTGCCCTTCATCGCCGCGAAATTTCTCTGGCACGAGCCCATGGTAGCGGCGGCCTGGATGGGCCTCGCGGTGAAGACCGACGGCGCCGCGGTCGCGAGCGGCGCGATCACCGAGTCGCTGGTGCTGGCGCAAGCTGCCGCGCAGGGCACGGTCTATGAGAAAGGCTGGATGCTCGGCACGACCACCACGGTGAAGATCTTCATCGACATTTTCATCGGCGTCTGGGCCTTCCTGCTCGCCTATATCTGGACGAGCTATATCGAGCCGCGCAAGAAAGGCGACGAGCTGAGAGGCCGGGAGATTTGGGAGCGCTTTCCGAAATTCGTGCTCGGCTTCGTCGCGACCTTCCTCATCGTGTTCCTGATCGCCATCGCGTCCGAGACCTATGTGAAGCCGCTCGGCGCCGCGATGAGCGAGGCCAATGTCTTCCGGCAGCTGTTCTTCCTGCTGACCTTCTTCACTATCGGTCTGCTGGCCGACCTGCGTAAGCTGTGGGAAGAAGGCATCGGCCGGCTGGCGGCGGTCTATGTGGTTTGCTTGTTCGGCTTCGTCATTTGGGTGGGTCTCGCCATCTCCTGGATCTTCTTCCAGGGGGTGCATCCCCCGATCGCAAGCGGTCTCTAGGCGAGGCAGTCATGGCAAAAAAGGCGCCAAATATCGAAAAGGAGCTCCGGCAAATGCCGGCCGAGCCGCTGCTGCCGATCGAGAAGAGGCTGATCGGCTGGAGCCTAGGGCTGGGAGCCTTGCTGCTCGTGGTGCTGGTGGCGCTGACCCGGGTGCTCTTTCCATAGAGCCGGCCATTTGGACGCAGGCTCGCGGTTTGAAACTTGCATCGCGCTATGCTAGTCGCGGCGGGGCCGACAGGGAGCCTCGAGGGAATCCCCTAAAAACCGACCAAAACGGAGCCCGGCATGGCCGGAGCTTCAGCCTGATTTCGCCGCATCTTCAGGTAGAATGCGGCAAACGGGCCTGGGTGGGAGATCGCATGAGCCAAGAGCCTAAGCCGGCCGTTCCGGCCTTCATCGACCTTGCCGCGCAACGCGCGCAGCTCGGCGACAGCGTCGAGCGGGCGATCTCCAGGATCTTGCAGCATGGGCAGTTTATTCTCGGGCCGGAAGTCACCGAGCTCGAGCGCCGGCTCGAAGCCTTCTCCGGCGCAAAGCATTGCATTACTTGCGCAAATGGCACGGATGCGCTGCTGCTGACGCTGCTGGCCGAAGGCGTCGGCCCGGGCGACGCGGTATTCGTACCGGCTTTCACTTTCGTGGCGACCGTCGAGGTCGCCGTGCTGGCAAGCGCGACGCCGGTGTTCGTCGATGTGCGCCGCGACACATTCAATATGGACGTCGACAGTCTCAAATCGGCAATCGAGGCCTCCAAGCTGCGCGGGCTGAAGCCGCGCGCGGTGATCGCCGTCGATCTCTACGGACAGCCGGCCGATTACCGGGCGATCGGCGCTGTCGCCGAGCAGCATGGGTTGCTGGTGATTGCCGACGCCGCGCAGAGCTTCGGCGCGAGCCTCGGCGGCAAGAAGGTCGGCACCTTGGCTGCCTACACCGCGACGAGCTTCTATCCGTCCAAGCCGCTCGGCGGCTATGGCGACGGCGGCGCCGTCTTCACCGACGACGAGGAGAGGGCGGCGCGGCTGCGCGCGATCCGCAATCACGGCAAAGGCCCGGACATGCCGGAGATCGGATGTCTCGGCCTGAACAGCCGGCTCGATTCGATTCAGGCCGCGATCCTGCTGGAGAAGCTGCGTCTGTTCCCCGACGAGATCCCGGCGCGGCAGGAGCGCGCCGACCGCTACAATGCCGGCCTCGCCGACGTCGCCGAAGTGCCGCGGCTGCTGCCGGGCGCAAGTTCGGTCTGGGCGCAATATACGATCGTCACCGAGCATCGCGACGCTCTGGCGAAAACCTGCCGCGAAGCCGGCGTGCCGACGGCGATCCACTATGCGAGCGCGCTGAACCGCCTTCCGACCTACAAGGACATGCCGACGCCCGCCGGAGGTTTGCCTCAGGCGGAATGGCTGGCCAAGCGCGTGATCAGCCTGCCGATGCATCCTTATCTCGGCGTGGAGGCGCAGGACTTTATCATTGCGACCGTGCGACAGGCGCTCGCCGCGCCGGGCATCGCACATGCGGCCGAATAGGGGAGCCGGTTAGGCGATGGCAGAGCGGGTGCGCGTTGCCGTGGTCGGTTCGGGCTATTTCGGCCGTTTTCACGCCGATCATTATGCGCGCAACGACCGGGCCGAGCTCGTCGCGATCGTCGACACCGACGCGGAACGCGCGCGGGCAGTCGCCGGCGAATTCGGCGGCGAGCCGGTGTCCGACTTTGGCAGCATCATCGGCAAGGTCGATGCTGCGAGCGTGGCCGTGCCGACGCCGCAGCATTACGACGTGGCGCGGGCGCTGATCGGTGCCGGCATCCATGTGCTGGTGGAGAAGCCGTTGACCGACAGCGAGGAGACCGGCCGCGAGCTGACCAAGCTCGCCGAGGCGCGCAAAACCGTGCTGCAAGTCGGGCATATCGAGCGGTTTTCCAGCGCCTATCGCACCTTGTCGAAGATGATCTCGCAGCCGCTCTATTTCGAAAGCTACCGCATCGCGCCGTGGAAGAATCGCGGAGTCGAGGTCGACGTGATCCTCGACTTGATGATCCACGACATCGACATGATCATCGGCCTGGTCGGCTCGCCGGTCGCGCAGGTGGAGGCGGTGGGCACGCCGGTGCTCGGCCGGCGCATCGATATCGGCAATGCCCGCATCACCTTCGAGTCGGGTTGCATCGCCAATGTCACCGCGAGCCGGGTCAGCTACAAGACCGAGCGGAAGATGCGCGTGTTCGCCCGCAACCAATATCTGAGCTGCGATCTCGGCGAGGGGCGGATCAACGGCTATCGCCTGGAGGGCGATCCGATGACCGACGGGCTCGCGGCGATCGCCGCGGAAACCTACGAGATCGAGAAGCAGGACAGCCTCGCCAACGAGATCGACGCGTTCCTCGATTGCGTCACCAAGGGCGAGAGGCCGCTGGTCGACGGCTGGGCCGGCTGCGAGGCGTTGCGGGTGGCGAGCCTGATCAATCAGAGCATCGAGGAGCACCTGAACAAGGTGCGGAATATGCCCGGCGCGGCGGCCGGCGGCGCAGGGCGCTCGTAGAGGAAATAGGGCGCCCGCCCCACTCCAATGTCCGTTTTAAGTTACCCAGTTATCTTTGCGCGTTCCTCGTCGCAGGACTTGACGCGGCTCAGATTGGTCGCGTCCATGTCCTTAAGCTTGTCGGCGGGGACACAGGCCGGTAGACCGGCCTTGCGTGCGCCATCGACGAACAACTCCGCCTGCTTTTCCGCGGCGCCAAAGAGATAGCGTTCCGCGATCCATGTGGGATCTAGCTTGTTGACGTTAGCGGCAGCCGCCGCTGCTTCGCCCGTTCGACCCTGATATGCATAAGCCATGGCCAGGAAAGCATAGTCGACAGCGACGGGTTCCTTCACGAGCAATAGGTATTTGATCGACTTATCGTATTGCTCTGCAAAAAAGTGCAACACACCAAGCCCTTGATTGTACCAGTCGGGATAATGAGGGTTTAGCGCCAGCGCCCGATCCGCTAGGCTGACTGCACGTGCCGCTTCGCTAAAATAAGAGATCGCCCATGCGATATTGAGAAGGAGGTCTGCATCGGAGGGGGAAAGAGCTTCTGCCCTGTCAAACTCCGCAAGTGCTTGCTCCGATTTCCCGTGAAAATTGTAGGCGAGGCCGAGAGCGTAGTGCGTGGCACCGTCGTCGGGATCCAGCTGCACCGCCTTCTTGCCCGCCTCCATCATCTTTGACAGCGCCTCCTCGACAGAGGGGGCAAAACCGAGGTCGATCAAATAGCATTGGACGTCGGCCAAGCCGACGTAAGCGCGTGCCAATTGCGGATCTAGTTGGAGAGCTTTGCGAAACAGGCCTTCTGCTTCGATCAAGCCTTCCTTGGTCACCTTGTTTTGAGCCTCGACTCCCAGCAAGTAGGTGTCGAAGGCAGATAGGCTCGCGGGCGGCTTGCGCCTGAGAAGACGGCGCTCGGCCTGCGCAACAACCCCGCCCCGCGTGTAGCCGGTGAGAGTAGCGGCGATTTTCTGTGTGACATCGTTCTGCACCACGAACAGGTCGTCTGCAGGCCGGTCGTAACGCTCAGACCAGACGTGACCGCCGGAGGCAACTTCGATGAGCTGGGCGTTCACGCGAATCTGGTCGCCCATCGATTGGATGCTGCCCTGGAGAACATATTTCACATTGAGGTCGCGACCGACTTGGCGGATGTCGATCGGCTTGTCCTTGTAGAGCTCGGTGGAATTGCGAGCGATGACCACTAAGTCTTTAGAGTGGGAGAGATCGGTAATGACGTCATCGGTCATCCCATTTGCTAGGCGATCCCATTTGGGATCGGCCCCAATATTGTCGAAGGGCAAGACGGCAACAGAGGGCTTATCGGGGAGCGACGGTCCGAAGGTCCAGTACTGCAATCCCCAGAGACCTGCCGCGATGATCAGCAGCACGGCGGCGACTAACATCCCCAGCTGCTTGGTGGGAGCCGCTCGATTCGGACCGGGATCAAGCGTTGGCGCCCGTCTGAACTCAATGTGCGGCGTGTAGGTGCCCTTTGGTAGCGAGATGCGAATGGGATCGCCTTGGCCGTCGCCCTCGTAGTATTCGCGAAGCCTGTCGCGCAGACGGCCGGCCTCCAGGCGGACGATGGGGTCGATATTGGGGTCGAATGTCTCAGTGCGATCAAAGACTGCCTGAGCGATGTTATAGCCTTTCAGCCGCGCGCCACGGCCGGCCAGCGCTTCATTGACGATGTACTCCAGGAACCGTTGCCGGCGTTGCGCCTGATGGAATGGGCCGCTGTTAAGGATGCGAACCAGTTGCTCGCGAATGGCCTTCTGGTCGGATTCGCTCCAGTCATTGGGCGAAATTTCCGTCACGCTCCAACTCCAAGAACGCTGAAAAGAAGCCGTCGCCCCGCGGCGTAGGGGCAGTTGTACGGTAGCTTACTACAACCAATCGGCAAGGACTGTCATTCTCACGGCTCAAGATGAGCACTGAGATTCCAACGGAGCACTAGCCCTGAGGAGGAGAAAATGACTCACACCCCGTTCGTTGTTTTTCGTGAACAAGGTCAATGGGCAATCAAGTCGAATGGGGTGCATTTCGGCCCGTTTGCGACACAGAGAGACGCGGTCCGTGCAGCTGTGGACGCTGCATACGAGGCGGGCAAAAAGGGCCTGAACGGCCAAGTCCTGATTGAGGATCAATTCCGCGTTGAGTGGACTTACGGAAAAGACCCGTATCCGCCGAACAGCTCAGACGACCTACGCTGAGAACCCCAGAATGGATATCCTCGAAGGGAGGGTACTGAGATGAAATCGATGCTCGCTTTGATGGCTGTCGCTCTTACGCTTTACGCGGCTCCAGTACTATCTGCGGAGTTTCCGAAGACCGGGGAGGCGGAATATGTCGCATACTGTGTAGATAACCCCGTCGCAAAAATCGATAGCGGAGTGGGCACGGGGACAATCTTCGACGAGACTTGCATCACCCGCAATGTCAAAGGAGAAGGCCCGTTCCATGACATGTCTGTTCGCTGCCTCTATCACTGGAGCGTGGTGGGAGAGACAAATCGCCAGAACGGAAGCTGCGTTGATAC
This sequence comes from Methyloceanibacter sp., assembly GCA_052039105.1. Classification (GTDB taxonomy): domain Bacteria; phylum Pseudomonadota; class Alphaproteobacteria; order Rhizobiales; family Methyloligellaceae; genus Methyloceanibacter. The sequence continues at coordinate 11,891 of JBQGDO010000176.1, forward strand.
CGACAAAGATGGCGACAACGTATTTATTACCTTCGACGACGAAAACCTCTATTTCTCGGGTGGCACTGGGAAATATGAAGGTATAACGGGAACGGCTGCCTACACTTTCGTGGCGCTTCATGACGCAGTCGGCGGTCGCCCGGCCCTTGTCATCAACCACAAGGCCAAGTGGGAGATCAAATAGCTAATAGCAGACTGCTGACTGACTAACGAGCCAATGCCAAGGCGTTGACAGGCGGATTTCAACGACCCACCAAGTTGGACCAGTTGATCAAGGCTACCACCGCGCTGAGCAGGTGACGGTTGATGTCCGCCAATGGCACGAAGCGGACCCTAAACTGTCCTAGGGCATTGCATGCGCAGCGCGGCCCTGCACGATATCCAGCACGACCTTGGCGGCGCGCTCGCTCGGTGAGGGGGTCGGTGAGCCGAGTGCCTTTACCACCGCGGCGAAGTCTTTCTGCTGCGCGGCGCGAACCGTCTCGGAGCTGAGGATCTCGTCCACGCCTTCCGCGATGTTCGCTCCGGTGCACTCCTCTTGCAGGAATTCCGGCACGACCTGACGGCCGAGCAGCAAATTCACCAAGGAGGCATGCTCGACCGCAACCCCCATGCGCCGCACGATGAAGGCGGAGGTGGGGCTGATGCGGTAGGCAACCACCATGGGCACGCCGGCCAGCGCGAGCTCGAGCGTCACGGTCCCGGACTTGGCCATGGCGGCGTTCGAGGCGGCAAAAACATCGAACCGCTCGGCCATGTCGCTGACCAGCAGCACTGGCAGCGGCCAGTCCTTGGTCATGTCGCGCACGAGCCCGGCTACGGAATCGACCGCCGGGATGACGATACGAAGGTCGGGATGCTTCTGCTTGAGCAGCGCGACAGCCTCGCCGAACACGGGCAGCATGCGGCGCACCTCGCCGGCCCGGCTGCCGGGGAGCACGCAGAGCAGGGGCGTGTCGACAGAAATCTTGTGGCGCGCCCGGAAGGCAGGGCCGTCGCCGTGCTCTGCGCCCGCGTCGATGGCGGGATGGCCGACATAGGTGGCGGGGATGCCGTATTGCGCGAAGAAGGGCACCTCGAAAGGCAAGAGCGCCATGATGTGATCGAGGCGCTTCTTGAGCTTCTTGGCGCGGAACGGTCCCCAGGCCCAGAGCTGCGGCGCGACATAGTGGATCACCGGAATGCCAGAGCCGCGCAGATGATGCGCGAGCCTCAGGCAGAAGCCGGGCGAGTCGACAGTCACGACCGCATCGGGCGCAAGCTCGCGCGCGGCGCGCGCCGTCTCGTTGATACGCCGGAGCAGGCGCGGCAGATGCGGCAGCACTTCGGCGAGCCCCATCACCGAAAGGTCGCTCATGGGAAACAGGCTCGCCAGGCCCTGGCGCTCGCTTTGCGGGCCGCCGACCCCGGCGAAGCGGATACGGCCGCCGGTCTCGCGCTTGAGCGCCGCCATCAGGCGCCCGGCGAGGTTGTCGCCGGAGGTCTCACCCGAGACGATGAAGATCAGCGGCTCCCGTTGGTTCATTTGACTCTACGCCCAGCCTGTTTCTGCCGCCGAATGAGAGCGAGGTTGTGCGCCACTTTCAGAGGTCGCGCCAGGACTGGAATGTCGCGGCCTGCCCGTGCCGTACCCCGGCGCGGTCTGTAAGTTCCCAGAGGACTCCGTCCTCGATGATAAAGCGCCTGCCCGACTTGGCAACTCGGACGCCGCTATAGCCGGTGATGAAACCGTCGCGGGAGACTTTTTCCAAAAGCGCCTGGCGCGCGGCCTGTTGCGGTGCTTCCGCCGAGAGGCGCGAGGGCAGCGCCAGGAACTCGTCTAGAGAATAGCCGAAGCAGGCTTGCGCCGCCTTATTGGCATAGATGAATTTCGGGTCGTCCGCGGTTGAATGTGCGAGCACGACGAATGGCGCCTTTGCATAGAGCCAGTCGGCGTCGGCGCCGGGCGGCACCAGAGGTTTGCCGAGCAGCCTGGCATAGCTCTCGGTCAGGAGCGCGAAGAAGTCCGGATCGGTGGAAAAGTCCATAATGTGAGACCACTCCCCGGAGAGCCGCTTTTGCGCCGGGATTAAGCCTCATAGGATCGGCCTTGCGCCAGGAAATTCGCCGCATGATGCAGCAGGAAACCATAGCGCCTCGCAGCGAAGCCCGGCCGGCCCGAGCTGAGGCTGACGCCGCGCCGCGGGAGCGCATCGTCTCGATCGATGTGCTGCGCGGCCTGGTCATGGCGCTGATGGCGCTCGACCATACGCGCGATTTCTTCGGCAGCGGCGGCTTCAATCCGCGCGACGTGGCGGAGCCCGCCTTGTTCCTCACGCGCTGGATCACGCATCTCTGCGCGCCGACCTTCATCTTTCTCGCCGGACTGTCTGCCTTTCTCTATGGGCGCGGGCGAAGCACCGCAGAGCTCACCCGCTTTCTCGTGACGCGCGGCATCTTTCTCATGCTGGTCGATCTGACCTTGATCAAGTTCGGCTGGCGGTTCGATCTCGACGTCTTGCGCGTCGGAGCGGGCGTGATCTTCGCCATCGGCGCCTCGATGATCGCGCTTGCCGCGCTGATCTGGCTGCCGCGCTGGGCCACTGCCACGGTCGCGCTGGTCATGATCGTTGGCCACAACGCTCTCGACGGCATCCGCGCGGAGCAATTCGGTTCGCTCGCCTGGCTGTGGCATTTTTTGCATCAGCGCGGGCAAGTCGATCTTGGCAGCGGCGCCAATGTCTATGTGGTCTACCCGCTGATCCCCTGGATCGGGGTGATGGCCGCGGGCTATTTGCTTGGCCCGATAATGGAACGTGCGCCCGAGGCGCGGCAGCGGTTCCTGTTAGCGCTCGGAGCCGCCGTCACGCTCGGCTTCGTGCTGCTGCGCGCCAGCAACCTCTATGGCGATCCCGAGTCTTGGATTGCGCAGGAGACTTGGCTGTCGACCGCGCTGTCCTTCCTCAATTGCGAGAAATATCCGCCGTCGCTGCTCTATCTGATGATGACGTTGGGGCCGGCGCTGATGCTGCTTGCGGCCTTCGAGCATGCGCGCGGCGCGTTCGCACGCGGGCTTGCCGTGTTCGGTCAGGTGCCGTTCTTCTTCTATGTGGTGCACATCTATCTGATCCACTTGCTCGCGGTCGCGACGGGCTTCGCCATGACCGGCGCGTTCGTGGCCACACCGGAAATCGGCTTCGGCTTGCCGGGCGTCTATCTCGTCTGGCTGATCGTACTCGTCCTGCTCTATCCGCTCTGCCGCTGGTTCGCCGGACTGAAGCAGCGCCGCGGCGAATGGTGGTGGAGCTATCTGTGAGCCGTTGCCCTCACCCGGCCTCCCCCCGATCAAGTCGGGGGTCGGCCACGCTCTCCCGCTCGCGGGGGAGGGTTGGGCTACAGAATGTGTTTGGCGTAGAGGTCGGTGCGGCGGTCGCGGAAAAAGCCCCATTCGGCGCGATAGCGTGCGGTCGCGTCGAGATCGAACTCATGAACCAGCACGCCTTCTTCTTTGTCGCCGAAGCTCGCGACCAGCTCGCCTTTGTGGTCGGCGATGAAGGAGTGGCCGTAATAGCTTTGGATCGTGCCGTCGTTTTCCTCCACGCCGATGCGGTTTGCGGCGACGATGGGGATGGCATTGGCAACGGCGTGGCCTTGCATCGCCCGCTGCCATTGCAGATGCGTGTCGAGGGTCGGGTCCTGCGGCTCGGAGCCGATCGCGGTGGGATAGAACAGGATTTCCGCACCCTGCAACACCATGCAGCGCGCGGCTTCGGGATACCATTGGTCCCAGCAAATGCCGACGCCGATAGCGCCGTGCTTGGTGCTCCACACCTTGAAGCCGGTATCGCCGGGCCGGAAATAATATTTCTCCAGATAGCCCGGCCCGTCGGGGATATGGCTCTTGCGATAGACGCCGAGGATCGCGCCGTCTGCGTCGGCGATCGCCACGCTGTTGTAATGACGCGGGCCGTCTTTTTCGAAGAAGGAGATGGGGATGACGACGCCAAGCTCCTTGGCGAGCTTGGCGAGAGCAAGCACGGCCGGGTGCTCACGCAGAGGATAGGCGGTGGCGAACCATTTCGGGTCCTGATGCGTGGGGAAATAGATGCCTTGGAACAGCTCGGGTGGCAGGATGACTTGCGCGCCCTGACGCGCGGCCTCGCGCATCAGGCCTTCGACCTTGGCGATATTCTCTCGCATATCGTGGCCGAACGAGGCCTGGATCGCGGCGACGGAAATCTTGCGCGCCATCAGAGCGGCTCCTCGCGGGTGATGCAGTGAAACGAGCCGCCGCCGGCATCGCCCGAGCCGAGCAGTGCGTGCGAGGGGAGGCCGACCACTTTGCGATCCGGGAAGAGCGCCTGCAAGGCTTCGACGGCTGGACCGGCGCTCGGCGTGCCGTAGGTCGGAACCACCACCATGCCATTGGCGATGACGAAATTCGCATGCGACGCCGGCGCGATCTCGCCCGCGTCGTCGATGACGCGGCCAGGGCTCGGAATGCGGATAACCTCGAGTTTGCGCCCCGCGGCGTCGGTGGCGGCTGCAAGCACACGCGCGATCTCGTCGAGGACCTCAGCATTGGGATCGTCGTCGCCTGACGGCGCTTGGCAGACTACGCGGCCCGGCGCGACGAAACGGGCGAGGCAGTCGATATGGCCGTCGGTGTGGTCGTTGAGCAAACCGCGATCGAGCCAGACGATCTTGCGCGCGCCGAAGGCACCGCGCAGTGCAGCTTCGGCCTGCGCTTCCGTCCAGCCGTTGCGGTTCGGGTTGAGCAAGGTCTGCCGCGTGGCGAGGATCGTGCCTTCGCCGTCCTGATCGATGGCGCCCCCTTCCAGCACGAAGTCGAACTCGCGCGTGGGCGCCCCGGCAAGGCGGGCGATCTCGTCTCCCACGGCGTGGTCGGCGGCGAGGTCGTATTTCCCGCCCCAGCCATTGGTCTTGAATCTGAGGGCGACCACCCGGCCCTCGTCGCGGGCGAAAATCGGTCCCGTGTCGCGCAGCCAGATGTCGCCGTAGCGGGCAGGCACGATCTCCGCCACGCCGCCAAGCGCAGCGCGGGACGAGGCTTCGGCTTCGGCGCCGGCGGCCAGGAGCTTGACCCGGTTCGAGCCGGCGAGCGCCCCGATCAGTCCCGCGACGTCGCGCCGCGGCCCGGCCAAATCGCCGTTCCATTGCTCGGGGTCTGCCGGCCAAGCGGTCCAGATCGCCTTTTGCGGCGCCCATTCCGCGGGGACCGAAAGCGTCTGCTCGGCGGCTGCAATCGGCATCAAGTCTTGTCCGTCCTGTTCAAAACCGGCCCGGGCGGGCGAATTCGTCACGTCCAGGCCTCTCTCAAGGGTGTAAACTTGGCCTCTGTCAACCATTGACGCGAATCGGGAGCGGTGCCCCGGCGTCGGGCAGATAGCAAGGGAGGAGGACATCATGGCTACGATGGCTGCACGTGCGGATCAGTCCGAGATATGGTGGGTGTTTCTGCTCGAGGGAATTGCCGCGCTGATCTTCGGCGCGCTGCTGCTCACCAACCCTGCCGCGACCCTGGTGGCGCTGGCGATCTTCCTCGGCTTCTACCTGCTGTTCATCGGCGTGCTCGAGCTGGTGCGCGTGTTCGTCGATCGCTCCCAGCCCTGGATCTGGTCGCTCTTGCTCGGTGTTCTCGGCATCGTCGCCGGCATCATCGTGTTGAACCATCCATTGCTCACGGCGGCGGCGCTGCCGGCCACGGCCGTCATCTATCTCGGCGTGGTCAGCCTGGTGATGGGCGTGATCGGGATCATCGGCGCGTTCGCCGGCGGCGGCATCGGCTCCTTCCTGCTTGGTTTGGCGAGCCTCGTCATCGGCGTCCTCTTGCTCGGCGCGCCCCTGACCACGGCGCTCGCGGTGCCCTTCGTGTTCGGCATTCTGCTTCTGATCGAGGGCGTGGCGCTGATCGTCTACGCGTTCCGCGTCAAGGGCTGAGCGCCGCGCACGGGCTAAGCGCCGCGCTCGCCGGGGACGACGATGCGCTCGGGTGTTAGCAGCTTGAGCTTGCCGTCGGCGCCGACCGCAAGCGTGTGAATGTAGAAGGCGGTGTCCTTGTCGTCGGTGACCTCCATCACCGGCGAAGGCGCCGAGACGATCGGCAGGCCGGCGATATGGCCGATCCAGTCGATGTGCCGGTGGCCGTGCATCAGGATGGCGCGGCCTGCGAGCGGCGCCAGGCTGCGCACGAACCAATTGCCGTTGATCAAAGCGGTGCCGACGCGCTCCGAGAGCGCCTTCGCCGCCCAGGGATATTCGACCACGTGATGATGCAGGGCGACGATCCAACAGGCTTGCGGATATTCGTCGCGCGCGATCTCGAAGCCGCGCAGCTGCTCGGCCGAGACCATGCCGAGCGCATTGGTGAAGGAGAAATGCGTGTCGGCATTGGAATTCAAAAGCACGATGCCGAGACCGTCGGGCTTCTCGGGCGGCACGATCATGGGGAAGACTTGCGCCCAGAGCTGCGGAATCGTGTCGGAGAACACCGGGCGCGCCACATCGGCAAAGCGCTCCAGCTCGGCGCGATGCGACTTGAGCGCCTGCGCAAGCGTGCCCCCTAGGCGATTGTTCTCGCGATCGATGACGCGCACGCGGCGGCCTTGCACCGCGTCCATCGCCGATAGCGCTCTGACCTGGCGGAGCGGGCGGTTGGGACTGGTCGGCAAGTCCATGCGCGCAGGATTGGCGCGATCGACGATGTTAAGGTCGTGATTGCCGGGGAGCATATAGACGCGCTCGGCAAGCGAGGGATGCGCGGCCAGCGCGTCAAGGAGCTCGGCCCATTCGGTGGAGATGCCGGCGTCGGTCATGTCGCCGGTGATCAGGATCGTATCGAGTCCGTCTTTGGCGTCGATCGCCTCGAGCTTGTCGAGCAGGCGGCGCAAGCGATTATTGCCGCGCGGGCCCGACCGGCCGCTCTCTAGCCGGAAGCCATAAGGTTCGCCGACCACATGAATGTCGGACAGATGCACGATGCGCCAGCGTCCGGTCTCCTTGGGCGGGGCCTTGGCGAATTTGGCCAGGTTCTGCGGCTGCGGCATCGCGGCATCGGCAAAACCCCAGACAAGGGCAGCAGCGGCGAGATAGGCCGTGAGCACAACGACGCTGTTAGCCAGAGACACCTTGGCGAGCTTGGTCCAGGAATCGATCTCGGCAAGGCTGGCGAAGAGATGGGCGCGCGGCCAGATCAGCCAGAGCACGAGCAGCGCGAGCAGGCAGACGATGATGCCGGCGACGGCCGCGGTCGCGGCACGAACCCTGGCTCGGCGCGCGTCGCTCGCCTTGCGGGCGAATAGCCGTTCGGCCAATTGGCGCAAGCCCTCGCGAAACGCCGCGTAGCCCGGCTCGACCACGATCGAGTTGAGCGCCCAGAAATTCTTTTCCACCAGCCGGAACAGGGTGCGCCAGCCGAACCAGCCAATGCCGATGAGCAGCGCGAAGATCAACAGCGACCAGAAGCCGATCACGAGCGACGACAGCTTGTCGGTAACGATCTTCAGCCATTCGGCGAAGACAATTGGGGCGAAACCGAGCAGCAGTCCCGGCACGACCAGCAGAAGCGCCCAGGCGAGCAAAAGCTTGGGCAGGCTGATCTCGACCAGCATGCTGCCGAACAGCGACAGCATGGAGCGGCGCTTGGTGCTGGACGCGTCGTCCTCGATATCGCCGTGACGCGGGTCGACGATCGAGCCGAGGAGGCGCGCTTCGCGCTTCGAGGTTCGCTTGGGAGCTTTGCGCGCCATCCGCCGGCCTCAAGATTTGTGGCGCTTGTCGTCAGGCGCGCCGGCCAGCAAGGTCGCGACCCAGCGGCTCGAGGGAAATTCGGCGCAAAGCGCCACGACCGTCAGCATGATCGGCACGCCGATAAGCGCGCCGGGAATGCCCCAGAGGAAGCCCCAGAAGAACACGGCGAACACCACCACCAACGGCGAGAGCGAGAGCGCGGCACCGGCGGCAAGCGGCTCGATATAGTTGCCGATGATGAATTGGATGGCGGCAAGCCCGATAAAGACGAGGATGACGGCCTGCCAGGTGTCGAGCTGGGCAATGGCGAAGATGGCGGGCAGGAAGGTGGCGATGAAGGAGCCGATAAATGGGATGTAGTTCAGGGTGAAGGCAAGGAGCCCCCAGGCAATCGCGGGTTCGAGCCCGGCGAGCGCGGCGAAGCCCCAGATCGCGAGGCCGGTCAGCATGCTGAGCAGGGTGCGCACCAGCATGTAGCGGCGGAACTTGGCGCCGATCTCGGCGATCGCGTGGATAAGCTTGGCGCCCAATCCCTTGCGGTCGAGCGCGGCAAGCTTGAGGCGGAACTGCTCCACCTCGAGCAGCGCCATCATCAGAAACACGAAGACGAGAATGGCGAATCCGGCGAGCCGGTTGAGCCTTCTTGCGATCTCCTGGAACAGTCGTACGAGCCAGATCACGTCGAACCGCTCGGCGAGCGTGCCGGCGACGAAGATGCCGTGTTCCTCCAGCCACTCGGTCGCCTGGAAATAAAGCGTCTGGAAGCGCGCCACGTTGTTGAGCAGCCAGTCGCCGATAGCGCTGAGCGACCAGGCAATCATCGAGGCAAGCGCCACCATCGCAAGCACAGTGACGGCCAAGGTCAGGAACAGCGCGAGGCCCTGCGGCATCAAGATCTCAAGCCGCTGTTGCAGGGGCCAGACCAGCGCCAGGATGAACAGCGCGAAGGCGAGGGGGGCGAACACCGAGCTTGCCCAATAGAGTGCGACGGAAAGTAACACCAGCGCGCAAATCACCAGGGACGCGCGAACGGCTCCGCTTGCCGTGATTTTGCCCGTCGCTGCCGCCATAGCCGCCTCCTATGTCCAGTCTAACCGGTTTTTCCGTGCACGGCTCCAGTCTTGCTCGGCGCGGTTCCCCGGCTGCTATAGTGGGGGCCTAACGAGGCGCATGATGATCTTCCGGCAATTGTTCGATTCCATCTCGAGCACCTATACCTATCTGCTGGCCAGCCGGCATGGCGGCGAGGCGCTGATCATCGATCCCGTCCTGGAGCGGGTCGACCGCTACATCCAACTGCTGCAGGAGTTGGATCTCCGGCTGGTGAAAGCGATCGACACGCATCTGCATGCCGACCACATCACCGGGCTCGAGGCGCTTGCCGAGCGCACGCGCTGCATCACGGTGATGGGCGAGCAGAGCAAGGCCGATGTGGTCTCGGTCAGGGTCGCCGATGGCGACCAGGTCGGCATCGAGGGCTTGAGCCTGGACGTGCTGTATACGCCGGGCCATACCGACGATTCCTACAGCTTCATCATGCCGGACCGGGTGTTCACCGGCGATACGCTGCTGATCCGCGGCACCGGGCGCACCGACTTCCAGAACGGCGATCCGCGCGCGCAGTACGCGTCGCTGTTCGGGCGCCTGCTCAAGCTGCCGGACGAGACCCTGGTCTATCCGGCGCACAACTATAAGGGCGATACGGTCTCCACCATCGGCGAGGAGAAGGCGTTCAACCCGCGCCTCCAGGTCGACTCGGTCGACGAGTATGTGGCGCTGATGAACAGCCTCAACCTGCCCAACCCGAAGATGATGGACGTGGCGGTGCCGGCCAATATGCGCATCGGGCTGGCACAGCAGATCGTCGCGAACAAAGGCTGGTCGGTCGGCGCCGAGGAGGCGAAGTCGCTGCGTCGACCGGCCGGACATTGCGCTCGTCGATCTCCGCGAGGCGGCGGAGCGGAAGAAGCACGGGGTCATCCCCGGCGCGTTGCACGTGCCGTATCAGGCGCTCGCGGCGAGCCTCAAGCCGGAGGGCGCGCTGCATGAGCTGGCGATAGAGGGCGGCAAGCAACTCCTGTTCTTTTGCGCCTTCGGCGAGCGGTCGGCGCGGGCGGTGCAGGCAGCGCAAGCCGCGGGCTTTGCAACCTCCCGTCACATCCATGGCGGGCTGCAAGCCTGGCAGCAGGCGCACGGGCCGGTTCTCGCCGAGCCTTGACCTGACGGGGCTTACCCCAGCAATATTGTCCGGCTTCCCCGAGAGACCCTGCCCATGTCCAAGTCATCGTTCTGCGTCGCCGCGATTTCCCTGCTCTGCCTTTTGCCCCTACCGGCAGAGGCCGCCTATAGCGAGAGAGTCTGCCGCAATCTCGAACAAAACTTCGCGCAGATCGCGCGCAGCGCGAGCACGGTCGAGATCAATGCGCTGTTGTTTTCGGCCGCGGAGAAAGGCTGTCTCGAACTCGCCGAGCGCGTGCTCGAGGCTGGCGCCTCGGTCGAGGCGCGCGACGGGCGCGGCCGCAAGGCCTTGTCTCGGGCAGCGGCTGCAGGTCAGGTGAGGCTTGTCACCTTGCTGCTCGATCGCGGCGCGCCGATCGATGCCCGCGATCTCGAAGGCTCGACCGCCCTCTATATGGCGGCGGAGACCGGTCGCCTGGCCATCATCCGGCTCCTGGTCGAGCGCGGGGCGGACGTCAATCTGCCCGGCCGCAATGAGATCACGCCGCTTTCCGCCGCCGCCTATATGGGCAGCATGCCGATCGTCAAATTTCTCATCGAGAAGGGCGGCAATCCGAACGGCATGGACCAGACCGGGAAAGGATCGCTGGTCTATGCCGCAGGCCGCGGCTTCACGCCGGTCGCACGTCTCCTGCTCGACAGCGGCGTCGATGTGAATGCCCGCTATGGGCACAATCTGACCGCCTTGATGTGGGCGGCCGGCCACTCCAGCGATGCGGGCACGCGCGACATCGTCCAGGTCATGACGTTGTTGCTCGACCGCGGCGCACGCATCGACGAGCAGGACGATCGCGGACGCTCGGCGCTGATGATCGCGGCGGAACTCGATCACGAGGCCGCGGTCGATCTCTTGCTCGCCCACGGCGCCGACAAGAGCCTGAAGGACAAGCAGGGCAAGACCGCTGCCGATCTCACCTCGCTGACGGCGCTGCGTGAGAAGCTGGCCTCGCGCTAGCGGCTAGCGCCCGTTGCCGAGATATTGGTCGATCTGCAGGCCGGCGAGATAATGCGACAGCGCCTCGATGTCGTCGGGGGAGGTCGCCTTCATCAGATCTGACATGCCGGGATTGTTGCCGCGCGAGCCGTCGCGGAAAGCCATCATGGTGGCTTGCAGATATTCCTGCCACTGCCCGGCAAGACGCGCCGTGGTGCCGTCGCCTTGGAAGTGGTCCAGGTGACAGCCGCGGCAGCCGATCGAGGCGGCGGCGGTCTCGGCTTTCTTGGTGACGTCGGCAGCCGCAGGAGGCTGCTGCAGATTGGGCCATTTCTTCTTGGTGAAATATGCCGCGAGCGCCAGCAGGTCCTCTTTCTCAAGCTGCTCGGCGATCGGGTTCATGATCGCGTTCTTGCGCATGCCGCTCTTGAAGTCGCGCAGCTGCAAATAGAGATAGCCCTCGTTCTGGCCCCAGATCACCGGCGTTTGTTTGTTGATGGGGGTGCCCTGCTCGCCATGGCAGGTGGCGCACAGCTTTGCCTTCTCCTCGATGCCCTGGCCGTTCTGGGCAAAGGCGCTGCCCGCGGTGAGCATGGCGAGAGCGGCAAAGGCCCCCGCGGCGTGACGGAACGATCCAAGCATCCCCGCTAAACCCCTTTCGACCCCAAAGGTTCTCCCATGAAAAGGACGGGGCACTGATGCCCCGTCCCCAATTTTCTATATTACGGCGGGCTGCCGCCGCTTGGCGAGCAGCAACTAGTCGACCGTAAACGCGATGATGTTGTTGCCGCGCTTGAAGTCGATCTGGGTGTTACCACCCGCGCCGACCACGATGTACTGCTTGCCGTCCACCGAATAGGAGGCCGGAGGCGCGTTCACGCCGGCGCCGGCGAAGAACGACCACAGCACGTCGCCCGACTTGGCGTCGTAGGCCCGGAACCAGCCATCGCCTTCACCGGTAAACACCAGGCCGCCGGCAGTCGACAGAGTCCCGCCCATCATCGGGAGCGGGGTCTTTTTCTGCCAGGCGATCTTGCCGGTGTTGTAGTCGACGGCGGTGACGTTGCCGAACTGGTCGGAGCCAGGGATGATCTTGAAGGCGCCGCCCAGCCAGAGCTTGCCGCCCGGATAGGGCGTGCTCTCGACGTGGTAGGTCATCGGCTGATGCAGATTGACCGCATAGGTCAAGCCGAGATCCGGATTGACAGACATCACCGACCACTCGACGCCGCCATTGGCGCCGGGCAGCATTGGCGTGCCTTCGGGCGTCGGCAAGGACCACATGCCGGTCTGATCCACCATCGCCTCGGAGAAGCGGATCAGGCTGCAATCCTCGCGGTTATGCACATAGACGTTGCCGGTCTTGCCGCCATGGATCACGCCGGGAATGGTCTTGCCGTCCTTGTCCTTCACGTCGACCAGGATCGGCGGGCTGACCGAGTCGAGATCCCACACGTCATGCGCGATGTATTGGAAGTGGCATTTATATTCGCCGGTGTTGAGATCGACCGAGACGAGCGAGTCGGTATAGAGGTTGTCGCCCGGACGGATCGAGCCGTCGAGGTCAGGTGACGGGTTGCCGACCACGAAATAAATGCGCTTGGTCTTCAGGTCGACTGCCGGGTTCTGCCACACGCCGCCGCCGAGGGTCTTGTAGGGATCGCCCAATTTCTTGAGCGCCTCTTTCTCGGCCGCGATGTCGCGGTGCATGTCTTTGCCGGTGGCGTCATGGGTGGCCCACACGCCGGTCGAATCCTCGGGGATGGTGTGGAAGTTCCAGACCAGCTTGCCGGTATCGGCGTCATAGGCCCGCACGAAGCCGCGGATACCGTACTCGCCGCCGTTGGTGCCGATCAGGATTTTCCCGTCGACAGCCGTCGGTGCCATGGTCTCGCTATAGCCAAGCTCGGGCTCGGCGATCTGCGTCTCCCAGAGCAGGCTGCCGGTCTTGGCGTCGAGCGCGACGAGCTTGGAATCGAGCGTGCCCATATAGACCTTGTCTTTATAGATGGCGACGCCGCGATTGTTCGGGCCGCAGCAATAGGTCGTGACCGGGCCCATCTTGTGCTTGTAGTGCCAGAACTCCTCGCCGGTCTTGGCATCGATGGCATAGACGTGGTTGAAGGAGGTGGTGACGTACATCACCCCGTCGACGACGATCGGCGTGGTCTCCAGCGACTCCTTCACTTCCGTCTGGAAGATCCAGGCAGGGCGAAGCTTGCCGACATTGGAAGTGTTGATCTGCTTGCCGGGATAGTATCGGGTTTGATCGTAATTGCCGTTGGTATGCAGAAAGTTGCTGTCGTCGCCGGCCGCGGCATTGAGTTGATCCTGAGACACCGACGGGGTCGGCGCTTCCTTGATCTTGGTCGTTGCGGCTGTCTCTGTTTCAGTTCCACTCCAGGCCGGGGTCAAGGCCGCCCAGGCCACACCAAACATAAGCGCACCGGCAAACGCGGCCGCTGTCCTAACACTCCCCATGATTTTCCTCCATTGCGCTATACCCGTATCGGCCGGTGGGAACCGGTCCGCTCCAGTCGGGTTCGCGGGGAAAGACTGCTCGCCGCCCCGGCATTTGTCAATCTAGGCTTGCCAGGAGTCCAATCTGGGCAATCAAGTTGGTAACAACATTTGCCAAATTAATGGTTCGGTTTGCTCCTGTTTGTCACCAGTCGTAAGGGTAGATTGACGCGGCAAAGCTTTTGCCCGACGCAGGATTTCGTGAAGAGCGTTCAGGTTTACCGGATGCAATCCCGACATTGCCACAAGGCGCCAGACCTGCCGCGATCTCAGGCGCTTGAAGTTTGGCGCTGGCTTGCTGCCGCCCTGTTCGCGTTACTGGGAGGCGTATCGGCGCCACTATCCCATGTTGCAGCGGGGACAGAGGGCGACGCTCCGGTTGCGGCAAGCGACGTTACGACGGTGCCGATCGGCTATCTCAAGCAGGAAGTGCAGCGCCTCATTCCCCTGTCGCGTCTGAACGTTGAGCCGGAAGATCTCGGCATTGCCGGCGCGGAGATCGCGCTTAAGGACAACAACACCACCGGCCGCTTCACCAAACAAGAATTCAAGCTCGATGTCGAGCGCGTGCCAATCGACGGCGATGCCGTTGCCGCGCTCGACAAGCTGGTGGCAAGCGGCCACCAATTCATTCTGGTCGACGCGCCGGCGGACGTGCTGTTGCGCCTGTCGGATGCGGCGAAGGGCAGGGACGTGCTGCTGTTCAACGTGCGCGCGGCCGATGTCAGGCTGCGTCAGGAGGATTGCCGCGCCAATGTGCTGCATACGGCGCCCGACCGGGCGATGCTCGCTGACGCGCTGGCACAATATTTGGTTTGGAAGAAGTGGCCCCGCTGGCTGGTGGCCAAGGGCGTGTTCCCGGAAGATCTCGATTATCTGGAGGCGCTGCGCCGCGCGGCCAAGCGCTTCGGCGGGCAAATCGTCGAGGAGCGGGAATATAAGGAGACGCCGGGAGCGCGGCGGACCGACACCGGACAGCTCCAGGTGCAGCGGCAGATGCCGGTGTTCACCCAAGGCGCGCCAAGCTACGACGTGCTGGTCGTGGCCGATGAGCGGGAAGTGTTCGGCCCGTATCTACCCTATCGCACCTGGGACCCGCGGCCGGTCGCCGGGACGGCGGGCCTGCGCGCGATGAGCTGGCATCCGGCGCATGAGCAATGGGGCGCGACGCAGATGCAGAACCGCTTCCAGCGCTTCGCCAAACGCTTCATGCTGCCGCTCGATTATCAGGCTTGGGTCGCGGTGCGCGCGGTCGGAGAAAGCGCGTCGCGGGTGAGTCCGAAGGACTTTGCCGCAATGAACGCCCATCTTCGCGGCGACGATCTGGAACTCGCGGCGTTCAAGGGGCAGAAGCTCACGTTCCGCAAGTGGGACGGTCAGCTCAGGCAGCCGATCATCATCGCCGACGCCGAACTGCCGGTGTCGATGTCGCCGCAGCAAGGTTTTCTGCACGAGCATGCCGAGGTCGATACGCTCGGCATCGACGCGCCGGAGAGCAAATGCAAATTGCAATGAGAGAACAACCGGTCCGGTCGAGGGCGGGAGGAGCGGGAGGACAATCGAGCATGCAGTCAAGTTTGCAACGGGCGGCGATCGCCGCAGCGGCCTGTGCTGTGCTGATGGCCGGGCCGGCCGCGGCCTATACCGTCTATGTGTCCAACGAGAAGGGTAATTCGATCACCGTGCTCGACAGCGAAACCTTCGAGGTGCTGGAGACCATTCCGGTGGGGCAGCGTCCGCGCGGCATCATGTTGACCAAGGACGGCAAACACCTCTTGATCTGCGCCAGCGACGACGACACGATTCAAGTGCTCGACGTGGCGACGCGGGAGATCGTCGGAGATCTGCCGTCGGGCCCGGATCCCGAGCTGCTCAACCTGCATCCGTCCGGGAGTCCCGTCTATGTCGCCAACGAAGACGACAATCTGCTGACGGTGATCGATCTCGACAACAAGGAGGTGCTCGCCGAGGTCCAGGTGGGCGTCGAGCCGGAAGGGGTGGGGGTCAGTCCCGACGGCAAGACCGTGGTGGTCACCTCGGAGACCACCAACATGGCGCATTTCATCGACGCTGAGACCTACGAGATCACCGACAATGTGCTGGTCGGCTCGCGGCCGCGCTTCGCCGAGTTCACCGCCGACGGCAGCCGGCTATGGGTGACCTCGGAGGTGGCGGGCGTGGTGAGCGTGATCGACGCCAAGACGCGCGAGATCATCAAGACCATCGGCTTCGCCATTCCCGGCGTGCAGCCGGAATATATCCAGCCGGTGGGCGTGCGTGTGACACGCGATGGATCGAAGGCGTTCGTCGCGCTCGGGCCGGCCAATCGCGTGGCGGTGATCGACGGCAAGACGCTGGAAGTGGAGACCTACCTGCTGGTGGGGCACCGGGTATGGCAGCTCGCTTTTACGCCGGACGAGAAGCGTCTGTTCACCACCAATGGCAACAGCAACGACGTGTCGGTGATCGACGTGCCAAATCTCAAGGTGATCAAGTCGATCACGGTCGGCAGCGCGCCGTGGGGAGTCACCGTCTCGCAGGATTAGAGTCCGCGCGGCGCGCGCGAGACCGTATTGCCGGAACCAGTCCGGTGGCTGGGCGCAAAAGCCCTAGGCCGAAGCAACCCACTCGCCGGCGACGTAACCGAAGGCAACCGCGTCGGGGTTGCGCTTGGCCGCCAGCTTGAGCTTGTTCTCCTCGCGAACGACGAGGCCGCGATGCTTCGGATTGTCGTCTTCAGGCACGTCCTTGAAGCCGCTCAGGAGGATCACCTTCCGGCCGCGCAGAACTATCTTCGGGAGTGCCATCCCACCTCCTCGACTTGCCCGGACGATGTGCTCTGAAGACTAACTCGGGGGTCCAGAGCCATGCATCCAAGGCAAGTGCCTTGCTGCTATCGGCGACCCCCACGTCAGCCATGTTGACCATAACAACGAATTGCGACGAAGGTAAGACCGCTTTGGTCGGCGCACCGAATTTCGGATTCAATTTGCGGGAAATTTCGCCGCGTACTTCGCAGATGCGAAAGCTCGCCGCGCGCCCCTGCAACGCACCGCAATGCGCCGCAAAAGTCCTCAATTGCTACGCATCAGTGCTGCAAGTCCGGAGGCGGTTTCGACCGGCGGCTTCCAATTGAGTTGCTGCAATGCGGAAGGATCGGCGATCAGCGAGCCGAATAGCGGCTCGAGCGGCTCTGCGCGGCCGGCGGCCCTGAGCGCGCCCCGGAGCACCGGCTTCGGCACGTAAAACAGGCCCGGGCGGCGGCCGAGGCCTTGGCGCATGGCCGCGATCATCGCACCGATGGTGAGCGGCTTCGGGTCGGCCACGATCAGCGGGCGCCGGAGCGGCGCTTCCGCGGCGAGCACCGTGTCAACCGCCTCGACCAGATTGTCGAGGCCGAGCAAGGAATGCTCGGATTTCAGCCCGGCAAGGGGGAGGGGATAGGGCGAGCGGGCAAGGTTGATCAGCCTCGCCATATTCCCTTCGACGCCCGGCCCGTAGACGAGCGCGAGCCTGAGCGCCACCCAGTCGAGCTCGGTCTCGGCTAGGCCCTGCTCGGCGGCAAGTTTCGAGCGCCCATAGGCATCGGTCGGGCAGGGTGCGCGCTCCTCGGTCAGCACGCCGTCGCAGGTCGGGCCCGACTGCGCCCTGACCGAGGAGAGAAAGACGAAGCGCTTGACCTTGGCGCGCTGCGCCGCCTTGGCGAAGCCGACAGTCGCCTCGGTGTTGAACAGGCGATAGTCGTCTTCTGGGATGCCCGACATGGTCGAGGCGATACCGGCGGTGTGAATCACCGCGTCGACCTCGGCCAGCGCCTCGGCCATGTTGTAGGGCTTGGCGAGATCGCCGATCACGGCGCTCGGACAGCCTTCGGGCAACATGGTCGGGCGGCGGAGCAGCACGCGCAGGCGATAGCCCCGCTTCGGCAGTTCTTTCAGCAGATATTGGCCGATGAAACCGGTTGCCCCGGTCAGCGCCACCAGGGGCTTCCGTCCCGCTTTGCGCTCCTTTGCCGCCGTATCGCTCATCGAGGCTGCTTCCGGGACGCCGGGCCAGAAGACCCGGCGCCGCTCGCAGCCTCGAATTCACATCCACAATTTGGCCAGAGCAAGCCCTTCGAGGACCCGATCCGGGTTCTAATTCGCGTCGGCAGCGCTTTTCTGCGCCTGCTTCAGCTTTTCGATGTCCTCCGGCGTGAGTTGCGGCCGGTCGAGCACCAGGGTCAGCTTGTTGAGCTTGCCGGTGAAGGCGAACGGCGGCTGATAGTCGGCGTCGTTCACGCCGGTCAGCGTGTCGGACCCGATGTCGAAGCTCTCGTCCCATTGGAGGATCATCGGCAGGGTTTTCGGCATCGTCTTGGAGTCGACGACCTTGCCGTCCACCTTAAGCGTGCCGGTGCCGGGCTGACCGACGCCCGCGAAACTGTTGAAGGCCAGAGTGCCCGAGCCCATGCCGTCATATTTGAAGTCGAATTCGACGACGTGCTTCCCGGGTGAAAGCGCCTCTTGACCCTCCCATTTGATCCGTTCCAGGTCGAGCATGTTCCAGACCCAAACCGGCTTGCCCTTGAGCAGATAGAAGCCATAGCCGCCGAACCGGCCACCCGACGTCAGCATAATGCCTTCGGCCCCACCCTCGGGCACTTCGATGTCCGCGGTGACGGTGTAGGAGGCATTGAGGACGAACGGGGAGTCGCCCTGCGGCAGGCCGACCATGGGCCGCGTGTAGACGAACTCCGAGCGTCCGGCGGTGATGTTCGGCCGCGGCGCCACGATGCGGGCGGCAACCGAAGCATCCAGCGGGAACACCTGGTACTTCCTGGCCTCGGCGACGAACGCCTGCTTCATCTCCTCGACTTTGTCCGGATGCTCAGCGGCGATGTCGTTGGTCTGGCTGAAGTCGGTGTTGAGGTTGTAGAGCTGGAACACCTGATTGTTCAGCGGATCAGGGTTCGCGGGACCGAAGGCCTGCCAAGGCGCGCGATTGACCTTGGTACTGAGGAACCAGCCGTCCTTATAGAGCGCCCACTGGCCCATCATCTCGAAATATTGGGTCGCGTGCCGTGACGAATCCGTGGCGTTCTCCGCCTCGAAGGTATAGGCGAAGCTCGTGCCCTCGATCGGCGCCTGCTTGATGCCGTCGACCATCTCAGGAGCCGGGATGCCGGCGACCCCGAGAATGGTCGGCACGACGTCGATCACATGAATGAACTGCTCGCGCAGGCCGCCTTTGTCCTTGATGCGCGCGAGCCACGACACGACCATGTTCTGGTTGATGCCGCCGAGCCGCGACGCGTTCTGCTTGAACCAGTCGAACGGCGTGTCGAAGGCCCACGACCAGCCTGGCGACATGTGGTTATAGGTCTGCTCGGTGCCCCACACGTCGTACCACTTCATCTGCACGTCGACGGGCACGGTGACGCCGTTAAAGAACGCAACCTCATTCGGCGTGCCGAGCGGCCCGCCCTCGGCGCTCGTGCCGTTGTCGCCGTTGATGTAGATGATCAGGGGGTTGTCGAGCCGGCCGGCGTCCTCGAAGGCCTGGATCACGCGGCCGATCTCGTGGTCGCTATAGGCTGCATAGGCGGCAAAAATGTTTACCTGCCGGATGAAGAGCTTCTTCTCGGTGTCGCTGAGCTCGTCCCATGGTTTCAGCATGTCCTTCGGCCACGGCGTCAATTGCGAATCCTGCGGGATCACGCCGAGCCGCTTCTGGTTTTCGAAGATGCGCTCGCGTAGCTTCTCGTAGCCGTCGTCGAACAGGTGCATCGCCTCAATTTTGTCCGCCCATTCCTTGGTCGGGTGGTGCGGCGCATGCGTGGCGCCGGGCGCGTACTTGATGAAAATCGGCTTGCTGGGGTCGGTCTGGTGCATCCGCGAGATGTAATCGATCGCGTCGTCAGCCATACCGGTAATGAGGTTCCAGCCCGGCTTGCCGTCGAACGGATAGATCTGCGTGGTGTTGCGGAACAGGTTCGGCTGCCATTGATTGGCGTCACCGCCGACGAAGCCGTAGAAATACTCAAACCCCATGCCGGTCGGCCACTGATCGAAGGGCCCGACCTGGCTGGCGTCGAATGCCGGCGTATTGTGGTCCTTGCCGAACCATGCCGTGGCATAGCCGTTGTCGAGCAGGATCCGCCCGATCGTCGCTTTGTCCTTGGCGATGATGCTGTTGTAGCCGGGGAGGCCGGTCGATTGCTCGGCAATCACGCCGAACCCGACCGAGTGATGGTTGCGCCCGGTGATGAGCGCGGCGCGCGTGGGCGAGCACAGCGCGGTGGAGAATACGCGATTGTAGCGCAGGCCTTCTTTCGCGATGCGGTCCATGGCCGGGGTCGGAATGACCCCGCCGAAGGTGCTCGGCACGCCGAAGCCGGCATCGTCGGTGATGATGAGCAAGATATTGGGGGCGTCCTTCGGCGGCACGATGCGCGGTGCCCACCAGGGCGTCGACTGCAAGGCGTCATCCTTGATCACGCCGCCAAATTGCGGATCGGGCGGCGGCAGTTGCTCGCCGCTGATTGTCGTCGTGGCGCTGGGTGACCCGAGTGTGCCCGTGACCTCCTGAGCGGTGGCCAAAGGTACAAGAGCGAGGGCGGCAAGGAGTCCCAGATTCAATGCCGCGAGCACGCGCTTCGTGCCAATGAGAAATGCCAGAACAAGACCGGACAAACGTCGCATCGCAGCCTCCCACCCGTTGACACCCGATCAAGGCATGGGGCTGCGACGGAATTTTGACGCCCGCGCCGACGTCCCATGAGGACGATAGAACGCGGGCGCCAGCTTGCTAGGCGCAGCTAACCCCTAGTAGCAGGGTGGGTAGGGGTAATAGCCGCAATGCGGACCGTAGTAGTAGGGCGCCGTTGCCGCGGCCGCGGCACCGACGGCAGCCCCGGCCGCAAACGCCGCGCCCGGACGTCCATACCAAGCGCCGTGCCAGGCGGGACGGCCCCCGACCACCACACCGCCGTGGGGACCGAATCCGACAGCAAACCGGTCGATGAACAGCGCGGCGGCGCCGCTCGCGCCGGCGAGATCGCCTTCCAGCACCGACACCTCGAAGCTCAACGTATCGCCGTCCAGCTTCGGCGACTTGAGCACCACGACCGCATCCTTCACCTCGGACCCGTCGGGGCTGAACACCGAGATGGTGGCGTTGGGCGGACTCTTGGCGAAGCTCTCCGCGCCCTCATCCCATTCCTTGATGAAATGCGAGGTCAGCACATGGCCGGCGGCATGCACCGGCCGGTCGGCGAAGACGATGGAATTGGGAGATACGCCGGTCAGCGTGAGCTTGTTGCCTTGCAGGCTCGCGCCTTTGGCGTTCAGCACGGCAAGCGAGGCCACGATCTCGTTCTTGGCGGAACCGATCGACGTTTTGGCCGGGTGGCTGATGGCATCCTCGGCAAGCGCCAGAAGGGAAGTGCAAAACAACCCGGCGAACACGAGTGCCATATAAGCGATGCGATTTCTTGTCATGGAGCGCCTCCTCGTTGAACTGGCTTTTTTGCCAAGCGAAGGAACGGAGACTAGCGCAGAAGTTTGAAACAAATCAGGACGAGGCCGCTTCTTTTATTCTGTTTGTAACTATTCCGTCGCGCTTGGCTTCACAAAGTCGGGCTTAGACTCGCGAATCATTTTGGGATGATTCAGGGAGGAGACCGCGCCATGAAGGAAGTTCATCCAAGCGTAAGGGCATGGAGGAGGCGCAGCACGGCAATTTGCGCCGGAGCCGCATTTCTATCCATCGCCGCCATCGCAGCGGCCAATGCGGAAAATATCCGCGGCGCGACGACCGGGCCCACCACGGCGCCGGGCTTCAGTCATCCTGAGCAATATATCCATCTGCAGGATGTAAAGCCCGCCGACAATATGTATCCAGTGATCCAGCACCCCGAGCAGGACAAGGCCGCCGCCGACAAGCTCGCCACGCTCGCGGCGAAGACCGGCAAGAAGCCGAACATCATGATCTTCCTGCTAGACGACGTCGGCTGGATGGATCCGGGCTTCAACGGCGGCGGGGTCGCGGTCGGCAATGCCACGCCGGTGATGGACAAGCTTGCGAGCGAAGGCTTGCTGCTGACCTCGGCCTATTCCACGCCGTCATGCTCGCCGACCCGCGCCACCATCCATACCGGGCAGAATCCGCTGCATCACGGCATCCTGCGGCCGCCGATGTATGGCGAGGCCGGCGGCCTGGACGGTGCCATCACCATGCCGAAGCTGCTCAAGGAGCAGGGCTACATCACCCAAGGCGTCGGCAAATGGCATATGGGCGAGAACAAGGGCTCCCTGCCGCAGAATGTCGGCTATGACGATTATGTCGGCTTTCTCGGCGTGTCGGACATGTATACCGAGTGGCGGGACATCTATTTCAATCCCGAGGTCGCGCTCTCGCCCGAGCGCTTCAAGATGCTCGAAGAGGACGCGTTCAACCACTACGAGGTGCATTGCACGCCAGCCGACACGGAGAAATGCGAGAGCGGCAAACTGATCGAGCTCGACTACATCAAGGAGCTCGACAAGCATTGGCTGGAGGTGAGCCTCGCCTTCCTCGAAAAAATGAAGGGCAGCGACAAACCCTTCTATCTCTATCACGCCACGCGCGGCTGCCATTTCGACAACTACCCGTCCGACGATTGGGCCGGCAAGTCGATGGCGCGCACGGTGTTCTCCGACTGCATGGTGGAGATGGACTACATTCTCGGCAAGCTCGTGGACAAGCTCGCGGAAGTGGGAGAGCTGGAGAACACGCTGATTTTCTTCACCTCGGATAACGGTCCCGAATGCGAGATCCCGCCGGCCGGACGCACGCCGTTCCGCGGCTGCAAGGGATCGGCGTGGGAAGGCGGCGTGCGCGTGCCGACTTTCGTCTATTGGAAGGGCATGATCTCTGCGCGCAAATCGGACCAGCTGTTCGATCTCGCCGATCTCCTGCCGACGGCGCTGTCGCTTGCCGGTGTTCCCGGCGCCAAGCTCGCCGATTTGTTCCCGAAGACCACCTATATCGACGGTGTCGACCAGGCCTCGTTCCTGGTCGCGGATAACGGGCTCTCGGCGCGCCGCAGCCGGATCTACACCTTGAACCAGTACTATTCGGCCATCCGCATCGACGAGTTCAAGGGCGTCGTTACCGGCGAGATCGAGAACGGTGTCGTGCAGAAGGGCGACTGGGGTGGGTTCAGCGGCTCGGTGTTCACCGACACCGGCGGCGCCATCGTGTTCAATCTCTACACCAACCCGCAGGAAGATGTGAGCGTCGGCGTTCGTCATATCCCCCTGGCGGTTCCCCTCGGAAACACTGCGGGGTGGTATATGAAGGAGCTGATCGAATATCCGCCGCAATTCAAGGTTGGCTTCTTGTCGAACAACCCGCCGGTCTATGATGTGATTCCTGGGGTCAAGGAAGGAATCAAGGAGTTCATCAAGAAGCATGGCTTTGGCAGGCCGACGCCGTAGATCCGATCCTCGCTGGGGCCGCGCCGGGGTTGCTCTCGGCGCGCTCCTCGGCATGCTCGTGACCGGAATTGAAGTCGGGGCCGCGGCACCGATCGCGGACTGCAAAACCTATTCGGGCCTTCCCGAAGGCGAGGGGGAGACGGCAGGCATGGTGCTCGTGCCAGGTGGCAGCTTCAGCATGGGTTCGGACCGCGAACGCCCGGAGGAGCGCTACAGCCATCAAGTCAAGGTCGACGGCTTCTGGATCGACCAGCATGAAGTGACGAACGCCCAGTTCGCGCGATTCGTCGAGGCGACTGGCTACAAGACATTCGCCGAACGGGGGATCGACCCGAAGGCGCATCCCGGCATGGAGGAACTGAGCGCTCCGGGCTCGGTGGTCTTCGTTCAGCCGACCAAGGTTACCCAGGGCGGCAACCTCACCCAATGGTGGCAATATGTGAAGGGCGCGAATTGGCGCGAGCCGGAAGGGCCGGGCTCCTCCATCGCCGGCAAAGAGAATCATCCCGTGGTGCATGTCGCCTACGAGGACGCGGCGGCCTATGCGAAGTGGAAGGGCCGCGAGCTACCCACTGAAGCGCAATGGGAATATGCCGCGCGCGGCGGGGCCGAGATCGGCGACGATTGGAGTCAGGCCTTCGACAAAGACGGCAAGCCGATCGCCAATAGCTGGCAAGGCATCTTCCCGGTCTACAACACCGAACAAGACGGGTATGTCGGCGCCGCGCCGGTCGGCTGCTTCCCGCCGAACGGCTACGGGCTCTACGACATGATCGGCAATGTCTGGGAGTTGACCAGCGATTGGTACGTGCCGGAGCACCGTCGCGAAGCGGCGCTCAATCCTACGGGGCCCAGTCTGATGGAGGTGCGGGTCGCCGCGGGTCAATCGCCGCAGAAGGTGATCAAGGGCGGCTCCTATCTCTGCGCGCATAATTTCTGTTCGCGCTATCGCGCCAGCGCCCGCCAGCCGCAAGAGGCCGATCTCAGCACCGGCCATGTCGGCTTCCGCACTGTGCTGAATAAGCCGCAGGAGTGATCTGAAAGCGACGTATCGCTTTCTCTCGCATCGATGGCGTCAATGCCGCCTATCGATGGCGCAAATTTCACGCTCCGCAACCGGGGCGAACTTGAATGTGACAAAATCCAGGCACAAGATTTTCAGACCTCAAATCAAAAATCTACGCTGGAGGAAACGATGAGTAGGAGCACGATTTCTTCAGCCGGTGCGGCGACCGCCCTAGCGGCGGCGATCGCTGTCGGCTTGGCTGCAGGTGGCGTAGTCGCCCCGGCGACTGCTCAAGACAAAAAGCCGAATATTCTCGTCATCATGGGCGACGATATCGGCTGGTTCAATATCGGCGCTTATCACCAGGGCATCATGTCCGGCAGGACGCCGAACCTCGACAAGCTCGCTTCGGAAGGCATGCGCTTCACCGACTACTATGCCGAGGCGAGTTGCACGGCAGGCAGGGCGAATTTCATCACGGGCGAACTTCCGATCCGTACCGGGATGACCACGGTCGGTCAGGCCGGCGCCGATATCGGCTTGCCGGCGCAAGCGCCGACGATTGCCACGGCACTAAAGTCGATGGGCTATGCCACCGGCCAGTTCGGCAAGAACCATCTTGGCGACCTGAACAAATACCTGCCCTGCGTGCACGGCTTCGAGGAGTTCTTCGGCTATCTGTACCACCTCGACGCCTTATCCGATCCATATTGGTATTCCTACCCGACGGACCCGGCGGTCCGAAACGCGGTCGGGCCGCGTAACCTGGTGCATTGCACGGCGAGCGATACGGATGACCCCACCGAGCAGCCGCGCTGGGGCAAGATCGGCAAGCAGAAGATCGTCGACGAGGGACCGCTCGCTCCCGGACCGAACACAGGGCGCACGCCTTACGGCGGAGAAGGTGAAGGCGTCGGCGACGCCAAATACGACATGACCACCATCGACGAGGTGCTGGTCGAGAAATCGATCGCGTTCATGAAGAAGGCCAAGGAGGATGGCAAGCCGTTCTTCCTTTGGCACAACCCCACGCGCATGCATGTGTTCACGTTCCTCGCCGAGAAGTACAAGGCGATGATGAACCCCGAGACCAATTACGGCATGGAGGAGGCCGGCATGGCGCAGCTCGACGACGCGGTCGGCGCGCTGATGAAGGCGCTCGACGATCTCGGCATCGCCGACAATACCATCGTCGTCTTCACCACGGACAACGGCGCCGAAGTGTTCACCTGGCCGGACGGCGGCATGACGCCGTTTCGCGGCACCAAGGGCACGGCTTACGAGGGCGGTTTCCGCGTGCCGGCAATGATTCGCTGGCCGGGCATGGTCCCGGCAGGCAAGGTTGAGAACAGCATCATCTCGGGTCTCGACTGGTTCCCGACCTTCCTCGCGGCGGCGGGCAATCCCAACATCGTCGATGAGCTGAAAGCCGGCAAGGACCTCGGCGGCACGACCTACAAGGTGCATCTCGACGGCTATAATCAACTCGACCTGATTACCGGCAAAGGACCGACGAAGCGCAGTGAGATTTGGTACTTCGTCGAAACCAATCTCGGCGGCCTTCGCCTCGACGAGTTCAAGTATCGCTTCTTCGACCAGCCGGAGGGCTGGCCGGGACCGAAGGTTCCGGTCAACATGCCGATCATGGTCAACATCAAGCAGGACCCGTTCGAGCGGACGCCGGTCACCAACCTGCTCGAGGGTGCTCCCGGCTACATGGACAACTTCATGGCGCGCGAGTTCTGGCGCTTCGTCTATGTGCAGCAAAAGGTCGGCGAACTTGCCACGACTGCCATTGACTTCCCGCCGATGCAGAAGGGGGCGTCCTTCAATCTTCAGGCGGTGAAACAGCAGATCGAAGAGGCAGTCGCCAAGGGACGCCCTGGCAATTGACGCGAAGAACCGAAGCGGGCGTCCCATAGGGCGCCCGCTTTTATTGGACAGAAGGGATCCAACGATGATTGTGCGCCGGATGAAGCGCGTAGCCTGCGCCGCTGCGCTGCTCGCGCTCTGCCTCACGTCAAATGTTGGGGCGGCAGACGATCCGCTGCCGTCGTGGAACGAGGGGGCGGCGAAGCAGGCCATCATCGACTTCGTGACACGCGTGACCCAGGAGGGCGGGGCGGACTATGTCGCGCCGGAGGAGCGCATCGCCACTTTCGACAATGACGGCACGCTGTGGGTCGAGCAGCCGATGTACACTCAGTTCATGTTCGCCATCGACCGGGTGAAGGCGGAAGCGAACCAGCACCCGGAATGGAAGGACACGGAGCCGTTCAAGTCGGTGCTCGCCGGCGATATGAAGGCCGTCGCGGCCATGGGCGAGAAGGGGATGCTGGAAATCGTCGCCGCCACGCATTCCGGCATGACCACGGCGGACTTTAACGAGACAGTCGAGCAGTGGCTGGCAACAGCCAAGCACCCGCGCTTCGATGTGCTCTACCCCGATCTCGCTTATCAGCCGATGCTCGAGCTGCTGGCCTATCTCCGTGCCAACGACTTCAATGTGTTCCTCGTCTCTGGCGGCGGGGTCGAGTTCATGCGCGGATTCACGCGGAAGACTTATGGAGTGCCGCCGTGGCAAGTGATCGGTTCGTCGGGCGTCACCAAATACGGCATGTGGGATGCGAGCCCGATCTTGACGAAGGAGCCCAAGGTTTTCTTCGTAGACGACGGCCCAGGCAAGCCTGAGGGCATCAATCATTTCATCGGCGCGCAGCCGATTTTCGCCTTCGGCAATTCGGACGGGGACAAGGAGATGCTGGAGTGGACCGCCGCCTGCAAGCGGCTCTGCTTCATGGGGCTGGTGCACCACACCGACGCGGTGCGGGAATATGCCTATGACCGCGATTCATCCGTCGGCAGGCTGGACAAGGCGCTTGACGAGGCGGAGTCCAGAGGTTGGACCGTGGTCGACATGAAGGACGATTGGAAGGTGATCTTCCCTGCGAAATAGTTATTCTCTCAAAAATCATGTTGAGGATGAGAAGGGGGCCTGGACGATGATTTCGGCAGCGAAGCTTCGTGTGGCATTGATTGTTTGTCTGGCCTTCGCGACCGTGGTGGCTAGGGCTGAAACCTATCCTCCAATTCCCCCCTCGCTCACGACGCCAAATCAGGTCGAGACCTCGATCGGCACGCTGAAATTCCGCGATGGCATCCCGGATCAGGCCACAGCCGACAAGCTGTACGATCAGCTCGATCTCCAGCGGGGGATCTCGGCTTTCCTCAACGGGCTCAGAGGCGTGTCGATCTATGCCGCTCGCCAGGGCATCCGCGAGGCCGGCGTGAAGGACAATGAGGGCGTGTTGATCTTCTCCGGCCTGATGGACGCACAATCGCTGTTTCTCACCGCCAATGCCGACACGGTCTATTTCATTGCCAATATCGACCTCACCAAAGGGCCGATGGTCATCGAGACGCCGCCTGACTCGCTCGGGCTGTTCGACGATCTGTGGTTTCGCTGGGTGATCGATTTCGGTGCGCCGGGCCCCGATCGCGGGTTGGGCGGCAAATATCTGCTGCTGCCGCCCGGCTATGACGGCCCGCTGCCGGAAGGCGGCTATTTCATCGGGCGCCCGACCACCACGTCCGTCGCGCTGCTGGGACGCTCGTTCCTTGTGAACAACGATCCGAAACCGGCGGTGGAGACGATCAAGAGCAGACTCAAAATATATCCCTATGTCCCTGGGTCATACGGCACGAGCATCGGCGCGTTCCTCACCGGCAACGCTCCGCTCGCGCCCTTGAGCAAGCCCGGCACGCTCACCTTCATCGAGGGGACCGGACTTTCGATGAATACGATCCCGCCTAACGACTACTCTTATTACGAGATGCTCGACGCGTTGGTGCAAGAGCAACCGGCCGAAGCGCTGGAACCGGAGATCGGCGGCCAGTTCGCGGCCATCGGCATCGTCAAGGGAAAGAAGTTCGCGCCGGATGCGCGCATGAAGAAAATCCTGACCGACGCCGTCGCCATTGCCAACGGAGCGGGGCGCACGGTCTCCTTCACGCCGCGCGAGTCCGAAGGCTTCGGCTATTACGGGCCGACCTCGAAAGGGCTGAACCCGTTGTTCATTAGCGGCTATGACTTCATGCGGCCGCCGCCGGAGATCACCAAGGAGGGCGTGAAACAGTTTCCTTATACCGGCGCCCATACGCTCGATGCGCGCGCCGCCTTCTTCTACGTGGCGACGGGCGTCACTCCGGCGATGATCATGCGGCTGCCGGATGTCGGCTCGCAATATTTGTTCGGCATCACCGATTCGAGCGGCGAGCCATTCGATGGCGCCAAGACCTACAAGGTGACGCTGCCCCCGAACATTCCTGCCGCAAAGTTCTGGTCGTTCACGGTCTATGACAACCAGACGCGCTCGATGCTGCAGACCGACCAGCGCTTTCCGCGAGCGGGTAGCCAAAGCTTCCCAAGTCCTGCCGCGGCGGCGAATGAGGACGGCTCGATCACGGTCTATTTCGGACCGAAGAAGCCGGACGGCGCGCAGGACGGCAATTGGATTCAGACCTTGCCCGGCAAGGGCTGGTTCGTGATCCTGCGTCTCTACAGCCCGCTCGAACCGTTTTTCAACAAGAGCTGGAAGCCGAGCGAGATCGAGAAAGTTTCGGGGTAGCGGTTATGCTACGGCTTTTGATGCTGGTGTCGGGCGCTTTCGAGGCGCTGTTCGGTCTCTCAGCTTTGCTGGCGCCCGGGCACCTGATCGCTACGCTCGGAACGGAGTCAAACGACGGCGTGGTTTTCCTCGCGCGCATCCTCGGCGCAGCGACATTGGGCATCGGCATCGCTGCGCTGCTCGCCCGAGATCACGTCGACGCGAAGGGTGGCTTGGCGGCGGCCTATGGGCTTGCGCTCTACAACGTGCTGGCCGGCGCTCTCATTCTCTGGAGTAGCGCTGTCATCGGTCTCGGCGGCGCGATGCTGTGGGGCGCGGGCCTGTTCCACGCCCTTGTCGGCCTCCTTTTCGTCTATGCGCTGGTGACGGCAGGACGCCGCTGATGGCTACTCGGACTTCGACTCGCACTTGTTTGCCCCGTCCGACCATTTGCAGTTGAGGGAAGAGGTGTTGCAAAGATCTGCTTGCTCATGCGCGTTGCAGGGGTCCTGCACCGGGGCCTTGCCCGGATAGCAGCCCCGGCGCTGGCTATCCCACCAGCAATTGGGCGCCGCCAGGCAGAGCGCGGCATCGCCGATCATGCATTCTTCCTCGGCTGCGTTGCCGATCGACGGCGCCGTGGCAAACGCGAAGCAAGCACAGATCAGCGCAAAAAAGACATTTCGCATAGGGACACTCCCTCTAGACCGATGGGCATTTGCCGCTTGCGCCGCGGCCGATGCCCTTTTTTCCCCAAGACTGGGCGATTTTCAAGTTCCGCCCGCGCCACAATTCTGCGCTAATCTCCTGTGCTTGAAGGTAATTCTCGCGGCGCGCGGGCTGTCGCGAGGAAGCCGGCGATGGGGGGTGAGTTGGGGCGCGTATCCTGGGTGGTGCTGCTGGCCTTGGCGTTGGCGGGCTGTGCGGCGGCGATTGCCCGCAATCCGGTCCCTGCTTCGCTCGAAAGCCAGGCCACCGTCGTGGGCATGGGCCCGACGCCGGTGCGCTTCTGGGGCGATCAGCTTCCCCCCAATGCCGACCAAATGGTGAAGGAGAAATGGGCGCAGGTGCGCGCCAGCCGGCCGGAGATGGTCAGCGGCGGCAAGCGCCCCGTCGTCAATTTCCTGGCGCTGTCGGGCGGCGGCTCCGACGGAGCGTTCGGCGCAGGACTGCTCGGCGGGTGGACGGCTTCCGGCAAGCGTCCAGAGTTCGACCTTGTCACCGGCGTTTCGACCGGCGCATTGACCGCGCCCTTCGCTTTTCTCGGCCCGAAATACGACGCGGCACTGAAGCATGTTTTCACCCAGTCGACCACTCAGGACATCGCCATCGCCCAGCCAGTGAGGGGACTGCTCGGCGGCGATGCGCTCGCCAGCAACGCGCCGCTCGCCAAGGTGGTCGCTTTTTATGTCACCGAGGAATTTCTCGCCGAGGTGGCCATCGAGCATCGCAAAGGGCGCAGGCTCTTGATCGGCACCACCAATCTCGATGCCGAGCGTCCGGTGATCTGGGACATGGGCGCGATCGCGGTGTCGGGGCGGCCCGAGTCGCTGGAGCTGTTCCGCAAAGTGCTGCTCGCCTCGGCGGCGATCCCCGCAGTGTTTCCGCCGGGCTTCGTCAAGGTCGCGGCCGACGGCGCGGTCTATGACGAGATGCATGTCGACGGCGGCGCCACGCGGGAGGTGTTCCTGGTGCCGACGCAGTTCATGGCCAAGACGGTCGACGGGCGGCTCGGCATCAATCCCGTCCGGCGCGCCTTCATCGTGCGTAATGGACGTGTCGCGCCCGAGTACAAGGCGGTGAAGCCGAAGACCTTGTCGATCGCCGGGCGCGCCGTGTCCAGTCTGATCAAGAGCCAGGGCGTCGGCGATCTCTACGAGCTCTTCGTATTCTCCAGGAAGAACGGCATCGACTACAATCTGGCCTACATCCCGGGGGATTTCCCCGATACGAGCACGCAGGCCTTCGATCCCGTTTATATGGGCAAGCTCTACGATCTCGGTTACAGCCTGGCCGAGGCGGGCTATCCCTGGAAGAAAACACCCCCGCGCATGGCCGGCCACTAGAGGCGTTGAGCTTCCGGCTGGGCTGGCCTACACAAGGGCCCTCGCAACAGTCCCGCAGGCATGGAGTTGAACGATGAATCTCGCTGAGCTTAATCGGGTGGCAAATGCCATGGTCGCGCCGGGCCGCGGCATTCTCGCGGCCGATGAGTCTTCGGGCACGATCAAGAAGCGCTTCGACGCGATCGGAGTTCAGTCCACCGAGGACAACCGCCGCGACTATCGCGAGCTCCTGTTCCGGTCGGCGCAAGGCATGAAGGCCATCTCCGGGGTCATCCTTTTCGACGAGACCATTCGCCAGAAAGCCAAAGACGGCACGCCGCTCGTCAAAGTCATCGAGCAGGCAGGCTCGCTTCCCGGCATCAAGGTCGACAAGGGTACCAAGCCGCTGCCGTTCTCGCCGGGCGAAGTGATCACCGAGGGGCTCGACGGGCTGCGCGACCGGCTGACCGAGTATCGCACTCTGGGCGCCAAATTCTGCAAATGGCGCGCGGTGATCGATATCGGCGCCGGCATCCCGACCTATAACTGCATTAGCGCCAACGCGCATGCGCTCGCCCGCTACGCGGCGCTCTGTCAGGAAGAGGAGCTGGTGCCGATTGTCGAGCCGGAAGTGCTGATGGACGGTGACCACAGCATCGACCGCTGTTACGAGGTGACCCAGCTCGTGCTCAGGGTCGTCTTCGAGCAGCTCTATATCGCGCGGGTCAAGCTCGAAGGCATGGTGCTCAAACCGAACATGGTCGTCCCGGGCAAGAAATGCGCCACCCAGGCGTCTGATGGGGAGATCGCAGAAAAGACAGTTAGCGTGCTCAAGGCCTGCGTGCCGGCCGCAGTGCCCGGGATCGCCTTTCTCTCAGGCGGTATGTCGGATGTGGATGCAACGGCGCGGCTCGACGCCATGAACAAGATCGGCAATCTGCCGTGGAAGCTCACCTTCTCCTATGGCCGCGCCCTGCAAGCCGCGCCGCAGAAGGCGTGGGCCGGCAAGTCGGAGAATGTCTCTGCCGCGCAAGCCGCCTTCACCCATCGCGCGGCGATGAACGGGCTGGCGACGCTCGGCAACTGGTCGGCCGACAAGGAGAAGCAGGCCGCCTAGGCCGGAGGCGCCACAACCCTTGGTGCTTGGCCGGCTTGGTAGGGCTTGATCTCGACCTTTGCCGTGGCAAGGCGGCGGTAAAGATTTCGCTTCCGCACGATCGGCCACCAATCATAGATGAAGATCTCGATAGGACGCCAATTCGCCACCCAGCCGAGAAGAATTAGACTCTCCTCGATCAGACGTTTGATCGGATCGTCAAAGAAACGGCTGGCGAGGAAATGCGCCGAGAGCAGGCAGGCGGCGAGAATTGCCATGCCGATCGCGAGCGAGCGCCGCCCGACGCGGAACAGCTCCTTCAGCTCGCGCTGAAAGCTCTCGGCCCGGTAGGCAAAGAAATTCGCGAAGGCCTCCGGCAGCTCTCGGGCTGCTCTCGATTGCGCTTCGCTTTCCGGAACGTGCACTACGATGGTGATCGGCGCGCTCCGGTCGAGCTCGCGGGCCCAGGCGACGACGTAGTCCTCGGCGTCCTTGTCAAGATCGCGTTCGCGGAACGGATAGGGATCGAGGCTGTGGAAGAGCTGGGCGATGCGATCCACGCGCAGCTCGATGGCGTCTTGCGGCATGTCTTCGGCCATCGCGGTCCAAGCCTCTCAGGGAACGACCTCGAGCTCGTTGACGACGTCGTCAACGCCGAACACATACCAGGCATCCCATTCGGCGGCGTCGCGCGCCTCGCGTGAGCGCACGGCGCCGGTCAGCCGCACGGTTCTATGGCGCACGCCGACGCGTACTTGCGAATCGTCGACGAAGGGGTCTTTGTCGAGAGCGATCCTGACCGCTTCCTCGATCTCGTCGGGGCTATCTTCCTCGGGCGGCTCGACCGCGATGCCGTTGACGACATCGCGGCTGCCCGGAACCCACCAGGCCAGCACGCCGGCGAGCCGCTTCGAGACGAGCCCCGGCACCCGGCCGTTGAGGATGACGACGCCCTTTTTGACTTCGATTTCGATCTCGCCGCGTCCATCGGGCGCGTCCTGCACGAGCTTTCGCCGTCCCGCCTCGCGTTCAGCGATCCTAAGCGCGGCGAACGCCGGTTCGGCAGCGTAGGCCTTGCGTAGATGGTCCAGGATGCCGTCGTCGCTCATGGCTTGCGCCGGTTTCACGCGCAGCCGATCGACAATGGCGGTGATGCCTTTGGTGGCGGCGAGCCGCTCCAGCGCGAGGCGCTTAATGGCGATGTTGTCGACCTCGGCCTGGATCGTCGCTGTCCCGTCAGCCTCGATTTCGAGCGCTGTAGGCTTGAAATGCGGGCCGATGCGCGCCACGCTGCGGATCGCGGACAGCGCCCTCTCACGCAGTTCAAGGACTTTAGCGTTCGGTCGCAACGAAGCCTCTACAAAACGGGCTCACTTGTAGCATCTTATCTAAATCAGACCGGTCCTGCGCAAGTTGACCCCGGTCAAAGACCTCGAAGCAAATGCGTCGGCCTATTGAGTCCCAGAATCAAGCCGAAGGACGGCGAAGATCGAACTTATCTTTCTCGGCACGCGGGGCGAGATCAAGGCGCGATCTCGCCGCCATTTGCGTCACAGCGCGCTCTTAATCAGGCGTGGGCCCGCCCGCATCATGATCGATTGTGGCGCCGACTGGCTGAAGCGCCTGAAAGCGGTCGCGCCCACCGCCATCGTGCTCACCCACGGCCATGCGGATCACGCCTTCGGGCTTGCCGCGGGCGCGCCGTGCCCGGTCTACGCTACCGATGAAACGTGGTCGCTCATCTCCCGATTTCCGCTCGACGAACGCGTCGTAAAGCCAAGGGTCCCGTTCACCATCCGCGGGGTGCGTTTCGAGGCTTTCCCCGTGCAGCATTCGCTGCGCGCACCCGCCGTGGGCTATCGCATCACGATAGGCCGCGCGGTGTTCTTCTATGTGCCCGACCTCGCAGCGATCCCCGAGCAGCGCGCCGCCTTGCGCGGCACCGACCTCTATATCGGCGACGGCGCCACCATCGTGCGGTCGATGGTGCGCGCGCGCGACCATGTGCTGATCGGGCACGCGCCGGTCACCGCCCAGCTCGATTGGTGTGCGGCGGAAGGCGTCAGGCGCGCGATCTTCACGCATTGCGGCAGCGGCATCGTCAAAGGGGACACGCGGCGCATCACAGCACGCATCCGGGCACTCGGCCGCGAGCGCGGCGTCGCGGCAAGCGTCGCCTATGACGGACTCAAAGTGTCACTCTAGCAACTAGGCCGGTTCACCCGAGCCGTTGAGCCAGCGAATATTCGCCGCCTTGCGCGGCACGGGGACGGCGCTACGCCTGGGATGGCCGATGACGATCGGCGCGATCGGCGTGTAGGACGACTGCAGGCCGAGTGCTTGCTTCCCGTCAGGCGTGGCCAGCCAATGCTGGGCGAAGCCGATCCAACACGTACCGAGTCCCTTGCCATGCGCGGCAAGCATCAGATTCTCGGCGGCGAGCGCGCAATCCTCCACCGCCCAATCGGTAGGCTGCGCCGCGGCGATCACCACGAGGACCGGCGCGTGGTAGAAGATATTGAATCTCGGGTCGTTCAACATGTCGCGGAAGGGGTGCGCTGGCGCGCCAAGCGACGCCTTGAGCAGATGCGACTTGGCCTGGTTGGAAATTTGCGCGAGCAAGCGCTGATCCTTGACCACGACGAAGCACCAGGGCTGCTGGTTGATGGCGCTCGGCGCCTGGATGGCGGCATCGATCAGGTCACGGAGCGCCGCGTCGCTGACCGGCTCGTCGGTATATTCGCGCACCGACCGCCGCTCGTTAATGGCTTGCAATAATTCCATGGTGGAACACGCTGCGCCGCCCGGGCGAACGCCGCGTTGAGCCAGATCAAAGGTGCTGGGATCAAAGCAGCGGGTGGGTAGGCTGTCCCGGCTCGGGTGGCGTCGGTTCGACCGAAACCGGCGGCTGGGGTGTGTTGTCGAGCACGCCGGTCGCCCAAGTGAGAAGCTCGGTCTGGAGCTTGCCGAAGGCTTCGTCCATCGCGTCCACATAATGTTGCGGGTCCGTGCCCTTGGCCGGCGCGGTCGCCTGGAAGGTGCTGGCGTTGATGATCTTGCCGTTCGAGTCGAGCAGCTTGGCGACGAACTCGATTTCGGCTGCCGGCTCGCCGGCCGTCGAAACGTGGAAGCGCCTGATATCGACGAGAAGCTGGAAGTCACCTTCAACGCCTTCGCGCGTCCGGCTCACCGAACGGGCGTAGCCGCCATTCTCGAAGCTTTGAATCAGCTTCTCCTGGAACAGGACCGGAAGGTTGTCACCCCAGCGTGCATTGGCGAGCGGCACACTCTCACCCTCGGCCGGCTGGAGCAGGATCTTGTCGGTATTGAAGCCCATCAAGGTGGTGGGCTCGGGCACGACCAGCAGCCAAGACGGCGGGACCACCGGGGCCGGGGGGAGGTCGACAGCCGCGACGAGGTCGTAGATCGGAATGTCCGCCTGACTAGTGCCGCCGCCAGTCATACGCTCAAGCCCGGCCAGGACACTGTCGACCTTGTCGGAGTTCCGCGCCAGAGCCGCGGAGAAGGTATCGATATTGGTGATGGCGCTGTGCAGCGCTTCCGAGTTCTCAGCCAATATGTTGTCGACGCGCTGGAACGCGTCGCGCGCGGCTTGCGTCCAATCTTGCCCAGCCTGAGGCGCGGCAATCAAGGTGGGCGGACCGCCCGCTTCGGCTTCGGGGACCGGAGCGTCGGCGCTGCCGCCGCGCAAAGCCACGGCGACGCCGCCGGCCAAGCCCTGACTCTCAATGGCAATGGTCGTGTCGCTGCGGATCGGCGTGCCGTTCGCCACCGCGATGGTGGCAACCACGTTCTGCGGCGCATCGGGATTGAGGGTCAGTCCCGTCACTTCGCCGACGCGGATGCCGTTGAACAGGACCGCCGAGCCGACCAGCAATCCTGAGACCGAGCTCTGGAAACGAATGTTGTAAGTTTCTCGCGCTGCGAACCCGCCCTTGTTCTCGAGCCAATAAACGAAGGCGAAGCTCGCGGCGATCACCGCGAGCATGAACAGTCCGATCAGGGCATAACGGGCGCGCGTTTCCATCGATCAGGTTCCTTCGTTTTAAGCGCTCACGCGACGGTCGGCGAGCAGGCCGCCGCGCTTGCCCTGAAAATAGTCCTTCACCCAGGGATGCTCGCATTCGAGCATGGCCTCAAGGGGGCCTTCCGCCACCACTTTGCCGTCGGCCAGCGCGGCCACGCGGTCGCAGGCGGTATAGAGGCTCTCGAGGTCGTGGGTTACCATGAACACGGTCAGTCCCAAGGTCTGCTGCAAAGTGCGGATCAGCTCGTCGAAATCGCCGCCCGAGATCGGGTCGAGACCCGAGGTGGGTTCGTCGAGAAACACGATCTCAGGGTCGAGGGCGAGCGCGCGTGCGAGCGCCACGCGCTTGGTCATGCCCCCGGAAAGCTCGGCGGGGAATTTGTTCGCGTCGTCCGGAGTGAGATTCACCATCTCAAGCTTGGCAAGCGCCATCTCCTTCATCAGCCGGGGCGACAGATCGAGATTCTCGCGCATCGGGAATTGCACGTTCTCCAGCACGGTGAGCGATGAGAACAGCGCGCCCTGCTGGAAGAGGACGCCCCAGCGGCGCTCGAGCGCGCGCCGTTCGGTCTCGCTGGCCTTGTCGAGGTTGACGCCAAGAACCTCGATCGTGCCGTGCCGCTTGGGCAGGAGTCCGATAATGGTGCGCAGCAGCACCGATTTGCCGGCACCAGAGCCGCCGACGACGCCAAGGATCTCACCCTCGCGCACGTCGAGCGAGAGATGATCGAGCACGTTATGGTCGCCGAAACCGACGACGAGATCGCGCACTTTGATGACCGGTTGCTTCGCCATCGCCTCACATTCCGATCGAGGCGAAAAAGATGGCGAACAAGCCGTCAAGCACGATCACCAGGAAAATCGACTTGACCACGGAGGCGGTGGTCTTGAGCCCAAGCGACTCCGCGCTCCCCTTCACTTGCAGCCCCTCGGCACAGGCGACGATGCCGATGACGAGCCCCATGAACGGGGCCTTCCACATGCCGACCTCGAAATGGGTGAGCGAGATCGCCTCGGTGAGACGCGCAATATAAATGTCGGGGCTCATGCCGCCATAGAACCAAGCCACCAATCCGCCGCCATAGAGCGCGGCTATGCAGCCGATGAAGGTGAGCACGGGAAGGGCGATGATGAGGACGAGGATGCGCGGAAGGATCAGTACCTCCACGGGATCGAAGCCCATGGTGCGCAGCGCGTCGATCTCCTCGCGCATCTTCATCGAGCCGAGCTCGGCGGTGTAGGAGCTGCCCGACCGGCCCGCCACCATGATGGCGACGATCAACACGCCGATCTCACGCAAGATCAGAATGCCGACGAGATCGACGGCGTAAAGCTCGGCGCCGAATTTGCGGAAGTGGAAGATACCCTGCTGAGCGATGATGCCGCCGATCAGGAAGGTGATCAGCAGGATGATGGGTACCGCCTGCCAGGCCACGCGGTCGAGCTGGTTGATGGTCGAGGTGAGGCGATACTCGCGCGGACGCGCGATCACCCGCGCTGTGGCGACGCCGACGGCGCCCAGCATGTCGGCAAAGAGCATAAGGTCGCGGCCGAAGCCGGCGGCGCCCCGGCCGACGGACGCCAGAGCGGCGATTACGGGATTTTCGCGGACAGGAGTCGGGGCCTGCTCGCGGTTGACGCCGTGCATCTCCTTGAGCAGCCCACGGTCATGCTGAGGCAAGCCGACGATCTCGGTCTTGCGTCCTGCCGCGCTCCAAGCCCGCGTCAATCGCTCGAGCAGCCAGGCACCGAACGTATCGAATTCGCGCACGCCTTTCATGTCGATCGAGACAGTCTTGGCGCGCTCGCCTTCGGCGGATACGCGATCGACCAGGCTCTCCAGCTCGCGCGCGTGCGCCGCGGTCCAGGAACCGCCGGCGGCAACCTTGAGCCGCTCGCCCTTCAACTCGCTGGTCAGCAAGACATCGCCCATGACACGGCACCTCCGGCCCAATTCAAGCCTCTACCAGGAGACGTCGCCCCCAAGCGGACGGCCAATACGCCGGATTTCGGTCGCGGACTAGCTGCGGGTGAGGGCGATCGTCACGCTCTGAAGAGCAATTCCTTGCGTCGAAATCGAGACGCTCTGGCGCGAGCCGCTATAGGAGACCCGCATCGTACCCGTCACGCCGCCGGCGATCTGGAGGCTGATATTGCTGCCGGAGGCTTGTCCCGAGGCGGTACCGGTCGCGTTGAAGGTGCGTTCTTCCCAGGTGCCGGTGATGCGGCCGCCGCTTTGGCTGAGCTTGCTCCTGATCTCGACATTGGAGCTTTCGCTCTGGCAGCGGATGGCCATGCCGAGCTGAGATCCGCCGCCGGTATAGTAGGCGTTGCATTTCAACCGCTCGGCGCGGCCGTCGGTCAGGCGGATTTGCCCGCTTCCCCGCCAGGAACCGAGCAGCACGTCGAAAGGATTGGCGGCAGATGCGGTCGGCACCGGCCAAGGGGTGAGGACGAAGGTTGCCGTCAAGGCCAGTGCGGCCAGGAGGCGAGAGGATTGAGTGGAGAGAATCGTGAATCGCATGGGCCTCTGTTTCTCGCAGTTTGCGCTTTGGAACAAGCCAAGATTGCGATTACACAGTGATGACAAGAGGGCGATCCACAACCTTTCGCCGAAATCGCGCGCGAAAAATGCGGAACTGTCCGGCCGAGAGATTCGCGTCGGCCTTCGTGGCGCTGTTTTAGGCAGCCGCCTGGAAGCCCGGCTTCGGCTTGGCCTTCTCAGTAGATTGCGGCGTTGGCGGGCGTTCGGTCGCTTCTTTGGTCTGCGGTTGACCGTAGAGCGAGCCAAAGCTCGAAAGTTCGCCGAAGCCGAGGGCATAGCTCGTTGCCGTGAGCCTGCCCCATTCCTCGGTGTAATCCTTCTGAATGTTGTGCAGCCAAGCACGATGGCATTCCGCCGTGGACTCGATGTCGCAGCAGTGGCCGAGCGCGCGCAAATGCTCGAGGTTGCCGCGCATGCGCTTGGCGATGAAGCGGGTCCCTTCGACCTGATAGGCATGCCAGGCCTTGAGCTGCGTTTCCAGGACCGCAATTGCCAAATCGAGGATCGGGTTGGACAGGCGCGTTTCCGCTTGGCTGCCGGCGCGAATGGATTCTTGCATGATCGCCTCCATGTGAAAGACACCGATCTGGCCAGCCCCAAGACCCATTATGACACTTATTTGACCAGGGCTCACCTTGATCCGGCTCAAGAAAACTTGAGGGCTAGGGCCGTCGAGGACTAGATTGGAGGACCTGGATTTTGGCGCGTTTCACCGGAGTCTTCCCGCCATTCCGCCGCGGCCGAACATTGCCATCACCTATTGCCGCCTTTGCAACTGGTTGCTCCGGGCGGGCTGGATGGGTCAGGAATTGCTGTCGACCTTTGCCGAAGAACTCGGCTCGGTCACCCTGATCCCCGATGACACCGGGGGCGTGTTCGAGGTCAGGCTCGACGGCAAACTGCTTTGGTCGCGCGCCGAGCATGGGCGCTTCCCCGAAATCAAGGAGCTAAAACAAATGGTTCGGGACGAAGTGGCGCCGGAGCGCGATCTCGGCCATGTCGACAAGAAAGGACCGCACGCCTAGGTGCCATGCTTTGCGGAGGTTTGCGTTTTTTTGCGTTTCTTTGCGTTTCTTTGCGCCCCCTGGTCGTTCCGCGCAGCCTCACTACATCCTTCCTACATAGAGTGAGCCGCGTCGGCGGCATTTCGAGGAGGTTCCCGGACAATGTCGCAGCCGGTCGTCGTCACCATCCCCCACCAACTTGGCAAGCAGGAAGCCGCGCGGCGCCTAAAGGCCGGATTCGGCAATATGCGCTCCACCTTTGGCGAGAAATTCATCGTGCTCGACGATGCGTGGAGCGGCGATCATCTCGATTTTCGGGCGAGCCTGCTCGGCCAGACCACGACCGGTATGGTCGATGTGGCCGACGATCACGTGCGCCTCGAAGTGCAGCTTCCCTGGATCCTGTCGCTGCTTGCCAACAAGGCGAAAGAGCTTGTGACCAAGCAGGGCAGGCTGATGCTGGAAAAGCCCACCAAGCCTCAGGCCTAGAAGCGGACTAGCTAATGTCGATGATGGTGGCTTCCGCCGTGCCTGCCTCGACCACGTCGCCCACCTGCTTGCCCATCAAGGCCTGCGCCACCGGCGAGACATAGGACA
Source organism: Methyloceanibacter sp. (assembly GCA_052039105.1). GTDB lineage: Bacteria > Pseudomonadota > Alphaproteobacteria > Rhizobiales > Methyloligellaceae > Methyloceanibacter. The sequence continues at coordinate 51,741 of JBQGDO010000176.1, forward strand.
ACGTGCCGAGCGAAGGCTCTGCCTCGTCCTCGCCGACGAGACGATAGGTCTGCCGCCGCCCGTCCTCGCGCTCAATAGTCACGGTCGAGCCAAACCGGACCTCGGAGGCATCTTTCGGCGGCTCGACCACTTGGGCGGTCGCCCGACGCGAGGTCCAATAGCGTAAGTCCCGGTTGACCTTGGCAAGCCGCGGCTCGTCGTCGGCATCCTTGGCGGCGGCATGCTCGCGGTGCAGCCGGGCGAGCTCGGCCTCGATCATCTCGAGACCCTTGGGGGTCACGAGATTATGCGGAGAAACTGGGCGGTCCGGCAGGTCGTCATAGACCTCGCCGCCCTCCGCCTCTTTGGTGAAGGCCTTGCTCATGGCCTGGACTATAACACGCTCGCCCCAGGGATGTGGCCGCTTATGCCCTTGCCGCTTCTGTGGGCAAGTGGGGCCCGGAGGGGGAAGACCCCTCTGCTCGACGCCGGGCGCCATGCTAAGCTTTTAGGCAAAAGCACGCTATCGTGCAGGGTAGGGGGAACCAATCGATGATCGACGCAGGCAATACCGCCTGGCTCATAACGGCCACGGCGCTCGTTCTGTTCATGACTTTGCCGGGGCTTGCCCTCTTTTACGGCGGTCTGGTGCGCGCAGAGAATTTGCTCTCGGTCCTGATGCAATGCCTCGCCATCGCCTGCATCGCGTCGGTGGCGTGGCTGATCTGCGCGTATAGCCTCGCCTTCAATGGCGGCGGGGCCTGGATCGGCGATCTCGGCAAGACGCTTTTGCATGGCGTCGCGCGCGATGCCGCGGCGGCGAACACGACCATCCCCGAGACCGTGTTCTTCATGTTCCAGATGACCTTCGCCATCATCACCCCTGCGCTGATCGTCGGCGCTTTCGTGGAGCGCATGAAATTCAGCGCCGTCGTGCTGTTTATGCTGCTGTGGCTGCTGCTGGTCTATGTCCCCGTGGCGCACTGGGTTTGGGGCGGGGGGTGGTTGGCAGAGCGCGGATTGCTCGATTTCGCCGGTGGACTGGTGGTGCATCTGACGGCAGGCGTCACCGCGCTTGTGCTCGCGGTGCTGATTGGGCCGCGCCTGGGCTTTCCCGACGATCTGAAGCCGCCGCACGCGCCTTGGATGACCATGGCCGGCGCCTGCATGCTTTGGGTCGGCTGGTTCGGTTTCAATGCCGGCAGTGCGCTATCCGCCGGCGCGGATGCGGGCATGGCCATGACCGTGACGCATATTTCGGCAGCCACCGCCACCTTGGTATGGGTCGCCATCGAATGGACGAAATTCGGCAAGCCGAGCGTGGTCGGCGCGGTGACGGGCTCGATCGCCGGGCTAGCCTCGATCACGCCGGCGTCGGGCTATGTCGGGCCGCTCGGCGCGCTCGGCATCGGCCTGGCCGGAGGCGCGATCTGCTATTTCATGGTCGGTGTGGTTAAGCGACGTTTCAAAATCGACGACTCGCTCGATGTGTTCGCCGTCCACGGCGTGGGGGGCGCCACCGGCATTGTGCTGACGGCCGTGTTCATGGATGCGGCGCTCGGCGGCATCGGCTTCGCTGAAGGCAACAGCATGGGCGGGCAGGCGGCGATTCAACTCACCGGAATCGTCGCGGTTTTGCTATGGTCCCTGGTGATAAGCTTCGTCATCGCCAAGGTCGTCCATGCGGTCACAGGTTTGCGCGTCAGCGCTGAGACCGAGGAACAAGGCCTCGACCTCAGGCTCCACGGCGAACGCGGCTACAATATGTGATCGGGGACGAGCACGATGAAATACATCATTGCAGTGAT
>JBQGDO010000177.1:0-1819 GCA_052039105.1 Methyloceanibacter sp.
GGGATGGGCTTTCAGCGAAAGCCGCAAAGTGCGGTAGTCGTTGACCACATGCTCCGACAGCGGCATCACGGGCAGCACCACTTGCTGCTCGACGCCGTTCTCTGCCGCATCGGCACGATCGAACAGCGGCAACGGCACTTCCTTGGGGAGGCCGCGCACCTCCCACAGCGCCTGGCGCCGGTCGAGACCGAGCGAGCGGAAGGCGTCGGCCGCGGCGAGCCGTTCGAGGGTTGCGCGCTTCAGTCCGCTTCGCCGCCACAGATCGCGCATGTCTTTGTACCGTACCCCCTCACCTTGCGGGAGAGGGTGCCCGAGCGAAAGCAAGGGTGGGTGAGGGGGACAGAAAAGATGCGGGTTGAGGTCGGGGAGGATGCCGTCGCGGATGGCGACGAGACGCTGTATGTCGACTTCGCGCAACCCGTCGATCTGGCGGAGCCCAAGGCGCAGCGCGAAAGTACCATCGCCCTCGGCTTCGAGCGTGCAGTCCCAGAGGCTGTGATTGACGTCGGCCTCGCGCGCTTCGACGCCGTGCTCGCGTGCGCAGCGCACGATCTGCGCCGGTGCGTAGAAGCCCATGGGCTGGGAATTGAGCAGCGAAGCGGCGAAGGCCGCCGGGTAGTGGCATTTCAGCCAGGCCGAAACATAGACGAGATGGGCGAAGCTCGCGGCGTGGCTCTCGGGGAAACCGTATTCGCCGAAGCCCTTGATCTGGTTGAAGCACCGCTCGGCGAAATCGGCCGAATAGCCTCGCGCGGTCATGCGGCCGACCATCTTCTCGCGCAGGCGGTCGATGGTGCCGCGGCGGCGGAAAGTGGCCATGGCGCGGCGGAGCTCGTTCGCTTCGGGTCCGGTGAATTTCGCCGCGACCATGGCGAGCCGCATGGCCTGTTCCTGGAACAGCGGCACGCCCATGGTCTTGCCGAGCACTTGGCGGAGCTCGTCTTCCGGGCCGTGGTCAGGATGCGGCGAGGGAAAGTCGACCGGCTCTTCGCCGCAGCGGCGGCGCAAATAGGGGTGCACCATGTCGCCCTGGATCGGGCCGGGGCGGACGATGGCGACTTCGATGACGAGATCGTAGAAGCAGCGGGGCTTGAGCCGCGGCAGCATGTTCATCTGCGCCCGGCTTTCCACCTGGAACACGCCGATCGAGTCGGCCTTGCACAGCATGTCGTAGACGGCCGGATCGTCGCGCGGCACGGTGCCGAGGCCGATCTCCCTGCCGTAATGCACCTTGAGCATGGCGAAGGCCTTGCGGATGCAGGTCAGCATGCCGAGGCCGAGCACATCGACCTTGAGCAACCCGAGCGCATCGAGATCGTCCTTGTCCCATTCGATGTTAGTGCGGTCCTCCATGGCGGCATTGCCGATAGGGACGACCTCGGAGAGCGGCCCGCGCGTCAGCACGAAGCCGCCGACATGCTGGGAGAGATGGCGGGGAAAGCCGATCAGCTCCTGGGTCAGCTCGAGCACGCGGGAAAGCAGCTTGTCGGATGGGTCGAGCCCAGCCTGGCGCACATATTCGTCCGGAAGACTCGAATTGCTCAGGCCCCAGATGGTGGTGGCGAGCGCGGCGACGGTATCTTCCGAAAGGCCCATCGCCTTGCCGACCTCGCGCACCGCAAGCCGGCCGCGATAGCAAATCACGGTGGCGGCAAGTCCGGCGCGGTCGCGGCCGTAGCGCGCGTAGATATATTGAATCACCTCCTCGCGCCGCTCATGCTCGAAATCGACGTCGATATCGGGCGGCTCCTTGCGCTCGGGCGAGACGAAGCGCTCGAACAGGAGATCGATCTCGGTGGGATCGACATTGGTGATGGCG
>JBQGDO010000178.1:0-3157 GCA_052039105.1 Methyloceanibacter sp.
CCGCACCAAAGACCGGCTTCTAATGATCATGTGTCCGTGGCCGGGGGGAGAGCGCCGGCGGCGGCGTCTTCGCCGGACCGGGGCGCCGCCTGCGCGGCGCGGGCAGCGGCGCTGGCCAGCGCGTCGGCCCGCTCGTTTTCCGGGTGGCCTGCATGGCCGCGCACCCACCGCCACTCGACGCGATGCGTTGCGAGCTTCTCTTCCAGGCGCTGCCACAGATCGGCGTTCTTCACCGGCTTCTTGTCGGCGGTGCGCCAGCCGTTGCGCTTCCAGTTGACGATCCAGCGGGTGATGCCGTCGCGCAGGTAGGTGGAGTCGGTATAGAGGCGGACGGCGGTCGGCCGCTTCAGCGATGCCAGCGCCTCGATCGCCGCCGTCATCTCCATCCGGTTGTTGGTGGTCAGAGGCTCGCCGCCGGAGAGTTCCTTCTCGTGCCCGCGCCAGCGAAGAATGGCGCCCCACCCGCCGGGCCCCGGATTGCCGAGACAGGCGCCGTCGGTGAACAGCTCGACAACGTCGGCCTCAGCCTCAGACGACATCCACGCCGTCCAGACCGTAAGCGCCGAGCCCGCGCGCGCCACGGTGAAAGCGCAGCTTTTGGCTCCGGTAAGCCCAGATGATCTCATGCGGTCTACGCCAGGTAGGGGGCCGCATTGTCCAGGCAACAGATCGCGTAGTTGAATTCTCACGTGGGCGTTTGTACAACGCCCACGAACAGCCCATTTGAGGTAGAGTAAATTCGGCGGAATTTTCCCAAAATCATGATTGACAGCTCCGAGTTTGATCCATCCGACATATCTGTCTTCGTGCCGCCTGAGGCCGTCTTTCCAGGAAAACGTGCCGACGAACCCACGCTCCTCGATCTCTTGTCTGGCCTGAGCCGCGATGACACGCTCTTGATCTGTGCTCGAATCAATACGCTCATAAGGCTTATCCCCGAGGCTCCGGCGGCGCGAAATGTGGTGACTGGGCCGGGTGGCTGATATAGAACATTTGGCGAACATCCTGGATCGAGGGTTCGCCATGACCGACTTTCCCCGCTCGCTCATCGAGTTCCAACGCCGCTTCCCGGACGAGCGCGCCTGTGCCGCATCTCTGGCGAAGGCCCGTTGGCCGGCCGGCTTTCGGTGTCCGGCGTGCGGTCACGGCAAGGGATGGGAGTTGGCGACGAAGGCCTTCACCTGGGAATGCGCCGGTTGCGGCAAGCAGACCTCGGTCACCGCCGGCACGGTGATGCACGGCTCGAAGCTCGAGCTGACGGTGTGGTTCTGGGCGGCCTATCTGATGGCCACCCACTCCAACGGCATGTCGGCCCGTCAGTTGTGGCGGCAGCTCGGGCTGGGTTCCTACAAGAGCGCTTGGCTGCTGTGCGCCAAGCTCCGCCGCGCCATGGTGGCGCCCGATCGTTCGCCGCTGTCCGGCCTGGTCGAGGTGGACGAGACCGCCATCCCCTATCGCACAAACGACGATCCGTCCGCCGGTGGGCGAGGACGCAGCCACGACGGCAAAATGCTGGTGGCCGGTGCCGTCGAAATCGAAGGCCGAGCACCGGGCCGCGTTCGCCTGACGGTGATTGCCGACGGCTCGGCCGAAACTCTGCACGCCTTCATCCGCGCCGACATCGCCAAGGGCGCCACCGTCAGGACCGACGGTTGGTCCGGCTATCCAGGCGCGCCCGACGTTACCCACGCGCCGCATGTCATCGGATCCATGGCCGCCCATATCGTCCTGCCCTGGGCGCATCGCCTCTTCGCCAACCTCAAACGTTGGGCGCTCGGCGTCTATCACGGCCTGCGCCGCAAGCACCTGCAATCCTACCTCGACGAATTCGTATTCCGCTTCAATCGCCGCAAAACCCGCCACGCCGCCTTCCGCTCACTACTCGACATCGGCGTCACCATCAAACACTCCACCTACAAAATGCTGATCGCACCGGATGCAGCGGTATACGCCTTATCGGCAAACACTTGGTCGAGACACTGGCGATAGCAATTGTGTATATCGCCACCGCACAATTTGGTTTTTTGGCAGCAACCGCGCCAGGCAATGTGACGGTGGTGTGGCCACCTTCTGGCATCGCCCTGGCGGCGATGCTCTTGCTTGGATATCGCGCCTGGGCGGGTATCTGGTTGGGCTCGTTCCTCGTGAACGTCCTCTTCTTCATCTTTCACGACACGTTGGTTCCTACAGCGGTGGGTGCCGCGAGCAGCATTGCTGTCGGGTCGATGCTACAGGCAATGCTCGCTGCATTCCTATATCGGCGCATGATCGGTCCGCGCATCCCGCATGAACTCAAAGGTGTTTTCAGCTTCATGACCATCGCGACAATGAGTTGCTTGGTCGCGCCCACGGTTGGGGTGAGTAGCTTAGCATTCAGCAACGCCATTGCCTGGAGCGAATACCCGGATACCTGGTTGACGTGGTGGTTGGGGGATGTGGTGGGGATACTGGCGATCGCGCCGGTATTGCTCATGGTCGGCTACAGGCTTCGCGAGGCGCAAGGAACGAGGTATTTGCCCTTCCCATTGACCAACGGAGGAGTCGGACTATGCCTCATGGCGGGCTACAATATTTGGCAGTTCGAAGACCAAGGCGTGACGGCTTTCTTTGGCATAAACTCAGCCTGGCTGTCCTGGGGCGTGTTCGCGGGCGGGCTATTATTGGCCGTTCTGCTGGCGTCCTACATCGAGCACCACCTCGGGATCGAGGCAGCACTGCACGAGAGTGAAAAGCGCTCCCGCCGCCAGCTCCTCGAACTGGAGACGCTCTACCGAACCGCTCCGATCGGGCTTGCCTTGGTGGACCGCGATCTGCGGTTTCTGCGCATCAACGAAATGCTGGCCGAGATCGACGGCGTGCCGATGGCCGCGCATATCGGACACACTCTGCGGCAAGTGGTGCCGGGGGTGGCGGACACCATCGAGCCCTCGTACCGACGCGTGTTCGAGACTGGGGAACCGGTTCTCCACGCCGAGATTCGCGGTACTACCCCAGCACAGCCAACGATTGAGCGGGACTGGCTAGCGGACTATTACCCTCTGAGGGAGTCAGACGGCTCAGTGCAGGCCGTGGGAGCCATTGTCGTCGAGATCACCGCGCGCAAGCGAGCCGAGGAAGCGCTGTCTAACGAGAAGGAGCGCGCCGAGGTTACTCTCCA
>JBQGDO010000179.1:0-1627 GCA_052039105.1 Methyloceanibacter sp.
TGATCGGCTTGCGCCTGGACGAGCAGCCGGGCGGAGCTTCCGGGCCGCTGACCGGCATCCCCTCGGGCTGAAAGCGGCTAAAGCTTCTCCGCGATGAATTTCAGGATCTCCGCGCATTGGCGGTTGAGATCGCCCGTCGCCGCGTCCGCGTGGGCTTCCGCCTGGATCGCCCGCGATACCGCTTCGTCGAGAATGGCGCGCGCGGCCTCGTCGCGGGTCAACAGGCCCTTTTTGACGACGGCCCGATAGAGCGCAACCGTGGCGCTCACGGCCGCCATGGTATACGCGGCATCGTCGAATGGTTTCATTTCGGGCTTTCTTGCAATGCTCTAATGGCGGCCAAGTCTCATATCGCCAAGTCTCATATCGCCAAGTCTCATATCGCCAGATCTCATATCGTTTGACGCGAGGATCGGATACGTCGCTGCGGTCATCGGGTCTTTGTCCAGGGGCTGCGGCGGCGCGGGGGTTACGAGAGGTTTCAAATTACCACACGTCCCGGGCAAAGCCTACGCGACGCCTGCCGAATCTGTGATCGCAATACAACAGTCGAGCATCGAATTCGGCCGCGCGCGATCATCTTCTTGATTGATCGGACCGCGGCATAAATGATGTTGATGGCGCATCCGCGCGCGCGACCGAGATGAGTTTCGCGCTGTTCTGAGTTGGCGCGCGGGTGTGACAAAGTGGATTTTTGTAGCGTAGAGAGCGTGTGATGTCGTCCTATGCCAGGTATTGCCGCGATCAGGCCGCCGAATGCGCGCGGCGCGCGCGGCTGGCGAGTTCGCCGGAGGTCGCAGCGGAGCGGCGGAATTTGGGGCTGAAATGGCTCAAGCTTGCGGAAAAAGCGCAGGCGGCCGATCGCCCCTTCGGCCGCAGGAGCGATCCGTCCGCCGCGCTCTCCGCCCGCGCGTGAAGCGCCGGGCTATGACACCGTGCTGATGACCGCTTCGCGGTAGTCGCCGGAGCCCATGCCGCTGTCGGCAAAGATGCCGTGGTCGGCGATCCACTTGAAGGTCTCGTCGTAGACCTCCTTGGTGTAGGGCTCGAACACCAGGCGCTCGCCCGGCCCCCAGCGGCGGGTGTCCATCATGGCGTGATAGCGCGCCGGGAATTCCTTCGAATAGTAGTGGGTGTAGAGATCAGGGCGCAGATCGATGTCGCGTTGCGCGCGCCGGAGCGCGCGGAAGAACTTGCGCAGATCCTCGGGGTCCGGATCGCCGGTCACCATGGTCGCGATCATGAATGTGGTGTCGATGATCTTGCGGAAGCCGAGTTGCTCGGCGAAGTAGTAGGGGCCGCTGAACAGCGCCGAGGCCCGTGCCTTGCCGTCGATGAGCTGGTCGAGCCGATGAAACAGCATGCCGTCGGCGAAGGTCAGGTTGATCTTGTCGGCCGGCATGTACTGCTCGAGCGCCTGGATGGTCGAGTAGTGGCTGCCCGACTGGTAGCCGACGGAGATCGGCACGCCAGCGAGGTCCTCGGGCCTGCGAACGGGCGAATCCGTGGGCACGAACACGCCCGACGGCGCGACCGAATAGACGTCGGCATAGAGCCTGCCCTTGCCCTTCGAGGCGGCGACGCCGACGGTCCAGTGGCAGGCGCAGCTCACGTCCGAGGTGCGGCC
>JBQGDO010000180.1:0-2112 GCA_052039105.1 Methyloceanibacter sp.
AACACCTCGCGCTGGGCGGGCAAAACAGTGACCGGATCGGCGGCCAGTAGCGGCATGGCAACCTCCTGTTCCAGCTCCGGATTCGTCATGCCACAACACAGCCGATTCGACACCTCAAATCTTCCCCCGGGCGGTGGAGTCAAAACCTCCGCTCGGCTGTACTCAGTGAGTTTGAGAGCTCGGGGCAGCACCTCTACCGGAAAACGCGTGGGTGAGGCTCCTGTACATGCTGAGACGGTCACGAAGCCGACTCCATGGGGTGATCATGCGGATTCCGAGGTGAAGCCGCCCACCATTCCGAGATGATCCCGCTCACCGTTCCGAAATGATGCCGCCCAGGATTCCGGATTTGTCCCGCTCGATGTTGAAATAGGAGGAGCGGCGTTGCTCGCCTTGAGCCGATAGGCTCGGGGTGCTGATTCCACAAAGGAAAGCAACGCCATGAATAGACCTACTACATCCACTGCCATTCCGACGAGAGCGCTGAAGCTCGAGGCCCTGGCGAACATTTCGGCGAGCTTCGAGCTGTTTTGTCTGGCTTCCGGCGTGGAGGCCCTTGCCGAGATGATGGATCGCGATGCGCAAGCGGCCTGTGGACCACGCCATGCGCGGGGGCGAGACCGGCGGGCGCACCGCTGGGGGAAGACGAAGGGCAAGATCGGCTTCCACGGTGGCAAGGTCGAGATCGAGCGGCCAAGGCTTCGCAGCTTCGAGGGCAAGGAACAGCCTGTGCCGAGCTGGGAGGCGGCGGTTGCGGAGGACTGGCTCGGCAAGTGGGCGATGAACCAGATGCTGATCAACGTCTCGACGCGCAAGTTCGCCCGTTCAGTTCGGCTGCCCGAGGGAGATGTTCCAGCATCTGCGGGGTCTGGCCTGTCGAAATCGGCCGCCTCTCGCCGCTTCGTCGCGCTGTCGGCGGCGCGCATGAAGGAGTGGATGGCGCGCGATCTCTCCAGCCTCGATTTGCTGGTGATCCAGATCGACGGCATTCAGATGGACGAGGATCTGATCCTGGTCGCGGCGATCGGGGTCGACGCAAAGGGTGATAAGCATCCGCTCGGCCTCATCGAGGGTGCGACGGAGAACGCCGCGACCGTCCAGGCGCTGATCGACAATCTCATCGAGCGTGGGCTCGATCCGGCCGTGCCGCGCCTCTTCATCATCGACGGCGCGAAGGCTCTATCCAAGGCGATCCGCCGAACCTTCGGGGACGCCGCGGCGATCCAGCGCTGTCAGGTCCACAAGGCTCGCAACATTATGGAGCGATTGCCCAAATCGCTGCACGCTTCGGTTCGGCGGGCGTTGCGGCAGGCATGGGAGTTGGACGACGCCGACAAGGCCGAGAAGTTGATTCGCAATCTCGCCCGGCGCCTCGAACGGGACTGGTCAGGGGTCGCCGGCTCGCTCCTGGAAGGCATCGAACAAATCCTCACCGTCACGCGGCTCGGATTGCCAAAAGAACTACGGCGCTCGCTCGCCTGCACCAATATCGTCGAAAACCTCATGGCCACTGTGCGCCGCGTCTGCCGCAACGTGAAGCGATGGCGCTCGGCCTCGATGGCGATGCGCTGGACCGCAGCCGCTATGCAGGAAGCGGCCAAAGGCTTCCGGCGACTGAAGGCTCACAAGCAACTTCCAGCGTTACGTGCCGCTCTGGAAGCACACCGGAATGAAAACTCACCCCACGACGTCCTTGCTCGCCAAACCAACGCCGCGTAACGTCACCATGGCAACGACCGCTTCTCAATGTTCAACAAAGAGCGGGACATCTCCCTATGCGCCGGCCGACATCCTCCGTCGGAGCGAAAAGTCGCTGATTCGTGTAGGCCGGTAAGAACGCCGAAGAACTTCAGCTTGCCGCCGTCGAATGCCGCCTGCAGGGATTGCAGGAACAGGCGCCGGTATAGCCGCGAGAGAACGCGGACGGGGAGGAAGAAGTTGGGGCGACAACCGCTCTTCAACACGTGTGATCAAGCCTGAAAATGACGATCCGTCGATCCTGAATTAGTTAGATGCGATTTCAGCTTAGGGCGCGGCCGGCACGCAATTCGCTTGGGCGATGCTCTGCACTTCAGACGTAGCGCTTTGGCAATTGTTGATCGCAGCAACGTG
>JBQGDO010000181.1:0-7336 GCA_052039105.1 Methyloceanibacter sp.
CTTGCGAGCGCACGAGCGCGTAGGCGAAGGCGGCATTCTGCCAGTTATGCGCGCCCCTGAGCGAGCCGATGCCAGCAAGATCGAGCCGTGCTAATTCGCCGCCTTGCTCCATCTCGTGCAACACGCCGTCGATGGCATAGACGCCTGTGTCGACCGGGTGTCCGACGGAGACGCGCTTCACCGCGAAGGGTCCTTTAAGGCCGTCGGCGATTCCCCGCGAGGGTGCATCGTCGATGCCGACAACCGCGGTTCCGCCCGCCGCAAGATGAGCGAAGATCGAGGCCTTGAGGCGCGCGTAGTTCTCGACCGTGCCATGCCGGTCGAGATGATCAGGCGTGATGTTGAGCAGCGCCGCGGCATCGGGGGCAAGCGAATGCGCAAGCTCGATCTGGAAGGACGAGAGCTCGATGACATAGGTGAGGTCGGCGGCGAAAGGCTCGAGCTCGAGCACCGCCTTGCCGATATTGCCGCCGAGCGCCACGCGCCTGCCTGCACTCGTCAGAAGGTGGGCGGTGAGCGCGGTCGTGGTCGATTTGCCGTTGGTGCCGGTGATGACGATCACCCTGCCCGGCTGAGGCGCCCGCGCACGCTCGCGGAAGAACAGCTCGATGTCGCCGATCACCTCGATGCCCGCATCTCGCGCGCGCAAGACGCTCCAATGCGGAGCGGGATGGGTCAAGGGGATGCCGGGTGCAAGCACCAGGGCCGCGAAGCCCGACCAATCGGCATCGCTCAGATCTCGCACGATGAAGCCTTGCTCACCGGCTTCTTCCCGGGCGGCCTCCTTGTCATCCCAGAGGACAGGTTTGGCGCCCCCCGCCTTGAGGCTGCGTGCCACGGCAAGGCCGCTCACGCCGAGGCCGAGAACCGCAACGTTCCGGCCGGCGAAGATCGTCACGGGAATCATAAGAGGAGAACTTACCGCAATTTCAGGGTGGCGAGGCCGGCAAGCGCAAGCGCCACCGAGATGATCCAAAAGCGGATGACCACGGTGGATTCGGGCCATCCCTTCTGCTCGAAATGATGGTGCAGCGGCGCCATACGGAACACGCGCTTGCCGAACAGCTGGTAGGAGGTGACCTGGACGATAACGGAGGCTGCTTCGAGCACGAACAGGCCGCCAACGATGGCAAGCACCAACTCATGCTTGGTGGCCACCGCGATGGTGCCGAGCGCGCCGCCGAGTGCGAGTGAACCGGTATCGCCCATGAAGATCAGCGCAGGCGGCGCATTGAACCAGAGAAAGCCGAGCCCGGCGCCGACCAGCGCGCCGCAGACCACGGCCAACTCGCCGGTTCCTTGCACGAAATGGATTTGCAGATAATCGGCGAACAGCGCGTTGCCGACGAGATAGGAGATGAAGCCGAAGGTCGCCGCAGCGATCATCACCGGCACGATGGCAAGTCCGTCGAGCCCGTCGGTCAGGTTCACGGCGTTACCGGCGCCAACGATGATGAAGGCGCCGAAGGGAATGAACAGCCAGCCGAGGTCGACCAGCACGCTCTTGAAGAAGGGAATCGCCAGCGAGGTGGCAAGCGGTTCCTGCCCGATATGGACGATCACGGCGGTGGCAACTACGGCTGCGGCGGCCTCGATGATGATCTTGATACGGCCGCGGAAGCCTTCCGCCGACTGCTTGGTCACCTTGAGATAGTCGTCGTAGAGACCGACCGCCCCATAAACGAGCGTGAGCAGCAGAACGATCCACACATAAGGGTTCGACAGATTTCCGCACAGGAGCACCGCGACGGTGACGCCGGACAGGATCATCAGGCCGCCCATGGTGGGCGTGCCTTGCTTCTGCAGGAGGTGGCGCTCAGGGCCGTCCTTGCGGATCGGCTGTCCCTTGCCTTGTCGAACGCGCAAGGAGCGGATGACCCTCGGCCCGAACAGGAAAACGAAAAGGAGCGCAGTGACGACCGCGGCGCCCGCACGAAACGTGATGTAGGCGAAGACGTTGAGAAAGGGGAATTCGGGGGTGAACGCGGTCAGCCAATAAAGCATCGATGTCTTCCCCTTCCCCGTCCCTTATGCCGAGGCCGTTTCCGCGCCGAAGCGGCGCTTCAGTGCCTCGACCAAAGGCGCCATGCGGCTGCCGAGCGAACCTTTGATCATGATGGCGTCCCCCCGGCCCACGGCACCAACGAGCTTTGGAGCAAGCTCCTCGGCGGTCTTGGCATAGGCCCCCCTGCGGCTTGCCGGCAAAGTCTCGAACAGCCCGCGCATCAGCTCGCCGCACGCAAAGACTACATCTACCCCGGCCCCGTCAACTTCATCGGCAAGCTCCCGATGCAGCTTTGGCCCTTCCGGTCCAAGCTCGAGCATGTCGCCAAGCACGGCCACGCGGCGCTTGAACTCGTGCCGGGGGGTCAATCCCAGGGTGGCGAGCGCGGCGCGCATGGAGGCGGGATTGGCATTATAGGACTCGTCGATAATCGCCATGCGGCCGCCATCGACGAGAATGCGCGCGCCGCGGCCGGCGCCGGCATGAAGGCCTGCGAGGGCATCGGCCGCGCGTGCGAGATCGGCACCGGCCAATTTCACGGCGGCCAGCACGGCGAGCGAATTCTGCACCACATGGCGGCCGGGTGCGCCGAGGCGATATGTGACCGGCTCGCCGAACAGTTCGGCGGCGACGTTTGACCCTTCGGCAAGCAATTCGACATGTTCAAGTCGCGCCTCGGCACGTTCAGCTTCGCCGAAGCCGACCACCTTGGCGCCATGCGCAAGCGCTCGCGCCTTGAGCCGCGCGAAATACGGATTGTCGCGATTGATGATGGCGGCGCCGCCCGGCTCGAGTCCGCCGAAGATCTCCGCCTTGGCGTCGGCGATCTCCTCCACCGAGCGGAAGAAGCCGAGATGCACCGGCGCCACGGTGGTGACGATGGCGATCTGCGGCTTGACCAGCGGCACGAGCGCAGCGATCTCGCCGGGATGGTTCATGCCGATCTCGAACACGCCGAAGCGTGTGGTCTTCGGCATGTTGGCAAGCGACAGCGGCACGCCCCAATGATTGTTGAAAGACTTGGCCGAGGCGTACACCGCCCCGCTCGGGGCAAGCGCAAGCCGCAACGCTTCTTTGGTGCCAGTCTTGCCGGCGCTGCCGGTCACGGCGATGACGACTGTCTGCTTGGCGCGGGCGCGCGAGGCGCGGCCGAGATCGTTCAGCGCTTCAAGTGTGTCGCCGACGCGAACGAGCCTCTCCTCGTCGCCCGGCGGAAAATCTTTGTCGACGATCGCGCAAGCTGCCCCCTGGTCGAGCGCAGCAGCGACAAAAGCATGGCCGTCGCGGTTCGGTCCGCGAATGGCGACGAAGCCCTCGCCGGGTGCAAGCGTGCGGCTGTCGATGGAGAATCCCGAGACCGCCGTGCCGGGCGCGCCGAGACAGGCGCCGTTCGTCGCAGCGACGATCTCCCCCAAGGTCCAGAGCGGCTCAGCCAACGCGCACCTCCTGCTTCAGCGCGGCTGCAACGGCGTCATGGTCCGAGAACGGGATCACCGTCGCGCCAATCGTCTGTCCCGTCTCATGGCCCTTGCCGGCGACCAGCAAGACGTCGCCTCTGCGGAGCCCCGAGATCGCCTGGGCAATGGCCCGCGCACGGTCGCCGATCTCCAACGCGCCTGGCGCCGCGGCCAAAATCTCGTTGCGGATTGCCGCGGGATCTTCGCTGCGCGGATTGTCGTCGGTGACGATGGCGAGATCGGCCTTGGTGACCGCGACCTTGCCCATCTCTGGCCGCTTACCCTTGTCGCGGTCGCCGCCACAGCCGAACACGACGACGAGCCGGTTCTGGACGTAAGGCCTGAGCGCGTCGAGCGCCTTGGCGAGAGCGTCGGGCGTGTGCGCGTAGTCGACGAAGATGGGCGCCCCGCCTCGCGCCATGCCGGCAAGATCGAGCCGTCCGCGCGCGCCTTGCAGAGATTCCAGCTGCGGCAGCACAGTCTCCGCGCTCGCGCCGGTCGCCATTGCCAAGCCGGCGGCGACCAGAGCATTCGACGCCTGGAAGGCGCCGACGAGCGGCAAGCGAAGCTTGTGTTGCTTGCCCTCATGCTCGACGACGAGCACCTGGCCGAAGCCGTCGATCTCGACGGAGAGGAGGCGCAAGGCCTGTCCAGTGCGCCCAACCGAGATGAGCTTGAGTCCCCTCTCCTGAGCGACCTGAGCGACGCGCATCCCGGCCTCGCTGTCGACATCGACCACTGCACTCGCGCCTTGCGGCAAAAGCTCGGTGAACAGGCGGAGCTTCTGCGCGAAATAGTCGTCGAAGCTCGCGTGGTAGTCCAAATGATCGCGCGAAATATTGGTGAAGGCTGCGGCGGCAAACGCGATGCCGTCGACGCGGCGCTGCTGAAGTCCGTGACTTGAGGCTTCCATTGCGAGATGCGTCACGCCGTCCTTGGCGAGCGCGGCGAGAATGGCGTGCAGTTCGATCGGATCTGGCGTGGTGTGCTTCAGGGTTTGCGTGCCCCGCGGGCCGACCACCCCGACCGTGCCGAGGCTCGCCGCCCTGTAGCCGAGCGCCGTCCAAATCTGCCGGACGAAGGAGGCGACCGAGGTCTTGCCATTGGTGCCGGTGACGGCGACCGCCGTCTTAGGTTGGAGCCCGTAAAAGCGCGCGGCGATCAGGGCAAGCCGGCGGCGCGGGTCGTTGTCTTCGATGACCACGGCGGACCCTACGTCCGGCTTAGCGCCCGTGGAGACAAGGATCGCCGCAGCGCCCCGCTCCAAGGCTTGCGCAATGAAGCGCTGGCCGTCGGTTTTCATCCCGGGGAGTGCCGCAAATAGAAAACCGGGCTGCACTTCGCGGCTGTCGGCGGCGAGGCCGCTGATCGGCAGGCGGGAGAGGCCTTCGGGCAGTTTCGCCTCGAGGCCGAACAGCTCACCCAGGGTCATCGTCCGATATGCGCCCCGAAAAACGGCATTTCCTTGAGAATCTCAAGGATTTGGCCGGCCCTTGGCGGGCGGCCTTCCTCTAATAGGAGGCGAGCACCTTGGCGTCAAATTTGCGCTGCTCGTCCTCGAGCCGCGGGGCGACCCCCAAAATCGGCGCGATGCGCTCGACGATCTTGCCCGCGGTCGGGGCGGCGTTGACGCCGGCAGTCGCGTGGTTGTTGGAAGCGGCCACCCGCTGCGGCTCGTCGAGCATTACGAGGACAAAATATTCCGGCGCGTCGGTGGGAAACGCGGCGAGAAAGCTGGTGAGCAACGCCGAGGTGGAGTAGCGGCCGCCGACCACCTTTTCGGCCGTGCCGGTCTTTCCGCCGACGCGATAGCCTTCGGCTTCGGCACGCTTGCCGGTCCCCTTCAGCACATTGAGCCGCATCATCTTGAGTATCGAGGCGCTGGTCTGCGCCTTCAGCACGCGCTCACCGCCAGCAATCCCTTCCTCGCGCGTGCGCGGCAGGAAGGTGGGTGTCACGCCGATCCCGCCATTGACGAGCGGAAGCGAGGCTGCGGCGAGCTGGAGCGGGGTCACTGACAGGCCGTGACCGAAGGCGATGGTCATCGTGTTCAATTTCTGCCAGTGCGGCGGAACGATCGGCGTGGCGCTCTCGCCAAGCTCGGTGGGGATGCGGCTCATCAAGCCGAGCTTTCTGAGAAATGCCTTATGCCGGTCGACGCCCATATGCAGCGCCATCTTCGCCGCGCCGATGTTCGACGAATAGATAAAGACTTCGGGCACGCTGAGGCGGCGGTTCTTGCCGTGGAAGTCGCTGATGGTGAAAGAGGCATAGTGGATCGGGCTCGACGCGTCGTAGCTCGACCGCATCGAGGCAAGACCGAGATCGAGCACGCCGGCGATGGTGAACACCTTGAACACCGAACCCATTTCATAGACGCCAAAATTGATCCGGTTCAGCCGATCCTTGTCGAGCGCCTGTTCGCGGCGGTTGGGGTCGTAGTCGGGGAGCGAGACGAGCGCCACCACCTCTCCGGAGTGGACGTCCATGACGATCCCCGCCGCGGCCTTGGCATGATAGGTGGCGATGGCGCGGCCAAGCTCCTCGCGGAGCACGTGCTGCGCGCCGAGATCGAGCGAGATGGTCACCGCCTCGTCGCTCGCCATGGCGAGCTGCGGGTTGTCGTCGATGAATTTCTCGATGCCGGCGAGACCCCGATTGTCGACATCGACCAAGCCGACAACGTGACTGGCCGTAGGTCCCATCGGATAGACGCGGCGATATTCCTCGATGAAGCCGAGACCGGGCAGTCCGAGCTCGTGAATCTCCGCTTGTTGCTTCGGCGTCAGCTCGCGCTTGATGCGGACGAATCTTCGCCCGGCCTTAAGTCTCGCGCGGAGGTCCTTGGCGTTGACGTCGGGGAGCACGCTCGTCACCTGCTCGGCCAATTCGTCGATGTCGATGACCTTGGCGGGATCGGCGTAAAGCGTGGCGCCCTTGATGTCGGTCGCGAGCAGCCTGCCGTTGCGGTCGAGGATGTCGGGCCGATGAACTGTCGATGAGATGTCGTAGAGACCGCCGCCCCCCGGCCCTCCGCCTTCCAGCCCCAGCGCGACCAAGCGGCCGCCGATCAGGAGGAAGGCGAGCGCGAAGCTCAAGACGGCGAGGCGAAACCGGTAGCGGCTGCGCGCAAGATAGGCCCTCTCAGCACGAGAAACGGCGGCTTCTGATCTTGCGGTGTCGGACACGGGCGGCACTCGGCTACTGCACCACCGACGCTTCCACCGGCGTGGCTATCGTGGTCGCCGACCATGAGTCGGGGGCTGCGTGCGGGCTTTCCTGGCGCGGCGCGCTTGCCGCCAAGGCTGGTTTGGGGGCGGCCTTTTTCGTTTTGGCTTGCGCCGCCGCAGCGGCCTCTTGTTCCGCTTCTTCCCCGCGCGTCCGGTCGAAATCGCGGTCGGTGACCGTTTCGACGGTGACGAGCTGGGAGGGCTTTGCCGGGGCGAGCTTCAGATATTTCTTGGCCAGCCGCTCGATGCGCTCGGGCCGATTCAGGAGGCTCCACTCGGCGCGCAGCACGGCGATGGCATCACGCTCCTCCTCGATCTGCTTGTTCAGGGAAAAGATCTGCGCATCGAGCGCGCGGGTCTCATATTTGACCTGATAGATCACATAGGCCAGCGCCACCAGGCCAAGCACGAGGCAGATATTGACGAAGCGCAGCATTGCAGTACTCGCGAACTAAACTGACCCTCAGTTGCTCAAACCGAGCCGCGGCACCCCAAGCGCGGCGAGGTCGAGCGGATGGGCCGAGGCTTCGGTGCGTTCGGCAGCCCGGAGGCGCGCCGAGCGCGCCCGCGGATTTCGCCGAATCTCGGCCCTACTCGGTTCTAACGGACGCCGGTTAAGAAGACGGAAGCTTGGGGCAAAATGT
>JBQGDO010000182.1:0-17545 GCA_052039105.1 Methyloceanibacter sp.
GAACGCGCGCGAGCGCCGCGTCTTCGAGGCCCGCCGGCTCGCCGAGGACCCGCTCACCCTGGAAGAGCTTTCCGCCGAGTTCGGCGTTTCTCGCGAGCGCATCCGCCAGATCGAGGTGCGCGCCTTCGAGAAGGTGCAGAAGGCGGTGCAGAAGGCGGCCGCCTCCTCCGAGCAACGCGAACCCGCCCCCGCGCAGTAGCTCCCTTTCCCCTTGCGTGGAACGGTGCCCGAGCGTAGCCAGTTCGGGCCGAGGGGAAATCTGCGTGAAGCTCATAACTGTCAGCGGCGTGGAAGTCGCCTATCTCGACGAAGGCAGCGGCCCCGCCGTCATCCTCGGCCATTGCTCCAGCGCCTCGCACAAGGAATGGCTGCCGCTGATCGAGATGCTGAAGCAAGACTGGCGCGTGCTCGCCCCGGACTTCATCGGCTACGGCCAATCGGAACCGTGGCCCGCCGCCGAACCCTTCAGCATCGACGCTGACGTTGAGGTGCTGCTCGCCCTCGCCAAGAAGGTGAAAGGCAAGCTGCATCTCGTCGGCCATTCCTACGGCGCGGCGCTCGCGCTCGAAGCCGCGCGCAGCCTTGGCCCGCGGGTGAAAAGCCTGATCCTGATCGAGCCCGTCTCTTTCCATCTGCTGCGGCAGGAGCGCCGTCCCGAATGGTTCGAAGTCGAGGCGCTCGGCCGCAAGGTGCTCGGCGCGGTGGCCGAAGGCAACGACCGCGAGGCAGCCAAGGCTTTCATGACTTATTGGCTCGGGCGACTGCGCTGGTGGCTCGCGCCGGAGAAGTTCAAGTCGGCCATCGCCGCCACCATCCCCAAGGTCGCGCTCGAATTCGGCATCGCCATCGACGCGCAGACCACGCTCGAGGATTACGCGGCGATCACCGCTCCGACCTTGCTGATCGTCGGCGGCAAGACCCGCGCGCCGACTCGCGCCGTGATCGAACTGCTTGGCGCCACGCTGCCCAGTGCCACCGTGGAAACCCTGAGGGGCGCGGGCCATATGAGCCCCTTCACCCATCCGGCCGAGCTCAACCGCCTGATCGTCGAGCGGCTTTCTCTTGAGCGCTGACCGGCGCGCCGTCTTCGTCGGGCAGTTCTTCCTTATCCTTGGCGAACAGCTCCTCGAGTTCCTTGGCCTGCGACTGGGCGTTGGCGCGGACCTTTTCCAGGTCCGTATAGTATTGATAATCCTGGTAAAGCCGCCGTTCGTCCTGTTGCTTGAAGGTCTCGGTCAGGCGCTTCACCTCGGCTTCCCGGAAGCCCAGGCCACGCAGCAATCTGCGCGTCAACTCCAGCGCCGAAAGAAACGTTTCGCGCTCGATGATGCTGACGCCGAGATCCATCAATTTGTGCACATGGGTGCGGTCGCGGGCGCGCGCATAGATCGGCAGATCCGGAAAGTTCTTGCGGACGATCTCGGCGACCCGGAGCGATGCATCGACATTGTCGATGGCAAGCACGAAGGCGCGCGCCTTGTCGACGCCGGCGGCGCGCAGAATATCGAGCCGGCCCGCGTCGCCGTAATAGATCTGCGCGCCGAAGCGCCGGACGAAATCCACCTGCTCGACATTCGAGTCGAGCGCCGTGAACGGGATTTGCATCGCGCGCAACACACGCGCCACGATCTGTCCGAAACGGCCGAAGCCGGCGACGATCACATGCTGATCGCCCTCCGGCGGAATCTCATATTCGGGCGGCGGGGGCTTCGCGGCCCGGTTCCAGGTATCGTCGATCAGTAATAGCACCGGCGTCGCCGCCATCGACAACGTCACCGCCAGCGTCAGCAGATTGGCGAGCGGCCGGTCGATTACGCCTTGCAGCGCACCCGCGGCGAACAGCACGAAGGCGAACTCGCCGCCTTGACTGAGCACGAGGCCGAGCCGTCGCGCCGCCGTCGATCCGAGCCCCCACCAGCGGCCGAGAAGAAAAAGAATGACGGCCTTGATCGCGACGAGGCCGAGCACGATGGCAACGAGCTGCAGCGGCCGCGCGGTCAGCACGCCGAGATCGATCGACATGCCGACGGCGATGAAGAACACCGCAAGCAGCAATCCCTCGAACGGCGCGATGTCGGCCTCGATCTGATGACGATATTCGGAGTCGGCAAGCAGCGCGCCGGCGATGAAAGCGCCGAGCGCCGCCGACAGCCCCGCTGCGCCCATCACCAAGGTCACGCCCACGACGGTCAGAAGCGCGCTAGCCGTCATTGCCTCGCGCACCCCGGTCGACGCCACCAGCCGGTAAAGCGGCGTCAGCAGAAAGCGTCCCGCCACGACCACGCCGATAATGGTGAGGATAGCGAAGGCTGCCGCCCTGAAATCCATGGCCGGTTCTTCGCCGCCGAGCGCAAACAGCGGCACGAGCGCGATCAGCGGAATTGCGGCGAGGTCCTGAAACAACAGCACGGAGAAGGCGAGCCGGCCGTGACGGGTGGAAAGCTCGCCCTTCTCCTCGAGCACCTGCAGCGCGAAGGCGGTTGATGACAGCGATAGCGCCAGGCCGACGAACAATGCCTGGCTGAAGCTCAGCCCGAGTCCGAAGGCGATAATCGCGAGCACGCTCGAGGTGGCGATCAGCTGCACCGTGCCGAGGCCAAAGATCGCCGAGCGCAACGCCCAAAGTCTGACCGGACGCAGCTCGAGCCCGATCACGAACAACAGCAGCACGACGCCGAACTCGCCGAAATGCAGCACCTCGCCGACATCGGTCAGCGCATAAAAAGGTCCGAGCACGTAGGGGCCGATTACCACGCCGGCGGCGAGATAGCCGAGCACGGCGCCCATGCGGGTGAAACGGCCAAACGGCGCGGCAACGGCGGCAGCAGCCAAAAACACCGCGACTTGAACGAGTTGCGCCGTCACCATGTCATTCTTCCCTCTTGTCATAATCTGCGTAGCACGCGCGGGCCAGCCTAACTAGCCGGAAGCGGAGAACGCATGCCTATGCTACGGAAGCGACATGCGAGCCGCCGACCCTACCTCCAAGCCAAGCTTGCGCGAGGCGCTTGCCATCTGGGGCAAGATCGGAGTCATTTCTTTCGGCGGTCCGGCGGGCCAGATCGCACTGATGCATCGCGTGCTGGTCGACGAGCGGCGCTGGATCGGCGAGAAGCAATTCTTGCATGCCTTGAATTTCTGCATGCTGCTTCCGGGCCCCGAGGCCATGCAGCTCGCCACCTATGTCGGCTGGCGGATGCACGGCACGCTTGGCGGCCTCGCCGCCGGCCTGCTGTTCGTCTTGCCGGGCGCATTGGTCGTGCTCGCGCTGAGCATCGCCTATGCGCTCTATGGGCAAGTCCCGGCGGTCGAAGCCGCCTTTGTCGGCATCAAGGCCGCGGTGCTGGTGATCGTCATCGAGGCGCTGATCAGGGTGGCCCGCCGCGCGCTTCGCGGTCCTTACGATCTCGCCATCGCCGCCGCGTCTTTCGTGGCCATCTTCTTCTTCGCCGCCCCCTTCCCGCTCATCATCGCTGCTGCGGCGCTGGCCGGCTATTTGCATGCGCACAACACCGCATCCGGTCTGAATTTGCCGGAGCCTGCCAATCCTCCGTCGATTCCGTTGTCGCAGACGCTAATGACCGCGTCGCTTTGGCTTGCGATCTGGATCGGGCCTCTGCTCCTCTTGCCGATCTTTTTCGGGCGCGCGCACGTGACAACCGATATCGCGCTGTTCTTCTCCAAGCTCGCGGTGGTGACGTTCGGAGGCGCCTATTCGGTGCTCGCCTACATGGCGCAGCAGGCGGTCGAGACCTATGGCTGGCTCACCCCGGGCGAGATGCTCGACGGGCTCGGTCTGGCGGAGACGACGCCTGGGCCGCTCATCCTGGTCACCGAGTTTGTCGGCTTCCTCGCCGGCTATCGCTTCGGCGGTGAGCCCAAGCTCGCTTTCGGACTGCTAGGCGCAGTGGTGACCTTGTGGGCGACCTTCGCGCCCTGCTTCCTGTGGATCTTCACCGGCGCGCCCTATGTCGAGCGGCTCACGTCGAACCCGCGGCTCAATGGCGCGCTCGCCGGCGTGACCGCCGCCGTGGTCGGCGTGATCCTGAATTTGAGCCTCTGGTTCGCACTGCACGTCCTGTTCGCGCGGGTCGACGCAGTTTCGCTCGGCCCCTTGCGCCTGTGGACGCCGGAGCTTTCAAGCATCAGCCCCGAAGTCGTCGTACTGACGGTTCTCGCGGCCGTGCTCTTGCTCGGCTTGCGATTCGGCATCGTCACCACACTCGCGATCGCAGCCGCTGCGTCGCTGGCGTGGTGGTTGCTCGCGAATTGAGCGGGACTATCGAGCTAATCGGAATCGCTAGCGGGGAATCCAAAGGTTGACGAAGGGCGCTCTTACCCAGGTGCCGCGCCTGCCGCTATAGACCCTGGCGAACGGCGCCCTCACCCATGTGTCGCCGTCGACATCGTCGACTGCGGTTAACGGCGCGCGCACATGCGTGTCGCGGTAACGCCAGCGCCGCTTGTAATAGCCGGCCTCCTGCACCAACGAGACTTCGTCGGGCGGCGCAAGCCCCGGAACGGGCGCGGCCACAGCCGGCGTGGACGGACCGGCAAACGCCACAAAACCGCCAGCGGCCAGCGCAACCAAGAGCGATCGAGTCATCATTCTGAATTCTCCTTAACTTTGTTCCCCGTCGCCCATCCACGTTCGACGTCGTATCGAGAGGTGGAGTCTGGCGACGCGCCGCGAGCAAGGCAAGCCCAAATTACAGCCAGCCTCGGCGCTTGAAGTAGAGATAGGGAAGCGCCGCCGCGAGCACCATCAAGGCCAACGCCAACGGATAGGAGAACCACCAATCGAGCTCCGGCATGTGATGGAAGTTCATGCCGTAGATCGACGCGATCAAGGTGGGCGGCAGGAACACCACGGCCGCCACAGAGAAAATCTTGATGATGTCGTTCTGCTGGATGTTCACCATGCCGAGCGTCGCATCGAGCAGGAACACGATCTTGTTGGCGAGAAACGTCGAGTGATCCGTCAGCGACGTGACGTCGCGCGCGGCGGTCCGGATGCGCGCCTGTAAAGGCTTCACTTCCTTGCGCTCGTTCGCGGCATGCACGAGGAAGGTGAGCAGGCGGCCGAAGGCGTGCGCGCTCTCGCGCGCCTTAGAGGTAATTTCGCCCTCGCGGCCGATCGCCCGCAACAACACGTCGAAGCGGCGCTGTCGCGAGGCGGCGCCGCCTTTGATCTCGAAGATCGAGTGCGAGAGGCCCTCGACCTCGGCTTGGATGCGCTCGATGAAGTCGGCAAGCCGATCGATTATGGTTTCGAGCAACCCGATCAGGACGGCCGACCCGGTGGTGAGGTCCGTCTCGGCCCGATTGCATCGCGCGATATAGATGGAGAAGGCCCGCGGCTCCGCGTAACGCAAGGTGATCAACCGCTGCCCTTTGAGAATGAAGGTGACGGGTGTGGTCCGGGGCTCGCCTTGGTCCGGCTGATAGAGCAAGGTCGCGGTCATGAAATAGGCGCCGTTCTCCTGGTAGAGCCGGCTCGAGACTTCGATCTCTTGCTGCTCTTCGCGCGTCGGAACGTCGAGCCGCAACGCCCGCTCGATCTGGCCTTCCTCCTCGGGCGTGGGATTGAGCAAATCGACCCAGACGGCCTGCTCGGTAATGCGCGGCTTGCCCTTCTGGCGCTGCAGCGCCCCGGACCGATTTTCGTAGACGGTGAGCATCGGACCTCCCTGAGCCCGAGCCGGGACAGCCTAAGCCGGTTTCGTGGGCCAGACCTTATACCAGCGGCGAAATGGTGCCAGTGAGACAATGCGGCCCAGTCCAGCTTTGACAGCCGCCGGGTGCCTCGTTAACACAAAGCATGGGGTGGCTTCGCAGGGATAAAGACTGCATTGCGCTGGTCGTGGTCTGGGCGCTTCTGGTCCAGGCCGCCATCCTGTCCTTTACATCCGGTGCCCATGCCGCAAGCCTCGCTTCTGGCGAAAGCGTCGTCCTCTGCACGCTCAAAGGCGCCATCCTCGGCAAGACGGTTCCCGGCCAATCCCGCCAAAAGGCCGATCATCCCTGCTGCACCCTGTCCTGCCGGATGGCCTGTAGCGGCATAGGCAATGCCGGTCTGATCCCGCTTGCCCTGCGTGTTCCCCTGCCAACCTCGATAGAGCCGCCTGCCGCGCCACTGCCGCGGCTTGCACCGCTTACCCAAGCGCCTGACACCTCTCCGGCGCAGCCCCGCGCACCGCCCCTCTCCTAGGCTTCGACCGTTTCGGCGCCGTTCGCGCGTGCCCTCAGCTGGAGGGTGCGCCACTGGCCGCGCCACATCCAATCATCGTCAAAGCCGCCGGCGCGCATGACCGGCATCAACGGGGGCTGTCACATGTCTTCTCTTCAATGCACGCGCACCGTCATGGGCGCGTTCGCGCTCTGTCTCTCGACCCTCGCGGTCAAAGCCGATCCGCATATGGGCCAACCGCTGCTTGCCGACCAGCATGCGCCCGCCGGCGTCCTGTTCGACCACATGCACAAGGCCGGCGAGATCATGCTCGGCTTCCGCTATGCCGGCAGTTTCGCCGGCGGTTCCATGCTGAACGGCGAGAATTCTGCCCGCGACCAGGACATCATCGACAATGGCTGCCCGCCGCATGCCTGCTCGATGAAACCAACCGACATGACCATGAACATGTACATGCTCGACATCATGTACGCACCGACCGACTGGTTGACCTTGATGGTCATGCCGATGTGGATGAGCCATGAAATGACCATGGGCCCGCTCCGGGGCGTGATGCCTATGGGTCACGACGATCACGGCGGCATGGACATGGGCGGGCATAGTGAGCACATGGGATCGCATTCGCACAGCACCGAAGGCTGGGGCGACACGATCTTCGGTCCCGAGATCCGTTTCGCCGAAGGTTCCGGCTACCATCTGCATATCAGTCCCATGTTCAGCGCGCCGACCGGCAGGGTTGATATCGCCACCAACGGCGTGTTCACCCATTACGGCATGCAGCCCGGCTCCGGCACCTGGGACTTCTGGCCGAGCATCACTTACACGGGTCGCGCCGATCGCTGGACTTGGGGTGCGCAGGTGCTCGGCATCCTGCGGTTGCAAGAGGAGAACGAGTCCGGCTACCGGCTCGGCGATTTGTTCCAAGGCACGTTCTGGGGCAGCTATCGGCTGGCCAATTGGATCTCGGTGTCGCTGCGCGGTCTTTACACCGAGCAGGGCAAGATCGAGGGCCATTACAACGGCCCGCACAATCATTCGAGCCCGCCCGATCTCCAATTCAACTATGGCGGCCGGTTCTGGGACGTCGGCTTCGGCGTCAACACCGTCGTGCCCAGCGGCCCGCTCAAAGGCTTGCGGCTGAGCGCGGAATGGCTCGAGCCGGTGATGGATGACCCGAATGGCTATCAGCTCGAGCGCGAAGGCACGCTCTGGGCCAACGCCACCATGTCGTTCTGACCGGAAGCGGCGGCGCCTAGTTCTTCTGCACGATGCAGGCGCCGCCGTCCGAGCGCAGCTTCGCGCATAACGTCTCGGCGGCGGCGCGGCTGTCCGCGCCGATCTGCACCATGTAGATCGAGCGCCGGCCGCGGCTCAAATTGCGTTGCGGCTGCACGAACGGCTCGGCCTCGGCGAGCACGGTGGCATGGTGCTGCTTGAGCCGGCTGAACCAGGCGAGCGCCTTCGCTTTGGAGAAGGCGGTCGATACATGCGCGCCCCACGGCCGCCACGCCCCGCTTGCCGTCAGCGGCTCGGTCTCGTAGACCGCGCGCACCACGAGCGGCGCGAGCTTGCGGCAGGACTCCTGCACCTCGGTGCCCGCAAGCTTCAGCGACTGCGGCAGCTCCGTCTGCGGCTCCTTCCACTCCTCCGCCGCCCGTCCGGTGATGAATTGCACATAATCGCGCGTCTCGTAGGGCAGCCCACTCGACCCGCCGAGCCAGGAGCGCACCCGCTCCGCGCCCGCGTTATACGCCGCAGCCGCGAGCCCGAAATTGCCGAACTCGCGGCGGAGGTCGGCAAGCAGGCTCGCCGAATGCACGATGGCCTGCTTCGGCTCGAACGGATCGTAGAGCCCGCGTTCGTCCGCGGTGCCGGGCATGAACTGGGCGATGCCTTGCGCACCTTTCGGGCTGACAGCGTTGGGATTGAAACGGCTTTCCTTCCAGATCAGCCGCACGAAGGCCATCGGCGGCAGGTCCCTCGCCTCGGCTTGCTGCTGCATGATCGGGCAAACGATGTCGACGAAGGGCTTGGGACCGGCGAGCGCGATCCCGGCCTGTTTCGCGCCGGCTTCGACCTGCGCTGCGGAATTGCCCGCCGCGCATGGAGACGCGGCAAGCATGAGACCGGTCATAACGGCGAACGGCCATGCCCGCATGCGGCTAGTCTCTGACAGAATTGCGAACGCGTTAAGGCTAGTTCTTCTCCACCACGCAGGCACCGCCCGCGGCCTGAAGCTTGGCGCAGAGCGCGTCCGCCGCGTCGCGGCTGTCCATGCCGATCCGCGCCGAATAACGCAGCGCCGTTCCCAGATGCAGATCGCAAGTCTCGACCACCATCGGCGCGTAGCTTCCAAGCAGATCGGAGTGAGCTTGTTTCACCTGATCGAATTCGGCCAGCGCCTCGTCCTTGGAAAAAGCGCCGGCAATTTCGATGCCCCAATCGGGCTGGCCGGCCGCAGCGCCGCTCTCGGCCTGCGAGGGAGTGCACGGCGTGAGCGGTCCTTCATCGAGCGCGGCTTGAGCGAGCGCGGCCGGCGCGCCGAGCAGCATGCACAGGCTCAATAATGCGACTCTCATGCTTTGCAGCATGACGCAAATCGGCCGCGCCATAAAGCACCGCCTCGCTTTCAGGCTAAAGCCATCGCTAATTTCAGCTCGGAAAAGCGAGAAGCGCGGTCTCGGCCACGCGCTCAAGCTCCTTGCGTGTGGCGCCGCTCGCGGCCTGCACCGCCATGCCCTCGATGACGGTGGCGAGGAAGCGCGCCAAGACGGCCGGATCGGCATCGGCCGGGAGGTCGCCTTCGCGCTTGGCCCGTTTGAACCGCTCGCGGATCTCGGCCTGGCTCGTGCCCCGGCGCTTCTCAAGCTCCTTGCGGATGCAGTCCTCCTCCCCGCCCGAGGCGAGCGCGCCTTGCACCGCAAGGCAGCCCTTCGGATGGCACGGGTCGCCGAGGAACTTGGCTGTACCCCGAAGTAGGGTCTCGGCGACCGCCCGCGCCGTGGGCGCGGCGAGCGCGTCATCCCAGAACGCGGTGCGCAGGCCCCAATAGCGATCGAGCGCCTGGCGGAACAGCCCTTCCTTGTTGCCGAACGCGGCATAGAGGCTCGGCGGGTTGATGCCCATCGCCGCCGTCAGGTCGCACAAGGTCGCCCCCTCGTAGCCCTTGCGCCAGAACACTTCGAGGGCGCGGTCGAGCGCCTGGTTCACGTCGAAAGTGCGGGGGCGGCCGATCGCCACAGACGAATCTCCTGACATTTTCGTGATGCCTAGCACCTCCTACATTTGTAGCGCATGTTATATAATGCCCTTGACAGACCGGGTCCAGGCTACTTATGTATTGATCACTAAATAATTCTAAAGACGGAGATGGACCCATGTCAAAGTTACTCACCGGGAAAGTAGCTCTGGTCACCGGCGGCTCGCGCGGCATCGGCGCGGCAATCGCCAAGGCCCTGGCCGACGACGGCGCCGATGTCGCCATCAGTTATGCCGCTTCGG
The DNA here is from genome assembly GCA_052039105.1 of Methyloceanibacter sp. Classification (GTDB taxonomy): domain Bacteria; phylum Pseudomonadota; class Alphaproteobacteria; order Rhizobiales; family Methyloligellaceae; genus Methyloceanibacter. The sequence goes on from JBQGDO010000182.1 coordinate 9,692, forward strand.
CCGACAAGGCCAACGCGGTGGTCAAGGAATTGAAAGCGAAGGGTGTGCGCGCCGAAGCTTTCAGGGCCGATCAGGCCAACGCCAAGGAAGTCGAGACCCTGGTCAAGACCGTTGCCGAGCGATTCGGACGGATCGACATTCTCGTCAACAATGCCGGCGTATTCGTCACCGGCCAGGCACATGATCGCGCCAACAATCTCGCCGAGCTCGACCGGCAGTTCGCCGTCAATGTCGGCGGTGTTGCCGCCGCGGTCCGCGCCGCAGCACCCGTCATCAGCGACGGCGGCCGCATCATCTCGATCGGCTCTGTGGTCGGCGATACCTCGCCCTTCCCTGGCCTCGCCGATTACTCGGCAACCAAAGGCGCGGTTGCCGCGTATACCAGGGGTTGGGCCCGCGATTTCGGACCGCGCGGCATCACCGTGAACAACGTGCAGCCGGGGCCGATCGACACCGACATGAACCCGGCGTCGAACGGCGACTTCTCCGCCGCTCAGTCCAAGGCGACCGCGCTTGGGCGCTACGGCAAGCCCGAGGAAGTTGCCGCGGCGGTCGCGTTTCTGGCGAGCCCGCGTGCCGGCTACATCACCGGCGCGACGCTCAATGTGGATGGCGGCTTCACCGCCTGATGCATCACTATTGTTGGAGGACTTGGTCATGATCGAGCGGAGACCTTTCGACAAGCTTGGCGGGGCCGATCACGGCTGGCTTAAGGCCAAGCATCACTTTTCCTTTGCCCGCTACTACGATCCGGAGCGGCTCGGGCATGGCGCGCTTCGCGTGTGGAACGACGACGAAATCGCTCCCCACACCGGCTTTCCGCCGCACCCGCACGCCGACATGGAGATCATCACCTATGTCCGCCAGGGCGCCATTACGCACGAGGACAGCCTCGGGCATCAAGGCCGCACCGAAGCCGGCGACGTGCAGGTGATGAGCGCAGGCTCCGGTATCCGTCACGCAGAGTACAATCGCGAGGATGTCCCGACCAAGATCTTCCAAATCTGGATCGAGCCGAAGCAATCCGGCGGCGAGCCGTCTTGGGGCGCCAAGCCCTTTCCCAAGGGCGATCGCTCCGGGCGTTTCGTGCCACTGGCGAGCGGCTTCACCGGCGACAATGAGGCGTTGCCGATCAGAGCGCGCGCCCGCGTATTGGGCGCTAGCTTGAAAGCCGGCGAGACCGCCAAATACGAGCTCGGTCCTGGACGCCACCTCTATCTCGTTCCGGCCGAAGGCAGCATCGAGGTGAACGGCGTGCGCATCGACAAGCGCGACGGCGCGGCGGTCACCGACGAAGCGCTGGTTGCGGTCAAGGCGCTCGAGGATAGCGAGATCGTTCTCGTCGATTCGGCGTAGGTCATTTGCGAAGCGACGCCCCCCTCCCCCATCGCTTCGCCGCGGGCAACGGCAGCCGCCGTTGCCCGCTTCTTTTATGACCATGGCGCCGCTCCGAGTCCGAGCTCGTCGAGCAATTGAAGCCAGAGCGCGAAATAGGCGAAGGCGGCAACGCCCGCCAGCCCGGCGGCAAGAACGAGGTGGCGGCTCTCTTTCGCCAGGATAAACGCCGGCAAGGTAAGTGGCAGAAAGATGAACATGAATGCCGCGCCGACGCCCACCATCTCCATCCCGTCGCCCATTGGATTAGCGTGGTTGAACAAGAAGACAGCGAGGAAGACGACGAACAGACTTTGCCCGGCAACGATCCATAAGATCGTCGCGCGCAGCCGCCGGTCACCGGGGCCGTCCGAATAGCCCTTTTGCCGCGCCGTCTGGCCGGGCGCGCTCATCGCACCAGTGCGCCGAACAGGCTGTAGGTCCCCTTGGGTCCTTCGGTCACCAAGGTCCAATGCGTGAAATCGGCGGCAGCCGTGCAAGAATTGCCGCGGCCCTGCAGGATCAGCGTGAGAAGCTGCCTCGCATCATCCGTGGCGTTGAACGTGCCGAAAGCGGTCACATCTCCCGTGAGTTTCCATTCCTTGTAGAGCACCGGTCCCGTGCCTTGATCGGAACCGTCGCGCGGGTCGACCTCGAACACGGAAATCTTTTGCGGAAGCATCAACGATAGACCCCCCGAGCGTCCGCCGGGGTTGCCGAGGTCAAAGTTCAACCGAATCTTGCCCGCACTCGCATGGCTCTTGTCCCACGTCACTTTGAGGTCGTAACGCTCTGCCGGATTCAGGATACCCTTGATCGCCTCAAGACCGCCCCCGCCGGCATAAAGCCGCGCCTCCTTGGCGAAGCGCAGGCTCTCGATTTGCTCGAGACGGCCGGAGTCGAGCTTCTCAACCTCCACATAGCGTTGCCCCTCATTGCTGCAACAGGCGCAGGCCAGCGCGGTATCGGGCGCCGCGACTGCAATCGGCGCGGCAAGTGCCAATCCGAGGAAGAGGCCACGCATCATTCGTCTTTCACTTCGGTCTGCGGCCGGTCGGTGCCAGGATCGACCTCCTCGTGCCAATTTCCCTCGGCCGTTTCATATTGAATGCCGACGGTTTCGCCTGGAACCCTTTGTTCTCCCGCGGCGATCCTGGCCGCGGCGAGCGCGGCCTCATGCGTGGGAAATGTCTCCGAGAACGTGCCGCGCACCTTGTAGGCCCAGCCATTCTCGTGCTTGACGATTCTGTAGACGAGCTTCGACATCAGCCTCTCCTTGGCTCCTTCGCGCGCCAGCCTCGCACACCCGGACCCCTGTCGCCACTGCCTCGCCGACCAGAGGCCCTTCCGCTGCAACGGGCAAGCGTGTAGCGTCCGGGGGCGGCGTTTTTGCGGGGGCGCATCGATGGCCCACGATGTGTTCATTAGCTACGCGTCGAAGGACAAGCACATAGCAGACGCCGCCTGCGCGGTCCTTGAGGCGAACGGGATTCGCTGCTGGATCGCCCCGCGCGATATCCTGCCCGGCGCCGATTGGGGGGAATCGATTGTCGATGCGCTGAGCGCGGCGCGCGTCTTCGTGCTCGTGTTCTCCTCGAATGCCAACAGCTCGCAACAGATCCGGCGCGAAGTCGAGCGCGCCGTCAATCGGGGACTTGCCGTGATTCCGCTGCGCATCGAGGACGTGCCTCCGACGAAGTCGCTGGAATATTTCATCAGCACGCCGCACTGGCTCGATGCGTTCAGCCCGCCGCTGGAACGGCATCTGAACTACCTCGCCGACATCATCCGGCACATTCTCCAAGGCGAAGAGCGCCCGGAGCCCCCGCCCGTGCCGGGCAACCAGCCGGTTTGGCGCCGGCATCCATTGTTGGCGGCGCTGATCGCGATAGGCGCGGCAGGCGCGATCTTTGCCGGAGCTTGGCGAGCTTTTGCGCCGCCAGCTTCGCCGCCTGCCCCCACGTCGTCAGCCGAACCGGCGCCGCAGGCGCCCGTTCCCGGTGAGAGCCGGCTTGCCTTCGCCTCGGTGGACACGACGAGCGCACCCCAATTCATGGTGGCCGCCGACCCCTTCCTGCACGAAGCGCCGATCCCCATCACCGTGGAACGCAAGCAACCGCCGGAATCGCGGGTCGTGCTGATCAACAATCTCGGCCTCTATGAGGGCAGAGCCGTCGCGCCCGCGGTGAGCCAAAATCTACTGACCCAGACGCTCACCGGCAATGTGCCGGCATCGTTCACGCTCGTCTTCGCCAAGCCGCTGAAGAGCGTGACCTTCACGGTGCCCAAGGTCTATCCGGCAACGGAAAGCGGCGTGACCTTCCCGGCATGGCGCGCCACCGCCCGGAGCGCGAGCGGACAGGAATTGAGCTCGGTGGGCGAAGGACTCACCAGGCGCTTCGCCGACGTCCCGTCCCAGACTTATGCGCTGCGCGCTCCGGCGTTCGAAGGCATTGCCGAGGTGGAATTCTCCTCCGATCCGCGCCTCGATGGCGTTCCCTTCGCCGCTTTCAGCGCGATTCTGATCGAGCAGATCGCCTTGGTCCCGTTCGAATGAGCTTTAGGGCCGTCGCTAGTGCACGTCTTCCACTTTGGCGCCAGCGATGTGCTCGCCTTCCCAAAGAATATCGACGCTCGAATATTGATCTTTCTGGATCGGCTTCTCGAATCTCACTTCGCGCCAACCCATCACGGTGCTTCCGGCACCGCTCGCGGTGATCGTGAGATCCAGGAGCAGGATTTTTGGATTGAAGCCTTGCGGCTCGTGCTCGGCCAAGTGAGGTGTCTGGTTTGAGTTGGACGTCTGGACCTTGCCGGTAACGATGAGCTTAGGCTTCGATGGTGGCTGTAAGTCCTGCCAAGCCTTCCAATCCTTTGTTTCTGGGGCTTTAGCCATGCTGCACCTCCCAACGCCACGATTTTTGGCCGAGGTCATGTTGCCATACACCAGCCCGTGCCGCAACCAGAGCGTGTGAATTGGGTGCCGGGTCGACTCCTGGCTTGCGCGCGGCAGCGCGCTCATAGCGAGATCAAAACCACCCCGATCACGGCGAAGACGAGCCCGGCGACCTTGTTCCACGACATCGGCTCCTCGAGAAACAGCACGCCGAGCAAGGAACCGCCGACGATGAACATGCCGTAGATCGGCACCACCACGTTCGACGGGCCGAGCGACAACGCGTGGAACAGCGAACTGACCGCTATGGTGAGCGCGATGCCTCCGGCGATCGCCCAGAGCAGCGGCGGTCGCTCCAGATCGAGGAGCAACGGTTTCAGCTCGCCCCGCATGGCCACCACGGCAACGGCGAAGATCGAGACGATAGTGGTGGAGACCGCGAGCACCATATAGGTCGAGGCAGAGCCCGACCGTTCGGCGAGCTTGACGAACAACGTCATCAGCGAATAGCCGGCCATGCCGAGCAAGGCCCAGAGAATGTAGGAATGTGCCATGCGCCCCTCCTCCTTTGCTTGCGGCTCCGGGAAGATGGTCGGCGATTCTGGGCGCGATGGCCAGTCTCCGGCGAACACGGCGGCTTGATCGGCGCTTTCTGCCTCGGCATCATGCCGGCGCATCAGGAGTTTCGTGGGCCATGGAACAGCCGGCTGGGGCCGATCACGTTGCACCGGACCCGGCGGCCGCAACGGGCGGCGGGCGCGGTGCCTTTCCCCTGATCTTGGCCCTCGGCATCGCCGCGGTCTTTGCCGCGATCCTGCTCGGCACCATCGATTTCCCAGCCCGGACCCATGCCGACGAGCTGAGCAAGGTCCAAGCTATCATCACGCTAAAGAACAGCTACGCGCATCCGGTGTTGATGCTCGAGCTCGTCCGCGCGGCCAACGCGCTCGCCGGGCTGACCAACCCCCAGGCTGTGGCCGAGCTCGGCCGCGCCATCGCCGTTCTCGTCGGTGCCGCTGCGGTGTTCGTCACTTTCCTGCTCGCCCGCGAGATGCTACCCGCGCCCGCCGCGCTTGCCGCCGCCGCGGTCACGGCGGTGACCCCGCTCGTGGCAATGCATGCGCGCTATCTCAAAGAGGACATTTTTGTCCTGCTGTTCATCCTGGTATCGCTGCTCGCGCTGATCCGGACGCTTAAATCGCCGACCAATTTGCACGTCCTTCTGCTCGGCGCCGCCATTGGACTTGCGGCGGCAGCGAAATATGCCGGCATTATTCTCGTGCCCTTCGCCGCCGCAGCCCTCTGGATCGGGCTTCCGGAGCTCGACCGGCGCACGCGGCTGAAACTCGCGGGGCAAGCCGCGCTCGCCGCGTTAGGGGTATTCGTTCTCCTGCATCTGCCGGCGCTTTGGGAATTTCGCCAATTCGCGAGCTCGGTGCAAGGCAACCTCCGAAACGCCGAAACCGGCACCGGCGTGCGCGTGCCGCTCGCCCTCACTTACGGCCTGTTTCACCTGCGGCACAGTCTGCTGCCTGGTCTCGGCGCGCCGCTCACCGTTCTTGGCCTCTTGGGATTTGCCGCGCCGCTGCTCGCCCCGCTCGAGCGGCGCAAACCCCTGATCGTCATTGCCGCCTTTGCCGCCCTCTGGCTCGTGGCGCACGAGGCCTCACCCTTCAAGCCCTACCCCAACTTTCAGCGCTATATGGTACCGGTTGCGCCGCTCCTCATCATTCTCGGCACGGCCTTGGTTTACGAGCTTGCGCAGCGGCGCTTGCCGCGATGGAGCGGTGCGATCGCGGCAGCAGTCATTCTCCTCGCTTCATTGCCGGCGCTCCTTGCCTCCTATCGCATCACGGGCCCGCCGGAAGAGGACCTGCGGGCCGTGATTCCACAAATGGTGCTCGACGACACGCCGGACGCCGCTTTTGACAATTACACCCGGCTCGGCGCCCAGCGCGAGCAGGGACAGTCCGTTTCGCATGGCAAACCGGAACCGGAAGGCACCCGACTGCTCGTCACGTCGAGTTTCATCTACGATCGCTACGGCGCGCTCGCAGCATCGCAGCTACAATCGCAGGAGATCAGGCGCCGCGCCGCGCGCTATGCCGAGCTGTTCGGCCGGCCCTATCTCGAAATCTCGAACGGGCGCCCGTCCTTTGCCTTCTTCAATCCAGTGTTTAGAATCGTCGCGCTCGACGGCGACGCAGCGCATTTGCAGCGCCTCGCCGGGGAGCTCCGCGCCAAGCACCCGAATTTGTCGCTGACGCTCGTCAACGTCCGGCTACCGTGAACGCGGATAGGCCTGTAACCTGGAGGGCGGACGATTCGACCGGCCTAAGCGGCGGCGAGGCAAACGAGGAGGGTAGACCATGCGCACTCAGACAATGTTCCGTGGAGTTCTCATCGCGCTGATGGTGCTGATGGTGCTGATCGGCGGCGGTCTCAACCAGGCGCGGGCCGACAGCGGCAGCATCGTGCTCACGGTCTACAAGGCCGGCTGGATCATTGGCGGCTCCGGCGGCTATGGCACGCTTACCTTCCGCGGCAAGCGCTATCCGCTTTCGGTCGGCGGCCTCGACTACGGTCTCATCTTCGGCGGATCGAAAACGGTGCTGCGCGGCCGGGTCAGCAATATCAGCCGCGCCTCCGATGTGGCGGGCGTCTATGGCGCGGCGGGCGCAGGGCTTGCGGTTGGCCGCGGCGCCCGCGCCATCGTGCTCGCCAATCAGAAGGGCGCCGTGCTCGAGCTGACCGGCCAGCAGGTCGGGCTCCTGGCGAATGTCGACCTGAGCGGGCTCGCCATCACGATGAAATAGCACGGCTGAAGACGAAGGCGGCAAGCAGCACGAACATGCCGAAATCCGAGACGAGCGCGGTCCATTCCTTGGCCGTCTTGTCCTTGCGCGCGACGTGGCCGAGCCCGGCGAGCCCGTAGAACAGCCCGCCGGCGATAGCAGCCGGCAGGAGGAAACCGGGCTGGTAAAGGCTCAACAGCCCGAGCGCGCCGATCGCCAGATTGCCGAAACCCACTTCGCGCACGAGAACGGCGGCGCCTTCGTCCTTGATGCCTAGGAGTCCCTCCGAGGTGAATTGCGGGCGGAATACTTGCATCAAACCCGCGAGAAACAGCCGCACGCCCACCCCCCAGAAGGTGAACCACTTGCCGACCAGGCCCATCAGCGCGGCGGCGTCGGGCAGCATCGATGCTTGCGCCGCCACCGACAGCAGCGGCAGCACGAGCATCAGCAAAACGATGGCGCCGAGATACATTGCGCTCCTTACGCGAAAGCTTTGCCGAAAGAAATCCTCAGCCGCGCGGTGGGCGGCGGCGCTCGCTGAACCAGGCGCGATATTCGCTCATCTTTTGCCGCTGCGCTGTCGACGCGCGCCGCTTGCAAGTCCCCGCTTCTTCGCTGCCCTCCGGGGCCCCCCAGCGCAGCTCGGCGCAGTCGTTGATGTTATACGCCATCTCCAACCCGGCGATGCGGTCGAGCACGTCCTTGAGCGACAAGGTCCATGGCGAGTCGTCGGTGCGGGTATAGGAGAATTTGCGCGCCGCAAGCTCCTTCGCCAAGGTCGCCTCC
>JBQGDO010000183.1:0-6671 GCA_052039105.1 Methyloceanibacter sp.
TTCTCGCCTTCCTTGAAGTCCGCGCCGCCCGCCGGCATCTCGGCGGTGATACGCAGGCCCCCGCAAGCCACGTTGAAGCGCGTGACCGCGCCCTGGTAGCTGATCATCTTGACCGTACCGTCGGCATGGCCATGCCCTGCAGGCACGGCTTCGCTCGGCGAGCAGACTCGGATTTTTTCCGGCCTGAGGCTGGTCCAGCAGGCCTTCGTCCCGTGCGAGGAACAAAAGTCGGGCGAGAGTACGTTCGACGATCCGACGAAATCGGCGACGAAGCGGGACTTGGGGCGTTCGTAAATGTCGGTTGGCGAGCCGACTTGGACGATCTTGCCCTCATTGAAGATGGCGACGCGGTCCGCCATGGAAAGCGCCTCGCCCTGGTCATGCGTGACGAAGATGAAGGTGATGCCGATTTCCTTCTGCAGCGCCTTCAGCTCCTCCTGCATCTGCTCCCTGAGCTTGAGGTCGAGTGCGCCGAGCGGTTCGTCGAGCAGCAATACTTTCGGGCCATTCACCAGCGCGCGTGCCAGCGCCACGCGCTGGCGCTGGCCGCCCGAGAGCTGCGCGGGGCGCCGCGTCTCGAATCCTGCGAGCTTGACCATGGCAAGCGCGGCTCGGGCCTTGGCCTCGCGCTCTGCCTTGGATACGCCCTTGATCATCAGGCCGTAGGCGACGTTGTCGCCGACGGTCATGTGCGGAAAAAGTGCGTAGTCCTGGAAGACGGTGTTGACGTTGCGCTTATAGGGCGGAACGCCTTCGGCGGTTTCCCCGAAGATCTCGATATGACCTTCATCGGGCTGCTCGAAGCCGGCGACGAGACGCAAGCACGTGGTCTTGCCGGAACCCGAAGGGCCAAGCAGAGCGAAAAATTCACCCTCGCCGATGTCGAGGGTGAGGCCATCCACCGCCAGGACCGAGCCGAAGCGACGGGTGACATTCACGAACCTTACGGCGGGCGATGCGGCCCGCCCCGGCGGGAGCGGCCCGGCTTCCGCCTTGGGGACCGCTCGCGCCGGACTCATTACCTGCCGAGAATCGCGATGTAGTCTTTGGCCCATTGCGAGTAGGGCACGCAATTGCCCTCCTGTTCGCATTTGGCCGTCGGCGTACGCCAGAACCAGATCTGCTCGAAATTGTCGAAGCCGTTGGTCGCGCAGCCCTCGTCGGTCAAAAGCTCGTTGCCCTTGCACGCCGCAGGCACCGAAGGCACCGAGCCGAACCAGGAGGCGAGATCTCCCTGCACCTTGGGCTGGATGGAGTGTTCGAGCCATTTATAGGCACAGTTCGGGTGCTTGGCGTCCGTGTGCATCATGGTGGTATCGGCCCAGCCGGTTGCCCCTTCTTGCGGAACGACGGAAGCGATCGGCTTCTTTTCGCTCGCCAAAAGGTTGACCTGGAACGGCCAGGACGACGAGGCGACAACGCCTTCATTCTTGAAGTCGTCGACCTGCACCATGGCGTCATGCCAGTAGCGGCCGATCAGCGCCCGCTGCGCCCTGAGCAGCTCCATGACCGCCGCATATTGCTCGGGGTTAAGCTCGTAGGGATTCTTGATGCCAAGCTCGGGCTTCGTCTTCATCAGATAGAGGGCTGCATCGGCGACATAGATCGGGCCGTCATAGGCCTGCACGCGTCCCTTGTTGCTTTTGCCGTCGGGCAAGGTTTGCTCTTCGAACACGACCGACCAGCTTTTCGGCGCGTCCTTGAACACCTCGGTGTTGTAGGCGAGCACATTGGGTCCCCACTGGAACGGCACGCCGTAATGAACGCCGTCGACGGTGTGCCACGGCGCGTTCTTCAACCGGTCGTCCACCGTTTTCCAGCTCGGGACCAGCTCAATATTGACAGGCTGCACCTTCTTGCCGGCCACCAAGCGCAGCGACGCATCGCCCGAGGCAGTGACGAGGTCGAAGCCGCCCTGATTCATCAAGGTCACCATCTCGTCGGAGGTTGCTGCCGTCTTCACGTTGACCTTGCAGCCGGTCGCCTTCTCGAACTCGGTGACCCAGTCGTAATTCTTGTCGGTGTCGCCCCGCTCGATATAGCCGGGCCACGCCACGATATCGACTTGGCCTTCGCCTTCGCCGACCGCGGTCGGCATCTCGGCAAGGGCGGGAGCGCCAAACACAAATAAGGAAAGAGCGGCGACTGAGATACTTCTAGCGGGCATCATTTCTGCCTCCCAAACGAGACGCGAGCAGACTTAAGGTTTCGGAGTCTCGGGCCCCGGCAACCCCTGGTAAGACACACCAGAATGTTATTAGAGGACTAGGTTTTGCGCCATATGCAAAGCAATTCCTCAACTTCCCGTGACGAGGCGCCGCACGGCTTGACAGGTTTCGCGACCCGGCGCCTGCCATGCCTACAGGCTTATTTTCCCAGCTTCAGCAATTCGATGAGCGCCGCCGAGGCACGGTCGCCACTTTGGACTCCACCATTCATGTAGCCGAGCCACTCGCTGCTCGTATGCTCGCCGGCAAATTGCACGCGACCGTCCAGCGCGGGATCGGCCGTCACGTCCAAGAGCGTCGTGTACTGTCCCACACCGGCGCTGGCATAGCTACCGAGCGTGTAGGGATAGGTGGCCCAGAAGAAGGACGCGACGGCTAGCGGGTCGAGGCTTTCGGAGATCTTCGGGGCCATCTTGGCAAGGCCGTCGTTGAGGATTTTGCGGGCAGTGCTCTCCTCGGCGAGGCCGGCCTTGCCGCCCAGAAAGTCGGTAAGGATGCCTGCCTTGCCCGGCTGGTTCGCGCTCTGGTCCCAGATATTTTGGAAGCCGAGATCGCTGTAGAAGTAGCCGTCGGAGCGCGCCGGCAGCCCCGAATCCTTGCTCTGCCACACGCGCGTTTTCGTGCCGCTGAACAGCTTGGCGTTCGTGCCGTAGCTGAGCTCCTTAATTGCCTGCATCTGCAGCGGTTCGAGCTCGAGACTCTCGAGGCCCTTAACCTCGCGCAGTTTGGTGAACGGCAGTGTGAGGATCACCGTATCGAAGCTTTCCGATTTTGTCCCGCCCGGGGCGTCGAACGTCATGACGATCTTCCCGTCCTGGACGCCGAGTTCGGTCAGCGCATAACCGAGCCGCATGTCGGCCTTGTCCTTGAGTGCTGCCTCCAAAGCCTTGATGAGCGCTGAGGAGCCGCCCTTGATGCGGAACACTTGATCGCTGTCGCCGAAGATGGCGAACGGCTTCTTCAGATCGGTGCCGATAAAGTCCACGAGATTGAGGCTCGACTGATCTTCGGTCTCGAGTCCGAATTCGCCGACATAGGCGACATCGAGCAGGTCGATGGCCCAGTCGTCGGTCTTGCCGCGAAACTGGTCGAGATAGGCTTTCAGGCTCATCTTATCGAGCTCGTGGGCGAAGTCCGTCCAGTTCTCCTCTTCGTCGTAGAGCTTGTCGGCATCCATGGCGACCTGCTTGGCGATCGGCACAAAGGCTCCCTTCTTTTTCTTCGGATCGAGCATGTCTTTCGGCATGTACCATTTGTCGCCGAAGAAATAGAGATCCTCGCCGCCAGCGACGTCCAGGCGCTGCATCTTGATGCCGAACTCCTTGCAGAGATGTTGTATCTCCTCTTGATCGGTATCGACGAACTCGCCGCCAAGCTCGCAGAACATGCCCTTGTAGAAATCGTAGATGGTGAGCATCCGCCCGCCCCAGCGGTTACTTGCCTCGAACAGCACCGGCGCGGCACCCGCCTTCTGCAACCGATAGGCGGCGGTCAGTCCCGCCACGCCGCCGCCGACGATGCCGACGGAAGGCTTTCCGTTTTGCGCGCGTGCGCTCCAGTCGAGCACAGGCGACAGCGCCGCCGCGCCGGCAGCCGCCGCAGATAGCCGCAACAGCCGCCGCCGGGTCAGGGCAGATTTCTGCGGCAGGACGATGCCGGTTTCGCGGGAAGCGTGCGCCAAGGCCTGCTTGACGGCTTTGAATAAAGGTGTGCGGGACATGACAGGACCCCCGTGCTGTGGAGCGAGCACCCAGAATAAACCACGAGCGCTGAGAGTAAACCTTGAAGGCGAGCTATCCCGGAGGCGTGCTGCACCGCACCGATGGGCGGATTCGTCGGTTGCTGCACTTCGCGCCTAGCCCGCTGCGAGTTCCTCGAGCCTGCCGGCGAGTTGCTTCAGCTCCCATTTTCGCGCTAATGACGCCGCCGTCGCCCATGTCGGTTTCTGATCGCGCAGGCTCGGCAGCGGCGCATTCTTGCTCATCGTGGCGATCGACCGGTAGAGCCGCAACTCGGCCGCCATTGCGGGAAACCGCCCCGCTTTGAGCGCGGCTTCGAGGCTGCCATATCTCTCCAACAGCGTCGCCGCGCCCGTTGCACCGACCCCCGGTGCACCCGGTACTTTGTCGGAAGGATCGCCACGCAAGGCGATAAAGTCTGGCACCTGTTTGGGTTCGACACCGTACCGCTCGCGCACTTGATCCGGACCGATACGCGCCATCTCGCCCGCGCGGACCGGATAGAGGATGGTGGTGCGGTCCGAAGCGAGCTGAAACGTGTCGCGGTCGCCGCTCGCTATCAGCACGGTCCCGCCGCGCTTTTCTTCCTTCGCGGCGGCAGAGGCGAGAAAGTCGTCGGCCTCAAAGGCCGGTGCGCTCGCATTCTGAAATCCGCAGGCAGATACGAATTCCGGTATCGCGTCGAGCTGCTCGATGATCGCATCGTCGAATTCCCGGCCGCTCTGATAGGCGGGAAATTTCTCGTGCCGATAGGTGGGCGCTTCGAGCGTGTCCCAGGCGACGAGCACGGCGCGCGGCCGTTCCTCCCGGTAAAGCCGCAGCAGCATATTGGCGAAACCAAGGATCGCGCCGGCAGGTCTGCCCCCGTGGCGCAGGATATTTTTCGGCAGGGCATGGTAGGAGCGATGCGCGAACGAATCCCCATCGATGACCAAGAGCGGACGCCGCGCACTCGCAGCCTTCCGCCTCGCGCGAGACCTAGTCTCCTGCCTCACGCGAGACTTGGTCTTCGCTGGCCGGGACTTGGCTGACTGGCGCATGTGAGCACTTTGAAAAAGCCGACGAGAGACGATCGTCAGGGCTTCGGCTTGCGCCGGACGGGCGGCGCTGCCGGCTGTAGGGTAAGCTCGATCCTCGTATTTGTTGGTCCGAAGACCGGCGCCTGGGCCGGGCGCAGGCCAGCCAACGGGTCGATTGGCACCTGGCCCCCGGTTTTCAGGAACTCGGCATGGCTGATGAGACCAGCAAGCTGTCCGGGTCGCGCCTTGCGGGCAGCGGTTCGGTAGCGCTCATAGGCAGCGCGATCCAGAGACGATGCCCTCGCCAACCGGAGACCCTTGTAAAATCTCTTGGCAATCAGGAGCAGCGTGTAAACCGGACTGCTGAACAGAAACGCGCTATCCAAGTCCAAGTCTTCAGGCGTCGTGGACCGCCACACTTTGAGGTTTTCTTGGAGGCGCTCCGAGAGCTTCATCCCTTCGCGCGCCGCGCGCCAATACTCGCTGTCCTGACGGTTGCTCAGATGATAATGCGCCTGCACGAAATCGCGCACCTCTTCAAACACCCGCCTTATCTGGCGATTATACGCGGCGGCGAGCTCGGGTTCGAAGTCCTGCGTCGGCAGGTAGTGCTGCAGCCAACGCGTCCCCAGATCGGTCATGAAAATAGCCGTCGCCTCCAGGGGTTCGATGAAACCACTGGAAAGACCGAGTGCGACGCAGTTCTTGACCCAGGCATTGCGCACGCGGCCGGTCCGCATGCGAATGATGCGCGGCTCGAAGCCCCTCGCCTGATCGCCGTAGAAGGCGAGAAGTTCCTCGATCGCCTTCTCGTCGGAAATAAACTGGCTGGAGAAGATGTAGCCGGTGCCGACGCGCGTGGTCAGAGGAATGCGGAAATTCCAGCCTGCTGAGAAGCCCGTCGCCCGCGTCGTCGGTGCGATGACGCGCGGATCCTGGTGTGGAATCTGCACTACTGCGGCGCGGTCGTTCAGCAGATAGTCGCCGTAAGGTTCGAAGGGTTCGCCTAAAGCCTGCTGCAGAATCGAGCCGCGAAAACCGGTGCAATCGATGACGAGGTCAACGGCGTGCTCGCCGTTGTGGCGCAAGGTGAGCGATTTGACGAATCCCCGCTCATCGAGATTGACGGCATCCACATCGTCCAGGACGTGTTTCACACCGCGGCTCGTCGCGAGATCTTTCAGGAACGCGGCGAGCTTGGTGGCGTCGAAATGATAGGTGTAGCCCACCTCGCCGCTGAAATCGGGCGCGCCGAGCCGGCGCGGCGCGAGATTGCCCTGCACGATGTCTACGACCGGCGAAAAAGCGCGCACATAGGCGAGGCCCGCCTCGGGAGCGGCATGCGCCGGGTCGAAGGTGACAAAATAGTCGGCGAGCTGGCGCCCATCGATCGCGCCGGGGGCGTTGAGGACATTCAAGAACTCGATCGGCCGGCCCTTTTCGTCGCGGTTCCAATCGATGAAGTGCGCCGCCACTTTGAACGTCGCGTCCGTAGCCTTGAAGAATTCGGATTCGGAAACGCCAAGCTGGTTCAGGAGCAGAACCATGCCGGGCAGACTCGCCTCGCCGACGCCGACGATCGGAATTCCAGGCGACTCGATCAGCGTGATCTTGAGCTTGTGCTTTGCATCTTTCGGCTTGCAGAAGCGATCGAGAAATGCGGCCGCAAGCCAGCCTGCGGTGCC
>JBQGDO010000184.1:0-7074 GCA_052039105.1 Methyloceanibacter sp.
CCGGCCGACGACCAGGAGATTGCGTTCCCTTGCGCGTCGGTGATGGTGATCATCGTGTTGTTGAAGCTCGCATGCACGTGGGCGACGCCCGAGGTGATGTTCTTCTTCTCGCGGCGACGAACCCGCGCCTTGTCCTTGGCCATGCTCTATTCCCGCATTTACGCATTGACGCGGGGCCGAGGGCGAAAGACCCGGCCGCGCATTGAGGTTGCCTACTTCTTCTTGCCGGCGATCGGCTTGGCCGGACCTTTCCGCGTGCGCGCGTTGGTATGGGTCCGCTGACCGCGCACCGGCAATCCGCGACGATGGCGCAAGCCGCGATAACAGCCGAGATCCATCAACCGCTTGATGTTCATCGCGACGTCGCGCCGGAGGTCGCCCTCGACCACATAGTCGCGGTCGATCACCTCGCGGATCTGAATGATCTCCGATTCGGTCAGTTGGCTCACCCGCCGCTCGGCGGGGATGGAGACCTTTTGGCAGATCTGCTTGGCGTAGGTATCGCCAATGCCATGGATGTAAGTCAGTGCCACCTCGACCCGCTTATTGGTCGGGATGTTCACGCCAGCGATTCGGGCCACGTAGTCGTCTCCTCGCGCACGGCTAACGTGCTGAAATTAAAGCCAGATTACCCAGTCGGAACACAACGAGACCGACCGCGGACAGGCGCTACCCCCGGGATCGTCCATTTCTGCAATGGTGCCGGGCTTATGTAGCGATTCCGCTTGACAAGGTCAACCGGGCGCTTTTGCCCACCTTTTCCGCCTATTTCCCCTTTCCGTCGAGCGCTTCGCCGATCTCCCCGGCGACCGTTTCGATATCGGCCATACCGTCGACCGTCCTCACCTTGCCCTGCTTGGAGTAATAATCGATCAAGGGCTCGGTCTGCGCGTGATACGCCTTGAGTCGCGCCCGGACCACCTCCTCGTTGTCGTCCTTGCGGCGCACGAACTGGGTAGCCCCGCAGCGGTCGCACACCCCCTCGACCTTGGGCAGCTTGTAGAGGTCGTGGTAGCCCTCGCCGCAATTGGCGCAGGCGAAGCGGCCGGCGATGCGCTCGACCAGCGCCTCGTCGTCGACCTCCATCACGATCACCCGGTCGAGCTTCTTGCCCCGCTCGGCGAACAGCCGGTCGAGCGCCTCGGCCTGGGCGATAGTGCGCGGGAAGCCGTCGAGGATGAAGCCGTCTCCCTTGGTCTTGGCGTCGATGCGCTCGGCGATCAGCCCAATCACCAGGTCGTCGGGCACGAGTTGACCGCGCTCCATGATGTCGCCCGCCTTGCGGCCGAGCTCGGTGCCGGCGGCGACGGCGGCACGCAACATGTCTCCGGTGGAAAGTTTGACCAGCGACCTCGAGGTCTCCAGCAGATTTGCCTGGGTCCCCTTGCCCGCGCCGGGCGGGCCGAGCAGGACCAGGTTCATTTCCGCCGCGCTCCCCTGAGCCGCGCCCGCTTGATCAGCCCCTCATATTGATGGGCGAGCAGATGGCTCTGGATCTGCGCCACCGTGTCCATCGTCACGCTCACCACGATGAGCAGCGACGTCCCGCCGAAATAGAACGGCACGCCCCAATAAGAAATGAGCAACTCGGGCAGTACGCATACCGCCGCGAGATAGATGGCGCCCACCACGGTGATGCGGGTGAGCACATAATCGATATATTCCGCGGTCCGCTCGCCGGGCCTGATGCCCGGCAGGAACCCACCATATTTCTTCAGGTTATCGGCCGTGTCCTTCGGATTGAACACCACCGCCGTGTAGAAGAAGGCGAAGAACACGATCAGCGAGATATAGAGAATGACATGCAGCGGCTGGCCGCGTCCGAGCATGGCAGTGACGGTCTGAAGCCACTCAGGTCCCTGGCCCGCCGAGAAATTGGCCACGGTGATCGGCAGCAGGAGCAGCGACGAGGCGAAAATCGGTGGAATCACGCCGGCGCTGTTCAGCTTGAGCGGCAGATGCGAGGCATCGCCCTGGAACATGCGGTTGCCCACCTGCCGTTTCGGATATTGCACCAGCAGCCGGCGCTGGGCCCGCTCCATGAACACGATGAAGGCAATCACGGCGATGGCCATGACCAACAACGCAATGATGAGAGCCGTGGAGAGCGCACCCTGACGGCCAAGCTCAAGCGTGCCAACCAGCGCCGAGGGCAGTTCGGCGATGATGCCGGCGAAGATGATCAGCGAGATGCCGTTGCCGACGCCGCGCGCGGTAATCTGCTCGCCGAGCCACATCAGGAACACGGTGCCGCCGACGAGCGTGATGACCGTGGTGATGCGGAAGAACCAGCCGGGATCGATCACAATATGGCCCGCGCCTTCCAGGCCGATAGCAATGCCGTAGCCTTGGATCGCGGCCAGCAGCACCGTGCCGTAGCGCGTATATTGATTGATCTGCCGCCGCCCCTGCTCGCCTTCCTTCTTGAGCTGCTCGAGATGCGGCGAGACGGTGGTCAGGAGCTGAATGATGATCGACGCCGAGATATACGGCATGATGTTCAGCGCGAAAATCGCCATGCGGCCGATCGCGCCGCCCGACAGCATGTTGAACATGCCGAGAATGCCGGATTGCTGCTGGCGGAAGACATCGGCCAGAGCTTCCGGGTTGATGCCGGGAATGGGGATATACGTGCCGAGCCGGTAGATCAGCAGCGCCCCGAGCGTGAACCAGATGCGCTTCTTGAGCTCGTCGGCCTTGGCGAAAGCCGCAAAGTTCAGATTGGCGACGAGTTGTTCTGCGGCGGAGACCATCCTAGGTGTTTCTCCCCTTGCGGGTGACGGTCAGCGGCGCGGCAAGCGCCGCCCACCTCACTCCGGCGTGTCCTGCTTGGCCGGCTTCTGCTTCTTGGCTTCGCCCGCTTCGGGCTTGGCGGCGTCTTCGTCCGACTCTTCGGCCTTGGCCTTCTTCTTGCCACCCTTCGGCTGAGCTTTCGCGGCACGCTTGGCGGCGCGCTTCTCCGCCTTGATCCTGTTGGCGCCCGGCTCCTCGCGGCCGGTGATCGACTTGAAGGTCACGCTGCCACCTTGCGCCTCGACGGCCTTGATCGCGCTCTGCGAGGCGCCGGTGATTTCAAAGCTCAGCTTCGCCTTGAGTTCGCCGGTCCCGAGCAGGCGGACGCCATCTTTGGCGCGGCGGATCAAGCCGGCTTCTTTCAGCGCCTCGACCGTGATCGGCTTCTTGCCGTCGAGCCGGCCGGCATCGACCGCAGCCTGAATCTTGCCGAGGTTGATCTCGTTGAAATTCTTGCCAAAAATGTTGTTGAAGCCGCGCTTCGGCAGGCGCCGGTGCAGCGGCATCTGACCGCCTTCAAAACCCTTGATGGCGACGCCGGCGCGTGCCTTCTGGCCTTTGATGCCGCGGCCCGAAGTCTTGCCGAGGCCCGAGCCGACGCCGCGGCCGAGCCTCTTGCGCGCTCTTGTCGCGCCGGGGCGATCGCTCAACTCGTTCAGTCGCATGACGTCGCTTCCTTACGATTTCTTCTTGGCAAGCGCCTGGTCGTCCACGATGCGCACGAGATGGCTGATCTTGGCCACCATGCCGCGCACCTGCGGGCTATCGACGAGTGTCCGCCGCTTGTGCATCTTGTTGAGGCCGAGCCCGATCAAGGTCGCGCGCTGCACCGCCGGGCGCCGTATCGGGCTCCCGATCTGCTCAACGACAATCGTCTTCTTCTTGCCGGTCTCGGCCATCGTTCCAAACCTTGCTTTGGCGGCTTACGCTTCGGCCTGGGCGCTGTCGCCCGCGCCATCGCGCCGCCGCGATACGATCTCGCTCACCTTTTTGCCGCGCCGCGCCGCAACCCCGCGCGGGCTATCTTCGTGGCGCAATGCGTCAAAAGTGGCGCGCACCATGTTGTAGGGATTTGAGCTGCCGAGCGACTTGGCCACCACATCCTGGATGCCGAGTGTCTCGAATACGGCACGCATCGGACCGCCGGCGATGATGCCCGTGCCCGGAGGCGCCGCGCGCAACACCACCCGGCCTGCGCCGTGCTGGCCGGTCACATCGTGATGCAGGGTGCGTCCTTCGCGCAAGGGCACCTTCACCAAATTGCGTTTGGCGGCTTCCGTCGCCTTGCGGATGGCCTCCGGCACCTCGCGCGCCTTGCCATGGCCGAAGCCGACCCGGCCCTTCTGGTCGCCGACCACGACCAGCGCGGCGAAGCCGAAGCGCCGGCCGCCCTTGACCACCTTAGCCACGCGATTGATGTGCACGAGCTTGTCGACGAATTCGCTGTCGCGCTCGCGATCTTCGCGGTCTTTTCCTTGCGGGCCTCGGCCTCCTCTGCGATCCATGGTCTCGATCCTCTAGAAATTTAAGCCCGCCTCGCGGGCGGCATCGGCGAGCGCCTTGACGCGCCCATGATAGAGATAACCGCCGCGGTCGAACACGACGTCCTTGACCCCGGCCTTGATCGCCCGTTCAGCCACCAGCTTGCCGACCGCCTGCGCCGCAGCCGTATCGCTGCCCTTCGGCAAGGCTCCCTTGAGATCCTTATCGAGGGTCGAAGCGGCCGCCACGGTCTTGCCGGCGCCGTCATCGATGACCTGCGCGTAGATATGCCGCGAGGAGCGGAACACCGACAGGCGCGCCCGTCCGCTCGCCGAACGCTTCAAGGTGTGGCGGACCCGGCGCGACCGCCGCACAAAGCTCTCTTTCAACGCGCCCATGGCGATGCCCTACTTCTTCTTGCCTTCCTTGCGGAGGATGAACTCGCCCGCATATTTGATGCCCTTGCCCTTATAGGGCTCCGGCGGCCTGAACCGCCTGATCTCAGCCGCGACCTGACCCACCTTCTGCTTGTCGATGCCGGTGATGACGATCTCGGTCGGCTTCGGGCAGACGATCTGAATGCCTTGCGGAATGGGATAGGCAATGTCGTGGCTATAGCCAAGCTGAAGCTGCAGATTCTGCCCCTGCACCGCCGCACGATAGCCGACACCGGTGATCTCGAGCTTCTTGGTGAAGCCCTCGGTGACGCCGGCGATCAGATTGGCGACGAGCGTGCGCGACATGCCCCACAAGGCGCGCGCCTCCTTGGTGTCCTCGCGCATGGCGATATCGATGCCGCCATTCTCCAACTTGGCGACCATCGCGTCGGCAAGCACGTGCTTGAGCTCGCCCTTGGGGCCCTTCACCTTGACCTCCTGGCCGTTCACCTGGGCGGTGACGCCACCCGGAACAGTCACGGCCTTTTTGCCGATGCGCGACATGGTTCAATCGGCTCCGCTAAAACACGTTACACAGAATTTCGCCGCCGACATTCTCCGTCCGCGCGCGAGCGTCAGACATGACGCCTTTCGGCGTCGACAGTATGGCCACGCCAAGTCCGTTGGCCACCGTCGGCAAGTCCTTCACCGAGGAATAGACGCGCCGGCCGGGCGTCGACACGCGCTTGATTTCCTTGATCACCGGCTCGCCATCGAAATATTTCAGCTCGATCTCGAACTCGGACTTGCCGCCGCTATAGTCGACCCGCGCGTAGCCGCGGATATAGCCTTCCTCGGCCAGCACATCGAGCACGCGCTCTCTGAGCTTGGAGGCCGGCGTCGTGACCTTGGCCTTGTAGCGCATCTGGGCGTTACGGATGCGGGCCAGCATATCGCCTAGAGGATCGTTGATGCTCATCGATCGTCCTTACCAGCTCGACTTGATCATGCCGGGGATCAGGCCCTGGCTTCCGAGATCGCGCAGTGCAATGCGCGACATGCGAAGTTTGCGGTAGTAGCCGCGTGGGCGGCCCGAGAGATCGCAGCGGTTGCGGATGCGCGTCGGCGAGGAGTTGCGCGGCAGCTCCGCCAGTTTGAGCCTGGCGGCAAACCGCTCCTCGGCCGGCAGCGACCGGTCGGCGGCAATCTCCTTCAGCCGCGTCCGCCGCGCCTTGTATTTCTTGGCGAGGCGGCGGCGCTTGTTGTTCCGCTCGATCATGCTCGTCTTAGCCATTCAGTCCTCCTTCGCAGCCAAGCACTAGCTGCGGAACGGAAAATTCAAACCCTGCAGCAGCGCGCGCGCCTCGTCGTCGGTGCGCGCTGTCGTGCAGACGATGATGTCCATGCCAAGCACATCCTCCACCTTGTCGTAGTCGATCTCGGGGAAGATGATGTGCTCCTTCAGTCCGAGCGTGTAGTTGCCGCGGCCATCGAAACTCTTCGGGTTCAGCCCGCGGAAGTCGCGCACCCTGGGCAGCGCGATATTCACCAGGCGGTCGATGAACTCGTACATGCGGTTCTTGCGCAAAGTCACTTTGGCACCGATCGGCATGCCCTCGCGCAATTTGAACGTGGCGATCGACTTGCGTGCCTTGGTAATCACCGGCTTCTGTCCGGCGATCAGGCCGAGATCGGCGGCGGCGGCGTTCACCTTCTTGGAATCGGCGACGCCTTCGCCCACGCCCATGTTCAGCACCACCTTGTCGAGGCGCGGCACTTCCATCCTGTTCTTATAGCCAAACTGCTTGACGAGAGCGTCTCTCAGCTCCTGGTCATATTGCTGCTTCAGCCGCGGAATGTAGGTCTCAGCCATCGATGACCTCGCCCGAGCGCCTGGCAAAGCGAACCTTGCGCCCGTCCTTCAGAAACTTGTAGCCCACACGCGTCGGCTTCCCGTCCTTCGGGTCCTCGAGCGCGAGATTGGAGATATGGATCGCCGCCTCCTTGGCGATGATGCCGCCTTCCTGCGAGGCCGTCTGGCGCTGATGCCGCCGGATCATGGCCACGCCCTTGACGATGGCGCGGTTCTCCTCCGGCAGCACCTTGAGGACTTCGCCCTTCTTGCCTTTGTCCTTGCCGGTGATGACCACGACGTGGTCGCCCTTTTTGATCTTGAGCTTCGCCATGCCTAGAGAACCTCCGGGGCGAGCGACACGATCTTCATGTGCTTCTTGGCTCTGAGCTCGCGCGTCACCGGGCCGAAAATACGCGTGCCGACCGGCTCGCCTTGCGGGTTGACCAGGACCGCGGCGTTGCGGTCGAAGCGAATGATCGAGCCGTCCGGGCGCCGCACGCCCTTGGCGGTGCGCACCACTACGGCCTTCATCACCTGCCCCTTCTTCACGCGGCCGCGCGGGATCGC
>JBQGDO010000185.1:0-5664 GCA_052039105.1 Methyloceanibacter sp.
CATGCTTTCCGCCAACGATGATCACACCTTCCTGTGGGGCCCGAGCGGCAACTTCATCGTCCACCCGTACCTCTACCAGAAGCTCTCCTACAATCCGGACGACCTTCTGCCGATCGCGAGCTTCTCCGCCACGGTGCTGTCTGTCGGCGTGCCGACCTCGCTGGGCGTCGGCGACCTCGCCGACTTCGTCAAGCGTGCGCGCGCCGAGGCCGGCAAGCTCAACTCGGCCGCCGTTCCCGGCATCACCGAGCTCGCGTTCGACTACTTCGCGGTGAAGGCGGGGTTGAGCTTCACCAAGGTGCCGTACCGCGACATCGTGCAGGCCGTGAACGACCTCGCCGAAGGACGCCTGCAAGTCTATTCCTCCTCCTATGCGATCCAGCGTCCGCAGCGGGAAGCGGGGCGGATCAAGGTCTTGGCGCAGATGGGGCGCAAGCGCGCGCCGAGCCTTCCCGACATTCCGACCGCGACCGAGGCGGGCTTCCCCGCCATGGAAATGGAAGGCCTGGTCGGTCTGTTCGGCGGCCCCGCGGTTTCAGCCGAGCTGCGCGAAAGGATCGGCGCCGACATCGTCGCGGTCGCTGACGACAAGGATCTCGACGCCAAGCTCAACGCCACCGCGCAGACCCCGACGCGCGGCGGGGCGAAGGAGTTTGCCGAGATCATGGCCCGCCAACGCGCCCACATCGCCACCATCGCCAAGGCGCTCGATCTCAAGCCGACCCGGTGAGCGAGCTACGGCAGCAGCAAGGCGGAGCCCGCGACCTTACGGCTCTCGACGTCGCGATGCGCGGCCGCGGCGTCGGCGAGGGCGTAGGTGCGGCCGATCTCGATCTTGAGGATTCCGCGCGCGACCAGATCGAACAGCTCGGCGGCAGCCGTGCGCATCGCTGCCACGTCGGCGGTCAGGCTGCTCAGAGCGGGCCGGCAGACCGAAAGCGAGCCGCGTTTGGCGAGCTGGAGCAGGTCGAGCGGCGGCGGGTGCCCCGAGGCGTTGCCGTAGTTCACCAACATTCCGAACGGCCGTACGCAATCGAGCGAGGCCGTAAAAGTATCTCTTCCCACGCCGTCGAAGACGGCCGAAGCGCCCTGCGGCGCGATCGCCCTCACCGCGGCGACGAAATCGACCTCGCGATAGAGAATCGCATGATCGCAGCCATGCGCTTGCGCGATCTGCGCCTTCTGCCGCGAGCCGGCGGTGCCGATCACCGTGGCACCGAGATGCTTCGACCATTGGCACAGGATCATCCCGACCCCGCCAGCCGCGGTGTGAACCAGAACCGTATCGCCGCCCTTCGGCCGGAAAATGCGGTTGATGATGAGGGAGGCGGTGAACCCCTTCACCATCATCGCCGCCGCCTGCTGGTCCGATATCGCGCGCGGAAGCTTAATCAGGCGCTCCGCCGGAACGTTGCGCGCCTGCGCGTAGGCGCCGGTGTCCTCGAAGAATTCGCCGCGCATCCCGGCATAGGCGACGCGATCGCCGGCCCGGACCTCGCTGACGCCGGGCCCGACGCTCTCGACCACGCCGGCCGCCTCGTTGCCCAGGATCACGGGAAAGCGAAGCGGCCGCGCCAGGTAGAACCCGCCGCGCCGCACATTGATGTCGGAATAGTTGATGCCGATGGCGGTGTGACGGATGCGCGCCTCGCCCGCGCCGGGAGGCGGCAGTGCGATCTCCTCCCAGCGCAGCACCTCCGGACCGCCATTGGCGTGAATGCGGATCGCCTTCGTCATAGGGCGGACGGCGGCAGGTAGCGCTACGTAATGCTGGTGGGGAATTTCTCGTCTTCAAAAACGGAGATCACCGGCGGCGTTCCGCTCAATCCGAGCTCCTGCCACCTCGCTACCACCTGCTCATAGGTGGTCTTCGACAGCTTGGTGCGCTTGGAGAACGACTTGATGAAGCGATAGTCCATGCAGGCATTGATCAGACACTTCGATCCCCATGGTCTGATCTCCGGCGGGTTGAGGCTGGGGTCGAGGTAGGTGCTCCAGGTCTCGCGCAGGATGTCGATCGACTGTGCCGGACGCGAACGCGTGGCCATCGCCCAAAGCACCTGGTGGACATTGGTCGGATCGATGTCGTCGTCGACGACGATGACGTATTTGCCGAAATAGGCTCCGGCCGTGCACTGCGCCGCGAGCGCCATCACCTGCGGGGCATGCCCGGCATACATCTGCGTGATCGACACGACGGTGATGCCCCAGCCCGCCGCCTCGGGAATCGACCAGACGCCGCGTATGCCGGGGACTCCGAGCTTGTGCAGATCGGCCCAGATGCCGGCGGAGCGCAGCGCCGCCCAGAACAGGCCGGCCTCGTTGGCCGGGCCGTCCGCCATCAACGCGCAGGTCAAGGTCGGATTGTCGCGGTAGCGCACGCGCTCGACGCGCATATAGGGCGTGGCGCCGCTCGGGCGGCCGTAATAACCGGTGAACTCGCCGAACGGCCCTTCGGCGAAGGTCTCGTCGGGATAGAGAAAGCCTTCGAGCACGATCTCCGCCCGCGCCGGCAGCGGCAGCCCGGTGAGATCGCTGGTGAAAACCTCGATCGGCGCGCCGTTGATCCCGGAATAATAGTCGTACTCGCATTCGGTCTTCGGCAGGGTGGTGGCGGCGACCAGGAACAGCAGCGGGTCGATGCCGTAGGCGGCGGCGATCGGCATCGGCTTGCCCATCTTCCACCACTTCTCGCGATCGATCGTGGCGTCCTTGCCGGGCGAGGTGTAGACGCCGATCTCGCGCGGACCTTTGATCATCATGCGATAGGTGCCGACGTTGATGCGTCCGGTCTCGGGGTCCTTGGTGACCACCGCATCGCCAGTGCCGAGATACATTCCGCCGTCGAGCGGCCACATCCGCTGCGCCGGAAACATGCGGATGTCGATGTCGTCCCCCTCGCGGATGTTCTGGTTGCAGATCGCCTCCGCGGCCGGAACCTCCTTCGGCGGCAGCTTCCGGCCCAGCTTCTGCTGCAGGATTTGCACGGCCTTCAGCGGATGATCCACCGGCTGTTCGCCGATCATGAGACAGAAGCGCGACAGGTTGCAGCCGATCATGTTGAAGAGCGCGCGGTGGCCGGGATGGCCCTTGATGTTCTCGAACAGCAGGACCGGGCTCCTCTCGCTGCCGACGAGGTAGGTGATCGTCGCCGCTTCCAGATCGGGATCGACCTCCGCGCTGATGCGCTTGAGCTCGCCGAGCGCCTCGACCTTCTCCAGCCAGGCATCGAGGTCGCTCGCGTTGGCGCTGCGAGCGACTCTCCTCGGCTCGGCTTGCGCGCCTTGTTGCCCACCGCCGGCCGCGCCCACCGTGACGCTCATTTCCATATCGATCTCCGTTGTGCTCTGTTGCCGATCGGCTCAAGTGTAGCGCATGTTCCGGCGAAGTGGGCACCGGTTCGCCGCCAGGAACGTGCGCCACTCGACGATTGCGCGCAGCAAAAAGCCCGGCGCGTCGGCCGGGCTCGAATGCTCCAAGATGTGAGCGATCAGAGGCCCGCCATCGCGCTCTCGAGGCCCAGGAGATGGGCGAGCGACCTGAGCTCCCGCCGCTGGTCGTCGCTGAAGCTCATGACGAGCGGATAGCCGGCCGATTTGAGGCCCTCGACGTTCACCTTGCTCATGTCGACCGACGCCGCGCGGCTGCCGCCCGCGGGCGACCGCTTGGCGTACTCCATCTTGCGCAACTCGGCTTCGACCGCGGGCCAATACCGCTCCTGGTCCGGCGTCAGGTTGAGACGTTTCTTGATGCCGGCGATCTGCGCATCGTTGAGCACGGCGCTGGACCGGGGCTTGACGTTGGCCTGCGCCGGCCTTGGCCGCGGCAGCGGCTCGGTGGAGGCGGCGACCGGGGCAGCCCCGACGGGATAAGCGTGACTCGGGCCGAACACAACCATGCGGCTGTCGGCGGAGGCCAAGGCCACCCTCCGAGGCGCGACATCCGCCCCCTCGTCGGCGGAAGCCAATGCCGCCATCTGCGGCGCCGCCTCCGCGGGGGTCGCGGCGGCGTCCGACCAATCGGCCGGGAACCGCAAGTTCACGGTTTCGGACGGCGCCATCTCGGCGACTGTAGCCAAGACTGCCGGCGATGGGGCGGGCGAGAGGCCCGCACGCGCGTTGAAGCCGGCGGCCAGACCGCCGAGCCCCGCCCCGCCCAGAATGGCGAGGCACGCCACCATGCTCTTGCCGATAAAGCTAGACCGCCCCTGCATGTCCCCCACGCCCGCTTTTCCCCGAATGCCCAGCCATCTTCTTCGCAAACCGAGCGTAATTATGGCTGCCCCGGGACATTTGCTCGGCCGGTTTTCCTGTTCGCAGCGGGAATTAGCACCCGGCCGCGATGCGCGCCGTCGGCCGGCGGCCCCGCAGCGCACAAAAAAGGCCCGGCGGCGACGCCGGGCCTTGGCTCTGCTGGTGCCGGAGAGGGGCGAACGCCTACGCCGCCTCCTCCTCCACCACCACGTCCTCGTCTTCGGCCTCGCCGTCAGCGGGCTTGGGACCGCGTCGCGGGCCCTTGGCAAGGGCGGCCTCGATCTCCTTGATCGCTTCGGTCTCGGTGATGCGCTGCACCGCCGAGATCTCGCGGGAGAGACGATCGAGCGCGGCCTCGTACAGCTGCCGCTCCGAGTACGACTGCTCCGGCTGGGTGTCCGAGCGATAGAGGTCGCGCACGACCTCGGCGATCGCGACGATGTCGCCGGAATTGATCTTGGCTTCGTATTCCTGCGCACGGCGCGACCACATGGTGCGCTTGATGCGGGCGCGGCCCTTGAGCGTCTCCAGCGCGCGCTTGACCAGCGGTGCCTCGGCCAGCTTGCGCATGCCGACGGATGCGATCTTCGCAGTCGGCACCCGCAACGTCATCTTGTCCTTGACGAAGTTGATGACGAAGAGCTCGAGCTTGGCGCCGGCGACCTCCTGCTCCTCGATCGCGACGATCTGGCCTACGCCGTGGGACGGGTAGACGATGAACTCGTTGGTCTTGAAGCCCTGACGCTGAGTTGTTTTCTTGATGGTCATTCCGGGAGAAGCTCCTTCGTCCGGCTTGCGGCGGACGGGTGTCTTGGCCACGGGGGCTCCCCGTCGCGTCGCTGCGCGAGGAGCCTGCGATGCCCTCCGGCGGACGCCGGCAGAGATTTTCTTACTCCGCCGGGTCGCGGCGGTGGTCCTCTTCGACCGATGGCGCGTTTTTCCAGCCACGGCTTTTTGCGTGGATCTCACGTCCCTAGTTGCGGGTTCTCGGAAGCAACCCGAAAAATAACGCTCCCCAGGGGGAGCGGCTCGGGTGCGGGGGTTTTGCTCATTTTTTAATTATATAGCACATTTTTCGTCGAAATCAAAGCCTTACGGCGCTGCAAAAGCCCGATTTCGAGCATTTCAGCATTACATTTTCGTCACGCCTGGTTAACGGGAAGGCCTAGTCGCCGGTTCCGGGACTTGGCGAGAAGTGGGCCTCCAGCTTGTTGGGGACATCCTCCCAGGCCTTGGCGTCGGCCGGGGGTTCCTTCTTGGCTGTGATGTTCGGCCAGATCTTCGCGAAGTCCGCGTTGAGCTTCAGAAGCTTCTCCAGCCCTGGCTCGGTATCGGGCTTGATCGCCTCGACCGGGCATTCCGGCTCGCACACGCCGCAATCGATGCACTCGTCGGGATGGATGACCAACAT
>JBQGDO010000186.1:0-7951 GCA_052039105.1 Methyloceanibacter sp.
CGTGATCGGGAACACCGGCTAGCCACACATGCCAACGCGCGAGTTGCGCACCACGCGACACGGCATGGAACAGACAGGCACGGTAGAAGCGCAGCGCTGCGATCTCGCCTATTTCACCCGCGAGCCGGCGCTTGGCGCGGCCCATGGCCGGCGCCTTGGCCATGATCACGAGATGTTTGGCGAAGTTCGCGCGGCGTGGCGCGGCCGAAAGCCGCCTAGCCATAGAGGCGGGCGAGCACGCGCGGCGGCACGCGAAGGTAATAGAGCATGATGCAGCCCAAATTGCGCAAACTCCGTGCGAGATAGCCTTCGCTCCGGTAGCGCTCGCCGCTCGTGACAGCGCACGATTTCAGTATCACCAATTCGCGCCGCTTCAACCTGCGCACGAGGTCGACGTCCTCCATGAGCGGAAGCGGACGGAAGCCACCGAGGCGATTGTAGAGATTGCGCGGGATCAGTAGCCCTTGGTCGCCGTAAGGCAAGGCCAGCAGCCGGCAGCGCCAGTGCACCAGCCATTCGATCACGCGCGGCATGAAGCCATCGTCGTCGAGGGCAAAGCGAAAGGCGGCAGCGGCTTGTGCGCGTCTGCCGCTCTCGACCCGCTCGATGAAGCTTTGCGCTTCTTCGGCCCAGCCGGGCTCGAGCACGGTATCGGCATGGAGGAACAGCAGCCAATCGCCCCGCGCCCGGCTCGCGCCCGCTTCAAGCTGGGATCCCCTCCCCGCCGGAGCCTCGATGAAATGGGTGCCTGCAGCCTCGGCGATGGCGCGGGTCTCGTCGGTGGACCCCCCATCGACCAGGATCGCTTCTTGCACGATGCCGTCGACAACAGCCGGCACAAGTGCCGCCAGGCTGTGTGCGAGGGTGCGCTCCGCGTTGAGGGTCGGAATAATGACCGAAATCATGGCACGGACCCTAAGCCTTCAACCCTTTCGCGAGCAATCGTCACGTGGCACAGGCCATATTCGTTCTTGCTTTGTTCTCTATAGCCTTCTATATAGCCGTTATGTCGGTTGCTTTGAGACATCAGGCCAAGATGGAGGCCTTCCCGCTCGAATCGGGGGGCATTGCCGCCGGACGCCGGCACGGGCGCGGCGCGCAGACCAATCGTTCTGGGCGATATGAACCGACTGCTTACGAGCCGGTCGATGACGGTTGGGAATCGCTCGCCGAGCTCGAAGCGCTCTCTACCGAGGTGCAGGAGGTGCCGGCGCGGCGCATCATCGCCCGCAACGATTCGCCGGATATCGGCTTCGACCGGTCGATCAATCCATATCGCGGCTGCGAGCATGGCTGCATCTATTGCTTCGCGCGGCCGACCCACGCCTTCCTCGGGCTTTCCCCGGGGCTCGATTTCGAGACCAAGCTGTTCGCCAAGACCAACGCCGCGCAGGCGCTAGAGCGAGAGCTGGGGGAGCCCGGCTATCAGGTGCGAACCATCGCCATCGGCACCAACACTGATCCCTACCAGCCGATCGAGCGGCGCTACCGCATCATGCGCCGCATCCTCGAAGTGCTGAGCGCGGCGAATCATCCGGTCGGCATCGTCACCAAATCGGCGCTGGTGTTGCGCGATCTCGATCTCTTGAAGTCGATGGCCGAGCGCGGGCTGGTGAAGGTCGCGCTGTCGGTGACGACGCTCGACCGCAAACTTGCCCGCGCCATGGAGCCGCGCGCGAGCACGCCGGAGAAGCGGCTCGAGACCGTGCAGCGGCTGGTCGATGCGGGCGTGCCTGCCTCGGTGATGGTGGCGCCGGTCATTCCCGGCCTGACCGACATGGAGATGGAGCGTGTCTTGGAGCGGGCGGCGGCCGCGGGCGTGCGTCAGGCCGGCTATGTCCTGCTCAGGCTTCCGCTCGAGATCGGCGACCTGTTCACCGAGTGGCTGCAAGCCAATTGCCCCGACCGCGCCAAGCGCGTGCTGTCGCTGATGAAGTCCACGCGCGGCGGCAAGCTCTATGACGCAAAGTGGGGCGAGCGGATGACCGGCGACGGGCCCTATGCCTGGATGATCGGACGCCGCTTCGAGCTTGCCGCGCAGCGGCTGGGATTGAACGAGTGCTCGGTCGAGTTGCGCACCGATCTATTCACCCCGCCCACCCTTCCCGGCCAGCAGCTCGCGCTGTTTTAGGGGTTTTTCCACAGCACAACGGCTACCCGCCCCGAACGAGTTGCAAACCACGATGGCTTTGCGCGAAAGTCCCAGTCCATGGGACTGCCTGCGCGAGTCTTGCCTGAAAAGCCCGAACCGTCATTCGATCTCGAAGCGGCGTTGATGGAGCAATATGGCGCGCCGGTCGCAGGCATCGACGAGGCCGGGCGCGGGCCTTGGGCGGGGCCGGTGGTGGTCGCCGCGGTGATCCTCGATCCGAACCGCATTCCCGGGGGCCTCAACGATTCCAAACTGCTCACACCGGAGGAGCGGGCGGACCGCTACGAAGAGATCGTGGCAACCTCGATCGTCTCCGTAGTGGTCGGTCCGGTGAAGCAGATCGACCGCATCAACATTCTGCAAGCGAGTCTATGGGGCATGCGCAGGGCCTATCGCGGGCTGCAAGTGCCGGTCGGCGCGGCGATCATCGACGGCAACATCGTGCCCAAACGCTTTCCCTGCAAAGCCCGCGCGCTCGTCGGCGGGGACGGGCTGTCGCTCTCGGTGGCGGCGGCATCGATCGTCGCCAAGGTTACGCGTGACCGCATGATGGTGAAGCTGTCGCGGCGCTATCGGCGTTATGCCTGGGACAGCAACAAGGGCTACGGCACGCGCGAGCATGCCGAGGCGATCAAGAAGCATGGCGTGTGCACGCATCACCGCCGCTCCTTCTCGCCGATCGAGCGTGCGTTGCGGCTGCTCGATAATGGCGGCGAACTGCCAGAGGCCGCTGAAGACTAGCCGGAGATCCAATCGGCAATGCGGCGAGCGATGTCTGCGGCGCCAGGCTCGAGCACGAGCATGTGGCCGTGGCCTGGTAGCTCCCAGAACGCTGCTCCCGGATAGGCGCTCGCGGTTGCCCGCGCGGTTGCCGGGGACACGATCCTGTCGTCAGCGCCGACCAGACACAGCACCTTGCAGTGCACCGCGGCGGTATCGACCATTGTTGCCGCTGTCTGATCGAACATCCAAAAGAACATCTGGAAGAAGGCGAGGCCCGACTCGGGTCCGAATTTGTCGAACACGGCACGCCGCTCACCCTCCGGAACGCGGTTCAAGGTGTAAATCTTGGCCAGGTCGAAATCGGGGTTGATTACCGTCTTCCAGAACGGGCCGAGCGTCATCAGGTCCTGGCCGAGCTGCTTCTCGCCGCTAGTCGGAGGCAGGATTCCCGACCGCGGGGCCGGCGCGGCCAGGATCAGCGCGCTCGCCAAATCTTGCGCGGCAAGCTGCTGCGCGAGGATCGCCCCCATCGAGTGGCCGAGCAGCACCGGCTTGGGGGGCACGGTCTTGAGGAAGGCTTGGAGGTCCGAGAGACAGTCGGCCATGCCGACCCCGACCAAGGTCTTGTCGGCGTTGCCGGCTCGAGTACCGTGGCCGATCAGGTCGGGAGCGTGGCAGGCAAAGCCCCGCTGCTCAAACAATGCGCGAAACCCATCGAAAACCCAAGCGCCTTCATTCGCGCCATGCAGCATCACGATGTCCTTGCCCATGCGACCGGCCCCTTCCCTCTCCTCGCTCCGCGCAGGCATGCCGGGGATCAGCGCGAGGCCGAGCGCGGCCTGAAGCACATCCCGGCGAACCAAGCGTCGCGGCATTCCTTCCCCTTGGCGCCCTGCCGAGCTTGTGGCACGGCCCGAGGCGCGAGCCAACTCGCCAGGATTAAGGCGCCCTTTACCCTAGGTCGCGCAGCATGAAGCTGCCTCGCTTCTGCGAGGTGCGTTCAGTTTGCGTAACCCGAGCGGTGTCATGGGGTTGGGGGATAAGGGCGGAGCCAAGCTCCCGCTCGACAAGATCATCGTCGGCGACTGCGTCGAGGAGCTTGCGCGTCTTCCGGCCGCTTCGATCGATCTCGTCTTCGCCGACCCGCCCTACAATCTCCAGCTCGCCAACGAGCTCTACCGGCCGGACAACAGCCGGGTCGATGCGGTCGACGACGATTGGGACAAGTTCGGCAGCTTCGCCGCTTACGACGCCTTCTGCCGTGACTGGCTTTCAGCCTGCCGGCGCGTGCTCAAGCCGAGCGGCAGTCTTTGGGTGATCGGCAGTTATCACAACATCTTCCGGGTGGGCACCATCCTCCAGGATTTCGGCTTCTGGGTTCTCAACGACGTCATCTGGCGCAAGTCGAACCCCATGCCGAACTTCCGCGGGCGCCGTTTCACCAACGCGCATGAGACCTTGATCTGGGCCTCGATGGGGCCGAAGGCGCGCTACACCTTCAATTACGAGGCGATGAAGGCGCTGAACGAAGACTTGCAGATGCGGTCTGACTGGCTGTTCCCGATCTGCTCGGGCGGTGAGCGGCTGAAGCAGGATTGCGGACGCAAGACCCATCCCACGCAGAAGCCTGAGGCGCTGCTGCACCGCCTGATCCTCGCCTCAAGCAACGCAGGCGACGTGGTGCTCGACCCGTTTCTTGGCTCGGGGACGACGGCGGTCGTTGCCAAGCGGCTCGGACGTCATTTCGTCGGCATCGAGCGCGAGCAGACGTATGCCGAGGCGGCGCAGGCGAGGCTGGCCGCACTCGCCCCACTGCAAAAGGATTCATTGCAGGTCGCCAAGGGCAAACGCCTGGAGCCGCGCATCCCGTTCGGCGCGCTGGTCGAGCTCGGATTGATCTCGCCGGGCACCGTGCTCTACGACGCGGGCGCGCGGCACGAGGCGAAGGTACGCGCCGACGGTTCGATCGCCTGCGGCAGCGCGCAAGGTTCGATCCACAAGATCGGCGCGCATGTGCAAGGGGCGATGGCCTGCAACGGCTGGACCTTCTGGCATTACGAGGCGGAAGGCAGGCTCAAGCCGATCGACGTCTTGCGCGAGGCGGCGCGGGCGAAGCTTTCCCCGCAGGGGTGACACGCTCTGCCTCGAACGCGTGCAACAGAACTTTCCGCATCAGCGAAGGCAACGCCGCGCCTGACAGCTCGCGTCGCTTGAGCCAGCGGCAACGCTCGGGGTGCGCCGCGCGCTTTGGCGCGGCGTCAGAACCGACCTCAGCGCGATAGACCGAAAGCTCCAGGTGAAAATGCGTGAAGGTGTGCTCGACGCGGCCGGCCAGCTTGCGCCAAGCGCCGGCAAGGGGCGCATGATTGCGGGTTGCCTTATCGCCGCTTTCCTTTTCTTCCCACGGCGTAGACGGCACCTCCAGCATGCCGCCGAGCAAGCCCTTCAGCGGACGCTCGCGCAGCATAACCGCGCCATCCGGCCTGATTGCGACGAAAGCCGCGCCGCGCTTGACCGGGCGCTCGCCCTTCTCCGCGCGATAGGGCAACGCCTCGGCGATGCCTTGCGCATAACCCTCGCATTCGGGCTGCACCGGGCATAGCCTGCAGGCCGGACGGCGCGGTGTGCAGATTGTAGCGCCGAGATCCATCAAGGCTTGGGCGACATCGCCTGGGCGCCGCGCCGGAGTAAGGCCCTCGGCGAGCGACACGATTTCCGCCTTCGACGCGGGTAGCGGCGTTGTCACGGCGAACAGCCGCGCTACCACCCGCTCGATATTGCCGTCGACGGGGGTTGCGCGCTTGCCGAAGGCAATCGCCGCAATCGCCGCAGCAGTGTAGCCGCCGACTCCCGGCAGCTTGCGTAGGTCGGATTCGTCATCCGGAAAATGGCCGCCATGCTGTTCGGCGACAGCTTTAGCGCAGGCATGAAGATTGCGCGCGCGGGCGTAATAGCCAAGCCCGGCCCAGGCGGCGAGCACGTCGCCGAGCTCGGCCTGTGCCAGAGCATGCACGTGGGGCCAGCGCCGCAGGAACAATTCATAGCGCGGCAGGACGGCCTTCACCGTGGTCTGCTGGAGCATGATCTCGCTCAGCCAGACCCTGTAGGGGTCGGCGGTCTCGCCGGGTGGCATCCGCCACGGCAGGTCGCGCCGCTCGCGGTCGTACCAGCCAAGCACGGCGGCCGTAATGCGCTTCGCTTTGTGCCGCGGGTCAATTTGCTTCTGCATGGATTGGACTCCGCCCGCGCGCCTCCCTCACCCATGGTGTAAGCTCCCGGGGGACGAAGCAAGCAAAGGGCGCTGCCCTTCCACCGTTACTGCAAAGATGGACGACGCCGAACGCAAAGCCTTGGCACGAGCGGCCAGCGGGGCAAGACCGATCGGAGCCTATGCGGGCCGCGCGCTCGATCCGGCCGCCCGCGCCCGCGGCTTTGCCACCGCCGCGCTGCTGAGCGACTGGCCGGCCATTGTCGGCGTCGAGCTCGCCGCGTTCACGATGCCCGACCGTGTGGTCTGGCCGAGGCGGCAGGATGGAACCGAAGAGGGCGAACCACCGAGAGGAAGGCGTGGCGACGGCGCGATCCTGGTGCTCCGGGTCGAGGGACCGCGCGCCATCGAGGTGCAGCATCGGTCGGGCCAAATCCTCGATCGGGTAAACACGTATTTCGGCTACCGGGCGGTGGTCGAAATGCGCATTCTGCAAGCGCCGGTGACGCGCCAGCCGAAGCCCACGCCATCTCTGGACGTCCCGCTCGATCCCGGCGTTCTCTCCCCTGGCGTCCCAATCAAGCACGAGGGCCTGCGCGCGGCGTTGCTGCGGCTCGGTTCCGCGGCAAAACGAAGCCTCACAAGAGGTTGAGGAGCCCGCGCCGTTCTCGCTCTTGCCAGAGCGGGCGACTTTAACGAATGTAGGCCCCGCTCCCGGGGATCTAACCCCGGCAAGACATCAGGTGGAGTAGATAGAGTGGCAAAAAGCGAGAAATCGGCGGCTGCAAAATCTCCAGGCGCCAGGCCGGCAGCCAGCGAAGACGCCGCGCCGAACAAGACCAAGATTTTCATTATTGGGGCCGTGGCGCTCGCCGCACTGATTGGCGGCATCGTCTATTGGCGCTCAGGTTCCGATGCGACAACCGTCACAACCGGGGAAAATAAGGATGTCGACGTTGCGGTGCTGATGGCGCCGGGGCCCTTGGAGGACGTCTCATTAGGCAAGGCCGACGCGCCCAACACCATCGTCGAATATGCCTCGATGACCTGTCCACATTGCGCTCAATTCCATACGGCGGTTCTGCCTGAGCTTAAGGAGAAATATATCGACACAGGGCAAGTCCGGTTGATCTTGCGCGAATTTCCCCTGGATGGTTTGGCGATGGCCGCCATCATGCTCGCGCGATGCGCGGGCCCGGACCGCTATTACCCGATGGTCGATGCCCTGTTCGAAACGCAGAAGACCTGGGCGATGCCGGGAGCCGATGGCAAGGAGAAGCTGCTCGTCATTGCCAAGCAGGCCGGCTTCTCCAAGGAAAAGTTCGATCAGTGCCTCGCCGACAAAGAGCTATTCGAGAAGATCGTCGAGACGCGCAAGATCGCGCATGAAAAATTTGGCGTCGATTCCACGCCCTCCTTCTTCGTCAACGGCAAGCGCCTGACGGGTGAGCACCAGTTCAAGGATTTTGAAGCGGCGCTGGGGGGTGGAACCGCGTCGCCTGACGGCGCATCGAGCCCGGCCGGAGAGACACCAAGCGGCACTAACGGCGAAGCGGGAAGCCAGTAGGTGGCTGATTGATGCTGCTCAGAGCGGCCAGCGCGTCGGTTGCGATTGCCCTGGCCGTCGCGCTGGAAGGCTGCGGCGGTGCGGCAGGGCCGACGCCGCCGATCGACAAGGCCACCTACGTTCCACCGCAAACGGAACTGATGGCGCCAGGCCCTCTCGGCGAGCGGGTCATGGGCAAATCTACCGCGCCGGTCACCGTCATCGAATATGTCTCGCTCACCTGTCCGCATTGCGCCCAGTTTCAGAAAGAGCTGTTTCCGCGCATGAAGAAGGAGTTCATCGACACCGGCAAGGTGCGCTA
>JBQGDO010000187.1:0-5110 GCA_052039105.1 Methyloceanibacter sp.
TAGTGCCGAGGATTGAATGAAAGCTGTCTCGAACCGCGCAGAAAATTTTTCAACTTCCAGCTCGTGCGCGCGATCTGATTTATACCGCTCCAACAGGAACTGACGCTGATAATCCTTTAGGGAAACACTGAATAAACCGGCTCACGTGCTCGCGATCTGGGAGTGGTTCTGGTCGTGCGAAGCCTCGCCATCGTCGGTTTCCTGATACTACCCCAGCGACGCGACGGCGGCGCTGGCCTGAGCCAAGGTCAGCCGAGGCAGACTTACGTGATGCTATAACCGCCGTCGACCGGCAGCGTTACACCTGTTATGAAACCGGCAAGGTCCGATGACAGATAGAGAACCGCCCCGGTCATCTCTTGCGGCATCCCCCAGCGGCCCAGGGGCGTACGATTCAAAATAGCAGCATTGCGAACTGGGTCCGCTTGTGCCGGCGCTGTCAGTTTGGTCTCCACCCATCCTGGGGCGATGGCATTAACGCGGATGCCGTCCTTGGCCCAGAGCATCGCCAGAGACTTGGTCAGCGACACGATCGCGGTCTTGCTGGCCCCATAGCCGGGAACGCGTGGGAACCCGAAGTAACTCGACATCGAAGCAATATTGATAACCGATCCTTTTCGGGCCGCCAGCCCGGCAAACCCCGCGAGACAGGCCCTCTGAGTACCCAACAGATTGACCCTGACGGACTCCTCAAAGCCGCTTGGAGTGTGTTCGCGGGCCCCAAATACGCTACCCGCGCAGTTGACAAGCACGTCCAGTTCGCCGATCCGTGAGACAACCTCGTCCACCGCCGTTCCATCCCGCATATCCAGGCTATAGTATTTGAAACCGCTCAGGTCGTGTGGATAATCGCTTTTTTGGCCAGCGGTGCCGGTAATGCTTACCTCAGCACCAGAACTCGCATAGGCTTCGGCAATTGCCAACCCGATCCCGTTACTACCGCCGGTCACCAGGACACGCGAGCCGGCATAGTTGAAGCGTACGTCACCAGCCATTGAACCCTCCATTTGGAATAAAGTGGTATCTTAGCTTAGCTGCCCAGAATGGCAGAATGTGGCGGTCTGTGGGAACCAAGGAGAACTTGGATGCAGCGGCAGGGGAGTTTTGCCGAGGCGGAGTACGCCGGCAAGAAGAAGCAGACACGGCGCGATAAGTTTTTGGCCGATATGGAGCAGGTTGTACCGTGGGCGCGGCTGGAGGAGCGACTGCGGCCATTCTATCCGAAAGGCGAACGCGGCCGGCCACCGATCCCGCTGGCACGGATGCTGCGGGTCTATTTCGTGCAGCAATGGTACGGGTTGGCCGACGAAGCGGTCGAGGACGCGCTCTATGACAGCCAAGCGCTGCGCGGCTTTGCTGAGATCGAGCTGAACCGCGATCCGGTCCCGGACGCCACGACGGTGCTGCACTTCCGACATTGGCTGGAGCGGCACGATTTGACAAGGGGGCTGTTCGACGAGGTCAGCGCGATGCTGGAGGAGCGCGGGTTGTTGATGCGGCAAGGGACGATTGTTGATGCCACCATCATCGCCGCCCCGCCCTCGACGAAGAACAAGCAGCAGAACCGTGACCCGGAAATGCACCAGACGAAGAAGGGCAATCAGTGGCACTTTGGCATGAAGGCGCACATCGGGGTCGATGTCGCCTCGGGCCTGGTCCATACGGTGGTGAGCACCGCCGCCAATGAAGCCGACATTACCCAGACGGCGGCGCTGCTGCACGGACAGGAGGAAGACGTGTTCGGCGATGCCGGCTACACCGGGGCGGACAAGCGGTCCGAACTTGAGGATCGCGATGTATCCTGGAACATCGCGATCAAGCGCAGCATCATCAAAGCGCTCCCGAAAGCCCTGCGCGAGTTGGCGGAGCCGGTCGAGCGGGCGCTGTCGCAGGTGCGCGCCGTGGTCGAGCATCCCTTCCACATCATCAAGAACCGCTTCCGCCACAGGAAGCTGCGTTATCGCGGCCTCAACAAGAATACCGCACAGCTATATACACTGTTCGCGTTGGCCAATCTGGTCATCGTCAAACAGGTGCTGCTCGCCCGACCGGGCGGATAACAGGAGAAGTCTGTCCGGATCTTGAAACCGCCGGCGAGAACTCAAATCAAGAGCGGAAATTTTACCGCGTAAGGGTCGCCCATTCCGGGGCAGCGAACGAACCCGCTCGCGCGGGAGGGCGCTGCGCGCGGAGCGGAGCAGGCGGCGAGGACCGTGCCAAGGACCTGACTGACAGACGATGACGCGGCGGGCGTCGCGTCCTGAGGATTGGGGGTTCCAACCCTCCCCCTCAGGACAGGAGCCCCCGATGGACGACAAGCCGATCAGCGATCTGCGCCGCCGCATGATCGCGGACATGACGGTCCGCAGCTTCAGCGACAAGACCCAGCACGAGTATATCCGGCAGGTCGAGAGCTTTGCCCGATTTCTCGGCCGCTCCCCTGATAGCGCGAGCGGCGACGACATCCGCCGCTTTCAGCTCGCACAGGTCGAGCAGGGTGCGCAGCCCCCGAAGATGAACGCGCAGGCCTCGGCGTTGCGTTTCTTCCTCGCCATCACGCTCGGTCGCGCTGATCTCGCCCATCAACTGGCGCGCACGCACTATCCGCGCAAGCTGCCGCGGGTGCTTGCTGCGGAGCAGGTCGCCCGACTGATCGAGGCCGCGCCCGGCCCTGGCCTGAAGTACAAGACCGCGCTCAGCATCGCTTACGGCGCCGGTCTGCGCGGCGGCGAGATCGTCATGCTGCGGGTCGGCGACATCGATTCCAAGCGCATGCTGATCCGTGTCGAGATGGGCAAAGGCCGCAAGGATCGGCATGCCATGCTGTCACCGCAGCTTCTGTCGTTGCTGCGCGCATGGTGGTTGCAATGCCGGTCGCGAGGCTGGCTGTTCCCGGGTCAGGACCCGCTGCGGCCGATATCGGTGCGCCAGCTCAACCGCGTCTGCCATATGGCGGCCGAGGCCGCGGGGCTCGGCAGCTGGGTCACCCCGCACACGCTGCGCCACTCGTTCGCCACGCATCTGCTGGAGAGCGATATCGACGTGCGGGTGATCCAAGTGCTGCTGGGTCATGCCAAGCTGGACACGACAGCCCGCTACACCCACGTCGCCACCAACGTGCTGCGCACGGTGATGAGCCCCCTCGAGCGGCTGACCCTGCCGCAGACAGAGCCGTCGGCATAACGCCGCTCCCGCATGGGCCGTCGCGCCCTGGAGGTCGCGGATATCTTGCGCGACCACGGGCCCGCTTGGCGTAAGGCCAACCACGGGCACGTGAGCCTCGGCCAGCTCAAGGTGATGAGCGCGATTGAGCGCTGCCGTACGGCCGCCCTCGGCGGGCATGTCATGCGCTGCGAGAACGACGCCTGTGCCTATACGGCCATCGCCTACAACAGCTGCCGCAACCGGCACTGTCCGAAGTGCCAGGGCGCGGCAGCGCGCGAGTGGATGGCGGCGCGGGCGGCGGAGCTGCTGCCCGTGCCGTACTTCCACGTCGTCTTCACACTACCAGCGCCAATCGGCGACATCGCCTATCAGAACAAGGCGGCGATCTACGATCTCCTGTTCAAGGCGTCCGCCGAGACGATGGTGACGATCGCGGCCGA
This sequence comes from Methyloceanibacter sp., assembly GCA_052039105.1. Classification (GTDB taxonomy): domain Bacteria; phylum Pseudomonadota; class Alphaproteobacteria; order Rhizobiales; family Methyloligellaceae; genus Methyloceanibacter. Next base: position 3,606 of record JBQGDO010000187.1, read on the forward strand.
CCCCAAGCATCTCGGCGCCAGCATCGGCATCACCGCGGTGTTGCACACCTGGGGATCGGCGATGACGCATCATCCGCACGTGCACATGATCGTGCCGGGCGGCGGCATCTCGCTCGATGGCTCACGGTGGATCATCAAGCGGCCCGACTTCTTGCTGCCTGTGCGCGTGCTGTCGAAGCTGTTCCGCAGGCTGATGATCGACAAGCTCATGGCCGCGCACGCCGCCGGCCGGTTGACATTCCACGGCGCGCACGCAGCCCTCGTCAACACCAAGGCGTTCATCGCCTATCTGGCGCCGCTCAAGCGGACGCGGTGGTACGTCTATGCCAAGCGCCCGCTCGCCGGGCCCAAGGCGGTGCTCGCCTACCTGTCGCGCTACACCCATCGCGTGGCAATCTCGAACCGGCGTCTGATCGCAGCCGATGCCAAGACGGTGACGTTTAAGGTCAAGGACTATCGGATCAACGGACCCGGCCGCTACAAGACGATGACGCTCGACGCGCACGAGTTCATCCGCCGCTTCCTGATCCACGTGCTGCCAAAGGGCTTCCACCGCATCCGCCACTACGGCCTGCTGGCGAGCGGCGTAAAGGCCGACAACCTCGCGCTCGCCCGTAAGCTGCTCGCCATCGCGCCGCCGGCGCCCGAGCCCGAGGACACCGCTTGCGAACCGCCCACCGCCCTTAAGCCGTGCCCGTGCTGCGGTTCGGCCATGCGCATCATCGAGGTGTTCGAGGCAGGCGAGCCGGTGCGACACCGGTCGACCCCGATGTCCGCCGTCATCAGGATTGACACCTCATGAGCCCGGGCAATCCCATTCGCCGCGGCTATCCCGATCTGTCTCGCTGGCCCAGTGCCGGCCACGGCAGCGCTCGTCCGAGCCCGTGTCCTGCAAGGCCCAGATCGGCCTCGGACCCTTGTTGTCGGGCAACTCCGGCCTCATCGCCACCACCGCCTGGCGCGGTAATCATTCCGTCCGCCGCGTCATCGGCAACCGTAGCCTCGACGGCGCTGTCGAAATCCCCATAGAGCCCGCGGCACCGTTGCGCCAGACCATCCCGCGGGTTCCTTCCCTGAAGGCTTTCGGACAACGGCCCCCATGCGCGTGGCGGCGTTCGTGATGGGGCCGTCATCCGAAACCCTCTACAACAGGCGACCTGACATTCCCGCACCTCAGACCAGCATCCTTCCAGCGTTCTTCAGCGCTTCCCTAAATGGCCCAGCGCATGCATATGGAATGGTTGACATAATGGATTATAAGAAGAAGGAGAATAATTTACGCATACGAAATGACCTCGTCCTGGCAAAGCGGCATTTTGTTGGATGTATCCAACAGATCTTGGACCCGGGTCGACGGGCCGAGGAGTGGGAGCAGGTTACATCAACCGCAAGACGCGCCCGTGCAGCGGCCAAGTGATGGGCTTCGCCCGGCTGCGGGGCTCTGCCCATCCTACGAAGCCGCAAAGCTATGTGAACGACACCGCCCGGCCGGTGTCCGACGCCTG
>JBQGDO010000188.1:0-1508 GCA_052039105.1 Methyloceanibacter sp.
CGGAACAGGATGGAATAGCCGATCTGGCCGGCGGCGCCGGTGACGGCGACGCGGACGGGCGCTTTACTCATGGTGTGGGTCTCCGTAGGAAGTACAGCAGGTTGCTTCTGCGGGTCCGCATGTGGAACGGCGAGGGCGGGGAGCAGAGAGCACGATTCTTGTGCAGGCAAGCCGATCGAGTGTACTGCCGGGTATCTGCAATTTCTTTGAGCCAGACCACCTTGCCGTGTCGGGAACGGCTTGCCGCGGGCGGCGGCGTGTGTCCTGTTTGATCTGGAGCGTACATCTTATATAAGACATATGATTTAATCCAGATCATCCACAGAACCTCGTGCTGAAATCAGCCCATGATCGATGACCGTGCCGGGGACGCCGGACGGGGCAGCCGGCCTGCTGTGTTCTCACCCCTGTACCAGCAGATCAAGGACTTGCTGGTGCAGGGTCTGGAGCGCGGCGAATGGAAGCCGGGCGAACTGATCCCGAGCGAGATAGAACTGGCGGCGCGCTTCCAGGTCAGCCAGGGAACGGTGCGCAAGGCCGTCGACGAGCTGGCCGCCGAGCATCTTGTCGTGCGGCGCCAGGGCAAGGGGACGTTCGTGGCAACTCACCACGAGCCACGCGCCCAGTACCGGTTCCTGCGCGTTGTGCCCGACGAGGGCGACCCGGTTCCGGCCGTCAGCCGGGTGCTCGACTGCAAACGGATCCGTGCGCCCTCCGACATCGCGCGCCTGCTCGATGTGCGGCCGGGAGACCCGCTTGTCTACGTGCGGCGCGTGCTGACCTTCGATGGCACGCCCGTGGTGCTCGACGACATCTGGCTGCCGGGTGCCACTTTCAAGGGCCTCACCGCGGAGCGCCTCGCCGAATACAAGGGACCGCTCTATGGTCTCTTCGAAAGCGAGTTCGGTACCCGGATGATCCGCGCGGAGGAGCGCATCCGCGCCGTCGCAGCCGAACCGGAGGCCGCGCGCCTGCTTCAGATTGCCTCCGCGTCTCCGCTGCTGCTGGTCGAACGGGTGTCATACACCTATGGTGAACGCCCGGTCGAAGTGCGTCGCGGACTGACCGTCACCGCGCGCCATCACTACCGCAACACGCTCACCTGATTTTGTCCGCATCGGCAATTCGTTCAGAATACAAAGTCCCTCCGAAGGGCCCCAATGAAGAGCACAACCGGATGAGCACACCCGCTGCCGCGCCAACAAGAAACCGCCCCGAGTTCCGCAATATTCACGTCACGCAGATCGTCCGCTACCGGATGCCGCCTCCGGCGCTGGTTTCGATCCTGCACCGGATCAGCGGAGCGGCGCTGTTCCTCGCACTGCCGTTCCTGCTGTGGATGTTCGACCTCAGCCTCATCTCGGAGACCAGCTTCGAACGCCTGGCGAGCGTCGGATCGAACTGGCTGGTCAAGCTCGTGCTGCTCGGCCTCATCTGGGCTTTCCTGCATCACCTCGTCGCCGGCATCCGCTACCTTGTCCTCGACATGCTCGTTGGACTCGATCGCG
>JBQGDO010000189.1:0-3174 GCA_052039105.1 Methyloceanibacter sp.
AGCCGCTCGCGGATCTCCTTGAGCACGCGCACCGCGATCTCGTTCTGCTTGGCGCTGAGGTGCTCGGGCAGCTCGGTGAACCATTCGCCGGCGCGCTTGACGGACATATCGGCAATCTCGCCGATATGCCGGGCGCCGACCTTCACGCACAGCGCCTCGGGCTTGAGCCGATGGCCGTTGCAGGCGGCGCAGGGGATGTCGGTGAAATATTTCGCCATCTCCTCGCGCGCCCAGTCGCTCTCGGTCTCGCGCCAGCGCCGCTCGAGATTGGTGATCACGCCTTCGAACGGTTTCGTCGTCTGGTAGGCGCGCAGCCCGTCGTCGTAGACGAAGCGGATCGCGTCCTCGCCCGAGCCGTGCAGGATCGCGTCCTGCGTCCTCTTCGGCAGATCCTTCCATTTGGTATCGAGGGTAAACTTGTAATGCTTGCCGAGCGCCTGCAGCGTCTGGACGTAGTAGGGGCTCGACGACCTCGCCCACGGCGCGATCGCGCCGCCGCGCAGGGTCCGGTCCTTGTCGGGAATGACGAGATCGGCATCGATGCGCTGCTCGACGCCGAGACCGCCGCAGGCGGGACAGGCGCCGAACGGATTGTTGAACGAGAACAGCCGCGGCTCGATCTCGGGGATGGTGAAGCCCGACACCGGGCAGGCGAATTTCTCCGAGAAGACAATGCGCTCGGGCCCGCTCTGGTCGTGGATTTTCGCGGTCTTCCTTCCGGACCCCTCGTCCTTCGAGACGGCCCTTCGGGCCTCCTCAGGACGAGGGGGACGGTGACCCTCATCCGTCGGCCTTCGACCCTCATCCTGAGGAGGGCGCGCAGCGCCCGTCTCGAAGGTTGAGGGCCCCGGCGCGTCCGCGAACTCCACCACCGCCAGGCCTTCGGCGAGCTTGAGCGCCGTCTCCAGAGAATCCGCGAGCCGCGTCGCCAGATCGCCCCGCACCACCACGCGGTCCACTACCACGTCGATGTCGTGCTTAAACTTCTTGTCGAGCGCCGGGGCGTCGGCGATCTCGTAGAACTTGCCGTCGATCTTCACGCGCTGGAAGCCGCGCTTGAGGTAGTCGGCGAGCTCCTTGCGGTACTCGCCCTTGCGGCCGCGCACCACGGGCGCGAGCAGATAGAGCCTTGTGCCCTCCGGCAGCGCCATCACCCGGTCGACCATCTGCGAAATGGTCTGGCTCTCGATCGGCAGCCCCGTCGCCGGCGAGTAGGGCACGCCCACGCGCGCCCAGAGGAGCCGCATATAGTCGTAGATCTCGGTGACGGTGCCGACGGTCGAACGCGGATTGCGCGAGGTGGTCTTCTGCTCGATCGAGATGGCCGGCGAGAGGCCGTCGATCTGGTCGACGTCCGGCTTCTGCATCATCTCCAGGAACTGGCGGGCGTAGGCGGAGAGCGATTCCACGTAGCGGCGCTGGCCCTCGGCATAGATGGTGTCGAAGGCGAGCGAGGACTTGCCCGAGCCCGAGAGGCCGGTGAACACCACGAGCTGGTCGCGCGGGATTTCGAGGTCGATATTCTTGAGATAGTGCTCGCGCGCGCCGCGGATGGCGATGACGCGGGCGCTTTCGGACCCAGAACGACGCGGGCGGCTCTTGTCGAACAGGTCGGTCATCGGGTCCGTCGGCGCGATCAGATCGGCGAGATCGAGGAAGCCCCACGCGGCTCCGCGCGCGGACTGCAACGAACGTAGTGAGAACAGCGGCCTTCCGCCAGCCCGCCGGGCCGCAGGGGCGCTATTCGGCTCGTGCTCGCCTGTGGACAACGGGTCCTAGTGTGGCGGTTCAGAAGTCCGCATCATTCTCGCGGCAAGTCCGAAATGCGGACTTCTGAACTAAAGCCACACTAGATCAATAAGTTGCTAGTGTCCTTCGATCCCGAAGTTCGCAAACGAGCCTGCCGCACAATGATGCGAACTTCGGAATCGGGACACCAGCCGGGCGGGAGGCTGACCTCTGCTAAGACCCGGAGGTCAAGTGCAGGAGGAGCACCCATGCGAGACGTGATCGTGTTCGTGCTCGGCAACTTCACGCTCACGTTCTTTGTGTTGGGCCTTCTCGCCTCCGCCATCGCGCTCTGGCGCACGCACCGGCCGCGAAGCTCTGCCATCGTGATCGAGGCGCTGTTTTCTTATTTTCTGCTGTTCTCGATCGGTCTGGCGAACCTCTACAACTTCGTCCTGCACGTGTTCTTCGGCAAGATGACCGCCGGCTTCATCGGATGGGCCGACAGTCCCTTCCAGCTGGAAGTGGGCTTTGCCAGCCTCGGCTTCGCCGTGTTGGGACTGTTGGCGTTCAAGGGAAGCTTCGATATGCGGCTCGCGGCTGTCGTCGGGCCGGCGTGCTTTCTCTGGGGCGCGGCCGGCGGACACGTCTACCAGATGATCACCGCGCACAATTTCGCCCCCGGCAACGCCGGCGTCATTTTCTACAGCGACATCTTGGTTCCGGTCATGGGCTTCATATTTCTCTGGCTGCAGCGCCGTGCCTCGCCGCAGAAGGGTCCGGCCGCCGCGGGCTGACCGCAAAATCCAGCGCGGAAGCATTGCAATTGCCGGCACCGGGTGATAGAACGAACAGGGAACAAACTTGGTCCCAGTGCCTGCGCTGTGGAAAAGGATGATGCGCAGGAGGCGGGCGGCGACTTCCCGCCGGGCTTGGGACTAGGGTGACGGCGGCAACAGCAGGAGAGCGTCATGGCCGGCAGCGTGAACAAGGTGATCCTTATCGGCAATCTCGGCAAAGACCCCGAGATCCGGCGCACGCAGGATGGCCGGCCGATCGCAAATTTGAGCGTGGCGACCTCGGAGAGCTGGCGCGACAAAGCGACCGGCGAACGGCGCGAGAAGACCGAGTGGCACCGGGTGGTCATCTTCAACGAGGGGCTTTGCCGCATCGCCGAGCAGTACTTGAAGAAGGGCTCGAAGGTTTACCTCGAAGGCTCCCTGCAGACACGCAAATGGCAGGATCAATCCGGCCAGGACAAGTATTCCACCGAGGTCGTGTTGCAGGGCTTCAACGCGCAACTCACCATGCTCGACCGCGCCGGTGGGGGCGGGGGCGGGAGCGGCGACTTCGGTGCCGACGACAGCGGTGATTTCGGCGCGACCAGTCCGGCGGCGCGCGAAAAGAAGCCGGCCCTGGCCGGCGCCGGCGCCGCCAAGCGCGGCG
>JBQGDO010000190.1:0-2996 GCA_052039105.1 Methyloceanibacter sp.
GGCCCTGGTTCTTATAGGGCCGCACCCACGGATAGCTGGCCATGTCGGCGATGGAATAGTCGCCCGCCAGGTAGGGGCGGTCGGCCAGGCGGATGTTCATGACGCCGTAGAGCCGGTTCACCTCGTTGGTGAAGCGGTCGATGCCGTACTGCACCTTTTCCGGCGCATAGTTACGGAAGTGATGGGCGTTGCCGGCGTTGGGGCCGAGGTTGGCCATCTGCCAGTAGAGCCACTGCTCGGCCTCCACGCGCTGGCGCTCGTCGGCGGGATAGAACTTGCCGGTCTTGCGGCCGAGGTACTGCAGGATCGCGCCGGATTCGAACACCGAGATCGGCCGCCCGCCCGGGCCGTCGGGGTCGACGATCGCCGGCATGCGGTTGTTGGGCGAGATGGCCAGGAACGCGGGCTTGAACTGGTCGCCGCGCCCGATGTTGACCGGCTTGATCTCGTAGGGGAGCCCGCACTCCTCCAGCATGATGGTAATCTTGTGCCCGTTGGGCGTGGGCCAGTAGTAGAGCTCGATCGGCCGTTGCGGCATGAGTGCGGTCCTTTGGCTGCTGCGCTGCGCAGGGGAGGTTAGCCGCAAGCAGGTCGGGGGAAAAGCAACTCTGCGTGACGCTGGACAATGCACCGCCAGGGGTCCTCGCATTCACATCGTCGCTGCGGCGACTCGCAGGCCCGGACGTGCACGGCGAATATGGCAATCTCCCCGGCGGCCCTCGAGACAGCCAATGGAGCAGCCATGACGATCGAACTCACAATGCTCGCCCTCAGCATCGTGCTCGGCCTGTTGCAGATCGTCCTGGCCGCGCACATGGCGAGCCTGCAGCGAGGATATCTGTGGTCTGCCGGCGCACGCGACGAGCAAAAGCCGGCGTTGACGGGCGTGGCGGGCCGGCTCGACCGGGCGCTGCGCAACTTCATGGAGACCTTCCCCATGTTCGCCGCGGCGGTGCTCATGGCCCATGCGGCCGGCAGGCACAATTGGATGACGGAATGGGGCGCGCACCTCTATTTCTGGGCGCGCGTCGCCTATGTGGGGCTCTATGCCGCCGGCGTCATCCTGGTGCGCTCCCTGGTCTGGAACGTCGCCATCCTCGGGATCGGCCTCATGCTGCTGGCGCTGATCTGAGGACATCCCGGGTTACAGCCGGCTGCTCGCCCGCCCGAGTGCGGTGCCGGTGTCAGCCGGGGTCCGCACAATCGCTTTTCGGCGCGGGCGAGTCTTCCCGCGCGGTCCGTTTCGGAGCCGGGGCGCGCGCACGCGCTTCTCCGAGCAACGTCGCTATCCTGCTCAGTATCTCGGGCGATGGGACATTGCGTTCACCGAGCGTGAGCAGCGCCGCATTGTCCGCGACGATCTCCTCGGGGTGGATGATATAGTTCGTGTTGCGCCCGACCTGCTCGAAGAAGCCAGAAACGCGGTCGACGCCGACCAGCAACGGTCCTCCGGTGCCGAGGATGGGGCGCGCAACGTCCGAGGGGCCATCCTTCTCGACCAGCAGAAGTCCTACATCGACGGCGGGAAGACCAGTCCACCGCGAGACGGATGCCTTCCCATTCTCGGGGACATGGAGGATCGGAACCGCCCAGACCGGCTTTCCGGAAAACGTCACGCGGATACAATGCTCGTTCGTGGGTGCGTCGGGATTCGTAATCATGCGCGAGCGCAGCGCAACGGGGAGCTCGATCTTGCCGCAGTGACGAAATCCGATGGCCTCGTAGAGCGCACTCCTGGGCTTCGGATTGTTGCGCGAGAAGACGTGAAAAAACTCGTGCGCCAGCATCCACCGAAGGAACCGTTGGCCCGAGGCGAGCACCGACTTGGGAAGCACGATCGCATTGCCGCGCGTGTGGGCACTCAATTCTCCCCGTCCCGTCGTCTTGACGAGGTAGATGGGCGCCCGCGGTGCGGGAAAGAGCCGAGACAATGCCGGGCCGATCTGTTGGAGCGCGCACTGAACCCTGGTTTTTTCCTCGCTCTCCCATTCCAAGACGCTTTGCCCAATGATGGACAGATACTCGCTCTCGGAAATGTCCCTGCCGGCTTTCGTTCTGAAAGCTCGAACGGGCTCATTTGCTCGACGAACGAGTCTCGCGCCGTAAGGAGCCTCCTCCCCTCGGACGCCGACGCGAACTCGAACGATCGGCCGGCTCGGGCGGGAGCAGCGAGAAGGAGTGTGGCGCAGAAAAGCGCCAGCCCGGCGACCAGCCCGAGCTTGCAACGAGCTGGCGGTGCCGAGCGCCTCGGCCGGAGCTCAGCGCCCCTTTGTGGCGGCCTTGAGCACATCCTCGACCACCGGCGCGGAAATGTAACCCTCGAATCGAACGGCCTTGCCCTCCTGCGCAATCTTCGCCTCTTGCGGCAGCGGCGCCATCGGCGCCAGCTCTGGGTTCGCTCGCGCCAGCTCCGTCAACAGGCCGCCCAGCTGTCCGAGCTCGGTCTTCGTTTCCTCGGCAATTCGCTGGGCGTCGGTCACACTCTTGGCAATGACGTTGACCTCGATGCGGATATCGGAGGCGATGCGGACCCCGGCCGTCACCTCTTCGAGCTCGGGGTCCTGCACGGGAGACGCGACCAGCCACGCGCTCTGCGTGCGGTCGACCTTGCCGAGGAGGGCCCGCAACCCCGCATTCAACTTCGGTTTCCGGTCGCCGGTCGAGTTGGCCAGCGACGCCAGTATCCACTCTTTCGACTCGCCGAAGAGGATATGCTGGTTGTCTGCCACGGCCACGAACAGGCCCTTCCCGCTCTTTGGCGGAACGACCTCATACAGCTCGCGCTCGCCGATTTTCTCCGTCTTCAGCAACAGGCCGAGGAATCCGCTCTTGCCGAACTGCTGGATGAACTCCTTCGCCTTGTCTACTTCGAACTTGCCCTGGATGATGAGAACCGCGTCCTCGTCCTTCCCATCGGACGGGCCGGCGGCGAAGAAACCGGTCACGTGCGCAAACATCGCCATTGGCTCCCCAGCCCTGACCCTGTCCCCTTGGAA
>JBQGDO010000191.1:0-14743 GCA_052039105.1 Methyloceanibacter sp.
CTTCTGCGACTGCTTCAACATTCCGCTCGTCACCTTCGTCGACGTGCCCGGATTTCTGCCCGGCACCGACCAGGAATATGGCGGGCTGATCAAGCACGGCGCCAAGCTCTTGTTCGCCTTCACCGAGGCGACCGTGCCGAAGGTCACCGTCATCACGCGCAAGGCCTATGGCGGCGCCTACGACGTTATGAGCTCAAAGCATATCCGCGGCGACATCAACTATGCCTGGCCCACGGCCGAGATCGCGGTGATGGGGGCGAAGGGCGCGGCCGAGATTCTTTATCGCGCCGAGCTCGGCGATCCGGCCAAGATCAAGAAGCGCATCGACGAATATCAGGCGCGCTTCGCCAATCCGTTCGTGGCGGCCGAGCGTGGCTATATCGACGAGGTGATCCTGCCGCGCGGCACGCGCAAGCGCATCGCCCGCGCGCTGCAGATGCTGCGCAACAAGACGCTCGAGAACCCTTACAAGAAGCACGACAACATCCCGCTTTAGCGCCATGGCATGTCCGCCTATGATCCCAAGCGCAAAATAGGGAGCACTCATCCATGAACTTTTTAGCCATCTTCGGCTGGGTCCTGCCTTTAGGCCTGTATCTCGCGGCAACCGCGCCAGCAGCCTCGGGCCAGGCGGCGACGAGTGCGACCGCGCCGGATTCATTCATAAAATTGACCTTGCCGGATCGATCTGAGGGAAGGCTGTCGCCAAACACGGTGATCCGTATACGAAAGACCATCTCCACGGAAAATAGGAACGGTGCAAAAACGAGAATTGACTGGCTGCAGATGATGCTGGTTCGTGAACCGCCTGCCGCGGTTGCCACGCTCGTGCAAGGAAATCTCGCGTCACTTGGCAAATTGCTTTTGCCGGATGGTTCGCCGGTTTGGTTCAACGCTGCGGCGGCGCAGGGCCCGATGCCCCTGCCTCCTGACATGTTACAGAGCGGCGTGCGCTCGGCCATGATGCTGGGCAACAAGCTCCAATATCTTGCAAGCAGGCCGGAGGAAGTCCGCGACGAATTGCTTGCCAAGGGTGGCGATGCGCTACCGATACCGGCCGCATTCGAGAGTTTGCCGCCACGGGAACAAGCAATGGCAAGATCGAGAGTCGCCCCGATGAAGGTTTGGGATGCGGATATCGCGCAATGATAAGCTGCCGCGACTGCCGCGCCATGAAAACCATTTTGCTTGCGTCGCTATCGATGCTGCTGGTGCCGAGCGCCTACGCCGCCCCATTGCCGGGCGACGCCGCCAATGGGAAGCGCTTGTTCGACGCCAATTGCATGGGGTGCCACGATACCGGCGTGCTGACGCGCAAGGACCGGGTGGTTCAGTCCTTGGATGCTTTGAAGGAGCAGCTGGGCAGCTGTTCGCATATGGCGAACACGGAAATTTCCGAGAGCGAAACGCAGGACCTGCTGAAGTACTTGAACGATCAGTTTTATCATTTCCAGTAAGTGCGCCGCGGCGAGAGAATGAGACGAGCTAAAGCCGGCTTTCTACGCCGGGACGTAACATTTTGCTGCTGCGGGCAAAATTGCCCGGATGCAAACATGCCACAGCGCCAAGGCAAAATTGCCGGCGCGATTTTTTGATTGAGCAGCAACGGGCTAACCGTGCTGTAGTTCGAGATTGGCGGGGAATTCGCCCGAAGCAGCGCGAGTGCCGTTACAGCGTGGTGCTGCGATGATGAGGCGGGGCATTCTGGGGGGCGTGCTGGTTTGGGCGGCGGTGCTGCCGGCCCACGCGGCAAGCGATATCACGCTCAGCGGCAACGCGGCTCTGCTGACCCAATATGTCGATCGCGGCTTGACGAATTCGGCGGAACGGCCGGCCGTGCAGGCCGAGTTCGATCTTTACTACAAGGAGATCTACTACGCGGGCATTTGGGGCTCCAACGTGGACTTCGGGCTCGGTCCGAACGGGCAGGACCTCGCCAATCTCGAGCTCGACTTTTATGTGGGCGTCGCTCCGACCGTCGGCAAATGGAGCTTCGACATTGCCGCCTACTATGTCGCCTATCCGAGCGCCTTCGATCCCGATGGCGAGTTCAACTATGTCGAGATCTGGACCGGCGTCAGCCGCAGCTTCTTCAACGACAAGCTGAAACTCACGCTCTACAATTACTGGTCCCCCGAATATTACGGCGAGACCGGCAACAACGATGTGCTCGAGCTCACCCCCGAGTGGACCTTCAACAAGGTCTGGTTTTTCACCCCGAAACTGAGCGGCCACCTCGGCCACCAATGGGGCGATCTGAGCCAGGGCGGCTACTCCTACAGCTATTGGAGCGCCGCTTTGACGCTAGGCTTCAATGAGACCCCCGCGCTCGAGCTCGAGGTTCGCTATTGGGACAGCTTCGACGTCGAGGGCTTCACCTGCTCGCCGGGCGTCAACGCCTGCCACGATCTCGTCGTGGGCTCGCTCAAAGCGTCTTTCTGACCGCCAATTTCCGGCGCATTATTCGGGAAATCCCGCGCGGCGCAGCGCGTTTGCGTAGCGGTCGGCCAATTCCTTGGTCTTGTAGGGATAGCGGGCCACCTTCTTGGCAATCGAGAAGTCGGGCTCGCGCGACAGGACCGTCTCGACCACCTTGCGTGCGTCGTCCATGCGGCCAAGCTCGGCATAGGCGGCCGCGACCGTCGGCAGATACCAGAGCTGCTCCTCATCGGGATTTTGCAGATCGATCGCTTTCTCGAAAATCTCGATGGCCTGTTCGGGCATGCCGGCTTCCTCATAGGCCCAGCCGACATAATAGAGATACCATTCGTAGTGGTTCGGATTGAGCCGAATGGCCTCCTGTACCTGCTCGAGCGCTTGTTTCGGCTGGCCGACATAGATGAGCAGATTGCCCATTTCGGCGAGCACTTCGGCGTCGTTCGGGTTCAGCTTTCGCGCGCGCGCGTAATGGGTCATCGCCCGGTCGAATTGCCGGTTGTACAAATAGGCCCAGCCGAGTCCCCATTGCGCCTGGATATCGTTCGGATCCAGCCGCACAGCCGTGAGGGAGTTGTCGAGCGCGAGTTTCAGGCTCTTCGCGTCGTCATCGGTCCACTCGAAGTCGTAATCCAGTTCATGCGTCCAGGAGAGGCCGGCATAGGCCCGGGCATAGTTCGGGTCGATCGCCATCGCCTGCTCGAAGTAGCTGCGTGCGGCGGCGTTGTCCTCGCGGGTGAACTTGTTGTAGGCGTCCCAGCCCTTCATCAGGTAGTCGTAGGCCGTGAAGCTATTCGGGTCTTTCGCAGATATGCGTGCCGCCTCGGCTTCGGTGACCACGCCGGCGATGCTTCCGAGGGTGCCGGCAATGGATCGCGTGATGTCGTCGCGAATGGCGAAAATGTTGTCGACCTGCCGGTCGTAGCGGTCGGCCCAGATGTGCCGCCCGGTCGTCGCGTCGATCAGCTGTGCCGTAACGCGGACCTGCTCATTGGCGCGCTGGATACTGCCCTCGAGCACGTAGCGAACATTGAGGTCCCGTCCCACCTGCCGGACGTCCGTGGGCTTGTCCTTGTAGGTGAAGGTCGAGTTGCGGGCCATGACGACGAAGTCGGGAAACTTGGCCAGCCCCATGATCAGTTCTTCGGTGATGCCATCGGCCAGATATTGCTGATCACGGGTTGCACTCATGTCTTGGAAAGGCAGCACCGCGATGGACGGGTTCTCGGGGAGCGTGCCTCGAACCCCCAGCAGGGGATCCCACAGCGCCGCCGGCTGACGCAGTAGGAACGATGCGCCAAGCACGACAAGCAGAACGGCGACGGCAGCAGCGGCGCCGAGACCCGGACTGCGGCGAATGCGCCAGAGAAATGTGTGGAGCGGCGTCGGCGGGGCCGGAAGAATGCGGTAGACATGCACCGGATCGGTGATGTTCTTCAAATGCCGCTCGCCGACATCCTCGAAGGGAATCCCGACGATCTTCCGAACCTGATCGTAGACGGTCTGCGATACGAAGATTCCTCCGGGCTCGGCTAGTTGTTGCAGGCGAACGGCGACGTTCACGCCGGTGCCGTAAAGGCGGTCCCCCTCGGCGATCACATCGCCGAGATTGACGCCGATGCGGAACTGCATGCGTTGGTCTTCGGGCAGGTCGGCGTTGCGCTCGGCGATCTCGTCCTGAATCTCGGCGGCGCAGCGAATGGCCTCGACGACGCTGGGGAATTCGGCGACGACGCCGTCGCCCGCCCAGCTCAGAGAGTGACCGCGATGCGCGGCAATCGCCTCTTCGACAACAGCGGAGTATGAGCGAAGAGTGGCTGTGGAGCTCTCTTCGTTAAGCTCCGTGAGGTGGCTGTATCCTTGCACGTCGGCTGCAAGGATTGCAGCAAGGCGACGTTCCATGGCGCACCCGCATCTAACCGAGTGTATATCCGCGACGGTCCAGAGACCAGTTGGAACAAGGCCTTACCTGGAGCGCGAGACGCGTTAACCTGCTATACTCGCGCGCCAAGGGATGAATCGGGGGTTTGCAGCGCAGTTTTCGACAGGGGGATTGATCCGTGCGGTCAAGGTCGCTCCTTCTTATCGCTAGGCTCGCCAGCGTCACCATCGTCGGCCTCGTCGCGGTGTCGGGGCTGCCTCGGTCGTTCGCCGCGGAGCTGCCATGGGTCCTTCCGCCGTGGCTGAAGGCCCATGTCGGCGACGGTGACGGTCAGATCTCAGAAGTGGTGTTGCAGAGGGCACGCGCGCTTTACTTGCAAAAGTCGAGCGATGGCACGGTCAAGAATCCTTGCTACTTCGCCATGGACGCCACGCGCCCCGCGGGATTTGGCCGGCGGTTTTACGTTATCTGCGAAGCCGATCGTTCGTTCCGCGCGGTTCCGGCGGGTCACGGCAACGGGCGCAATCTGAAAGGCATCGCGAATTTTGCCAATGGCGTGCGCTGCGCCAAGAACTTCAGCAATGCGATGGATTCCAAGCTGACCACCGGCGGACCCTATGTGACGGCGGAAACGAGAACCTCGTTCAAAGGCTATTATCGCGTCTCGGCCGGAAAGAACGAGATGTTGATCCGCTCGTTCCTGCAGTTCGAAGGCGAAGGCGACACCGCAAACGCGAGAGAGCGCGCCATCGGCGGGCATCCGGCCGTCGTGCTGAGGGTTCAATGCCGTCGCAAAAACCCGGACAGCGCCTACGCGGACCAAGACGGTTATGTGCCATTTGGGACGTTGGTGAATTACAGCGGCGGCCGCTCTAACGGCTGCACCACTTGGACGCCGGCGGACTCCGAGAAGATCTTCGCGATGGCGAAGGACCAGCCCACCACGCTCTACATCTATCCAGAATCCAGCGACATCGACGCGGTCGTGCAAGCGGTCAAGACGGGCCGATCGCTCGCGCGCGCAGGATTATATTGGAACGCCTCCTGCTTGCGAGAGATCGGCGCACCGAAATTCTGGCCGAAGGAAACCTTGGAGCCGGTGCTTGCCGAATATTTCAAGAAGGATGGTCCGCCACCGCCGCCGCAGCCGCTGCCGATTTGCAAGGGGCAGTGAAATTGTGCCGATGGGCTATTGCGCGGGGGGCTTGGCCGGCTGGAGAAAGCGATTGTAGATCCACCCGGTCGTCGAGCTCGCGGGATCGGTGACCTGAACCCAGTTCTTGTCGCGCGCCGTTACGCGGACCTTGAGGCCCTTCTCGGCGACCTTCACCGTCTCCGACGATTGCTGGGCCTTCACGTGCATATCCACCGCGGTCTTGGTCTCCATCCATTCGGCGGTCGCCTCGTCCGCGGGCGAGCCCAAGGCATAGGCGCCATCGTGCGGACGCGCCGGAAGCGGCGGCGTGATAGTCACGACCTTGACGGTGTTGACCTTGAGCGCAGAGTCGTTTTCGCTCGAAGCTGTCGGCTTTCGCTGCGGCGGAGGCGGCGTGTCGGCTAGCGGCGCGATCTCCTCGGCTTGCGCAACCGCAATCTGCTCCAAGGCAGCGGTGTTTGTGGGTGTGGTCTGCACGGCATCGAGCATCGGATGGTCGACCGTCGCGACCACGGGCGGCAGGGTGGCGATGCTTAGCCGAGTCTCGGACTGCGCCAGCACGGTTCCGTCGCCGGCAACGAGCTCAAGGCGCATGTCGGAGTTGGCGGTCCGCGGCGGCAATCGCAACTGCAAGTCGCCGATCTCGTCGGGGCGAAGGCTCCAACCGCTAACGCCGAAAGGACGGCCTGCCGAGAAGGAAGCGCCTTCGGGCAGGGCGGTGATGGCGACAATGCTGCGCGCGGGCAGCGCTGCTGTGGCGTCGATGGCGATGGGAAACTCCACGACATCACCGGCCTCTGCGTCGATCCGGCCGGGCGAGGAGAGGGCGACTTCGAACAGCCTCGCGGCTTGCTTCGGCTCCGTCGAAGCACTCTGGTCAAAGGTCCTCACGGCGCTCATCTGTTTGGCCGGCGCCACGGTCTGCGTGCCGCGTAGGCGCATCATGTCTTGCCACAACAGCGCGAACAGGATCGCCATCGGCACCAGCGCGATGCCGATCAGTGCCGAGATGAGGCCCTTTACCGACGCGCCACCCTTCCTCGGGGTGGCAGGGGCCACCGCCGGTTTCGGGGCTGGCGGTTGGGCTGGTCCGATCCCCTTGCTCGGGGGCCGTGCCAAGTCTTGGCCCGGGGCCGAAAGGGCGGGTTTCGCGGCGGTCGGGGTGCGTCCACTCGGGTCGCGGAGCGGCTCGTCGAAAACCTCAAGCAGCGCTTCAATATTCTGGCCTGAAGTCATTGATCGGTCTTTGGTTGAAGGTTCTAAGCGGTTGCAGCTATCGCGCCCCGGAGCGATCCACTCAACTCTCGCCGGACGGCAGGAAAACAGTGTCATTTTCAGCACTGTCAAGTTTTTTGATGACATTTCTTGGGCAAACTTATCCACAGCCCCAGCCGCCCGTTGGTGCAGGCTTCCGCGGCCCTGGTAACCCGCGCCCTTCCCAGCCGCGCCTCTAAGCGTCGAGCTTGACGAGGCCGACGCTGATCCCCCGCTCTTCGCCTTGGCCCGGTTCGTACACGAGGTCGAAGATGCTGACGGCCGTGCGCAGCCATTTCGCGCGATCGTCGAGCGGCCAGATGCTGTCCGGCTTGGGCAGCCGGTCGACCAGCCCGCGCAGCAGGAGGTCGGTGGTGCCGTTCTCCGCCGCCTCGGGTTTGCTCTGCTGGGCAACAAGCAGTTTCTTGGTCAGGCTGTCGCCGGTTTCGAAGCGCGGCACCGCAAGGCGGCTTCTTTCGGCCGGCGCGGTGTCAGGTTCCGGCGCGGGCTTGGGACCCGCCATTTTGGAAATCAGATTCGTCATGACGCGTACTCCCTCACGCTAGTCTTTCCCCCGCGTCCCCATTCCTTAGCGTTTTACTTCAACCCTCCAAGCTGGCAGCCAGGGCGTTGCCGTTCGAGACATTTTTTGGAGCGTTCGGGGGAAGGGGAAGCGGCAGCCAATGGCTCGGCCGCTCTCCACCGGCCCACCCGGCCGGAATGGTGTCGTTACGCCAGCGGGATACCCGCACGGTCTCGCCCGCTTCTTCATCGAATTCGAATACGAGAATCCGCGTGCCGTCTTTCGGCGCGGTGCTGATCGGCTGCCATTTTGGAACCATGCCCCTTGCCCCCGTTACTTGGTCTTATGCGGAAGTCAAACGCCGCTCAGGCAAAGTCGTTCCCGGGCTTTCTCTACCGGCAGGAGGAGGACTGCTTGGTGTGCGCGAATGTTCCTTTTTGATACACAGCAAGCGCCGAGTAGAAGCGAGCTAAGCCCCCGCCGCTTGGCGACCGGACCGCGCGCGGCCCCGCTGTGCATTTCGCGCGAACGCCATTTGATCTTGTCCGCGGCCTCGGCTAAAAGCGCGCTTTCGCAATCTCCGCTAACGAGGGAACAGGCGATGCGTGCGCGCGCTGCTGGGTGGCTTGTGGCCGGTTTGGCGATGGTCTGGGGAGGGGCGCTGGCCGCCAGCCTCTCGACCTCGCTCAAGAATTTCTATGCGCAGAATGAGGTGGTCAAGCAATGCGCGCAGGACGCGCAGCTCACCGCCGCCGATGCCGAATTAGCCGGGGCGGCGATCGCCAAGATCGAAGCGCATTATCTGCAGCGCGACGCCTCGATCGACAAAGAGCGGGTGCTGAAGGCGGCGGTCGCCGACAAGAATGAAGGGCTCAGGATCGCAACGCGGGGCTCAAAGTCCGATCTCAGGCCCTATTGCCGCTTGTCGCTCAAAGAGCTGCTGGAAAAGGCCAAGGAAATCGACGCCGCCAAGCGCTAGCGGCGCGCGCTCTATCCCCCGCTCTCCCTTGTCAAGGCGGTGGTTACCGGATCGCCCGGCCGAGCCGGCGATGACAAGTGTGTTTTTTGACGAGCCTATCCCCGCGCTTATCCCCGCATTTCAAACCTTGGTTAGACTCGGCATCACCTCGTCCAGTTAAGGGCGCTCTCGCGAGGCGTTGCGATGGCGGGACGGGGTGCGGCGCCCGCGGGCTTGGTCTCGCAAGCTTGGCACTCGGGCCGCATCGGGGCTCCCCCCGGGGCCACTACGGGCCCCTGCCAGGAGCTGGCTGACCGCCCGGAGCCTACCACCGGTCAACGGAAAGCGGGACCCGATGCCGATCAAAGACGCCGCAAATGAGCCTGCGCGATTTAGCGATGCGCTACCGGCCTCTGGCCTACTTGAGCGCATATGCTCGAGCGCATGTGGCGCGCCGGCAGGCGCCCGCCGCGTCCAGCAATGGACGCGGACACCATACTGGACTGCGCCTTTCGGCGCGCCACCCCCTCATGTTGAGAGGGGAGAGAAGAGCACAGACCGGACGCGATTATGCGCCGCGGTAAGGATGATGCGCGGCTTGAAACCATCGCCGCGCGGGCTGGTTAAAGCAGAGGAGAATTGCGGCTTTCCCCAACATTTCCCGCAGGTCCCGTGAATAAACTCACGCAATTTCCCGCTCTCCTCGACCTCCGCGTTTCCTGGCTGCCGGATTGGGCTATCAGTGTGGCGCTCATTGTTGCGCTGGTGCTGGCGGCGTGGTGGCTGCATGCGCTCGTCTTCAAGGTCCTGACCCGCGCCGTCAGCGAGCAGAGCCTGCTGCGCAGGTCGCTCGTCTCGCGCACAGAAGGCCCGGCGCGGCTCGCCGCCATCATGCTGGCGATCGCGCTCGCCGTGACCATTGCCCCGCTGTCAGCCGATCAGGCGGTGCTAGTGCGCCAAGTCATGATCGTCGGCATCATCGTGCTGATCGGATGGTTCTTCCTGACGGCGCTGCATGTCTGGATGGTCATCTATCTGCGCCGCTTCAAGCTCGACGCCGAGGACAATCTGCTCGCGCGCAAGCATGTCACCCAATCGCGCATCCTGGAGCGGATCGCCAAGGTGCTGATCGTCATCGTCACTTTGGCCGTGGCGCTGATGACCTTTGAAGGCGTGCGGCAATACGGCGTGAGCTTGCTGGCCTCCGCCGGGGCTGCAAGCATCGTGGTCGGCCTTGCGCTGCAGCCGATGTTGCGAAATCTCATCGCCGGCGTGCAGCTCGCCATGACCCAGCCGATCCGCATCGACGATGCGCTGCTGATCGAGGGCGAATGGGGCAATGTGGAGGAGATCACCTCGAGCTATGTGGTGATCCGCCTGTGGGATTGGCGGCGGCTGATCGTCCCGCTCAATTACTTCATCGAGCAGCCGTTCCAGAACTGGACGCGGGAGAGCTCCGCCTTGATCGGCAGCGTCTTCCTCTATGTCGATTTCACGGTCCCGGTGGCCGAGCTGAGGAAACACTTCGAGGCGATCGTGCGCGCCTCCAGACTGTGGGATGGCCGGGTCATCGCGCTTCAGGTCACGGACCTCAAGGAAAGCACCATGGAGATCCGCATGCTGGCGAGCGCGAGCAACTCGGGACGAGCCTTCGAATTGCGCTGCGAGATTCGGGAGAAAATGATTGCCTTCGTGCAGCAGCGCTATCCAGACGCATTGCCGCGGGTGAGGACCGATCTGAGCGATCAGCGTGCCGAGGCGCGGGGCGACGGGCAAACGGCCGCCCATTGAGCCGAAATCCTCGCCAGGAGGCGAACGATCAGGGGTGGCCCGTAACGCCGATTTTGGCTATTTTTCTCCGGGTCGCGAGGGGTACGGGGATGCGCGGGATTCTCAGGGTCGCCGTCCTGGCCGGCGGGCTGGTCGTGGGACCGGCCGCATGGGCGCAGGTCCCTGGCCAGACGCCGCAAGTGCCGCTTCCCGAGCCCACCTTGACGCCCTCGTTGCCGCCGCCGACTCCCGCGCCGGAGGTGGAGGAGATACCGGATGCAGTGCCGGCCGCGCCGCAAGCCGCACCGGATGCGGGAATCCCACCGCAAGAGGATGAGCCCCAGACCGAGCCGCCGCTTGCCGCCGCACCCGAGCCCGCGGTCCCCGCCGATCCGGTAGTGACCAGCCTCCGCGCCACGCTCGCCGACCCCGCTTTTCGCAAGGATCAGAGCGAGGCCGATCTCGGAGCGCTCGACGCGTTCTATGCGGCGCACGGCAGGCCCGTATGGGTGACCGAGATGGGCCTCACGGCGAAGGGTCAGGCCGCCTTGTTCGAGATCGAGAGGGCGGGTGACTGGGGTCTCGAAACATCCGACTTCGACTTGCCGCAGGCCGGTGCTTTGCCGGAAAATGAAGCGGCGCAAGCGCTGGCCGAGCTCAAGCTCAGCCTCGCCATTCTCGAATATGCGCGTCACGCGCGGGGAGGCCGCTTCACGCCGTCGAAGATCAGCTCATTGTTCGACCAGAGGCCGCCGCTGCGCGATCCGAACACCGTGCTCGCGGAAATCGAGGCGGCGGATGCCCCCGACGCTTATCTTCGTGCGCTGCATCCCAAGCATGAGCAATTCGAGCTTCTACGCCAGGCGCTGCTCAAGGCGCGCGAAGAGGGTAAGAGCGACGACGTCGCCGCTAAGCGCCTCATCATCAATATGGAGCGCTGGCGCTGGATGCCGGAGGATCTCGGCAGTCTCTATGTGTGGAACAACTCGCCCGAGTTCATGCTCTATGTCGTCAAGGACGGCAAGCGCATCTACGCCGACAAGATCCTGGTCGGCACGATCGGCTACGCCACGCCGGTATTCACCGCCGACATGAAGACCATCGTGTTCAATCCGGACTGGATCGCGCCCGAGACGGTGGTGAAGGAAAATATCGTCCCGCCGCTGCAGCGGAAGAGCTATTCGATCCTGAAATCGCACAGACTGTTCGTGAGCTATCAGGGCAAGCCGGTGGACGCCACCAAGGTGGATTGGAACCGGGTCAATCCGCTCGCCTTCACCTTCTCACAGAAGGCCGGCCCGCATAACAATCTCGGCAAGGTGAAATTCCTCTATCCCAACCGGCACACGGTCTACATGCACGACACGCTGCCGGTGAGAAAAAAGTACTTCAAACAGAACGTGCGCATGATCGGGCATGAATGCGTGCGCATGGAACAGCCGTTGCGCTTCGCCGAGGTCCTGCTCGCCGAGGCGAACGGCACGCCGGCCGCGAAGGTGAAGGAGCTGTGGGAGAAGAGCGACAACGGCGCGATATCAATCGGCAAGAAGCTGCCGGTGCATATGGTCTATTTCACCGCCATGGTGGACGAGGGCGGTAAAGTCGAGACCGTGGCCGACTCTTATGGCCTCGACCGCAAGATGGCGGTGGCGATGTTCGACAGCGCCGCAGGCTTTCCGCAGCCGCCGCCAGAGTCGAAACAGCCGCCGCCGGGCGAGACAAGCGCTTCGACGCCGGCCGCGCGGCGCACCACCGCCGACAACGACTTCGCCCGCGCCTTCGGCGGCTTCGTCGGCGATTGATATGGTGCTGCCGATTGGTCGATCCCACGGAGAATGTCATGCGCTCGTTCAAGGCACTGATTGGAATCGGAATCGCTGCATTCGTGCTTGGTGTGTGCATGCAGCAAACCATCGCGCGGGCGAATTGCTACGAGACCATCGGCTGCTCGAACTCGTCCTATTTCAAGATTTCGGACCTGAAGAAGCTCGGCTGCCAGCCGCTCTGGGAAGTGCGCAACTGGATCTACAAAGAGAACGGCTATTGCTTCAAGACGCCGAAAACCATCAAGGCGTTCGGCAATGCGGGCTGCCTTCATGACGACGTAACGCAGGTGCCGCTCAACCAGTATGAGCAGTACAACGTCAAGGCGATCCGCAAGGTCGAAACGCAGAAGGGTTGCTCGTAGGCAGCACAGCCAAAATTCAGCCGCGAATCTTAAGCATAGCAGCGCGGCTCGAAGGCGGCGCCCGAAGTGATTTGCAAAGCGCGAAGGGGCTGGTATCTCCTTGTCGCGGCGCCGTAACGGGGGCGCAATTTGGCCTTCTCCGATGGCTAGGGTCGCACCGCTGGGGCTGGAGCACCGCCCCGGCATCGAGGGCTGCAAGCACACGCATCATGGTTAAGCGCTTTACCATAGCCGCCATCATCGTCGGCCTGTTCCTGGTCGGGGTGGGCTATTTCAACCTCGTCTTCAAACCGAAGATGATCGGCGAGTTCATGGCGAAGATGGTGCCGCCGCCGGCGACGGTGACGGCCGACATCGCCAAGACCGAGCGGTGGACCGACAAGGTGCGCGCCATCGGCACCTTGGTCGCCATCGAAGGCGTGGACGTCGCGCCGCAGGTCGGCGGCCTCGTCATGGATTATTTCTTCGACAGCGGTCATGACGTGGAGAAGGGCCAGAAGCTGGTCAAGCTCGACACGTCGGTGGAGGAGGCGGACCTCGCCGATCACAAGGCGACCTTGCAGCAGCACAATCTCGACCTCGAGCGGCATTCGCGGTTGGTCAAGACCAGCGCCGTGTCGCAGGCCACCTTGGATGCCACCCTGGCCAAGCGCGACTCCGCCGCCGCGCTAGTGCAGAAGACCGAGGCGCTGATCGCACAGAAGACCATCACCGCGCCGTTCGCCGGCCGGCTCGGCCTGCGTCACGTCGAGCGGGGACAATATGTGTCGCCCGGTCAGGCACTGGTCTGGCTGCAATCGCTCGACCCGATCTGGGTGGATTTTCCGGTGCCGGAGAGCCACGTCAGAAAGATTACGACCGGCGGCACGATCGAGCTCGCCGCCGACGCATTCCCCGGACAGATGTTCAAGGGCGAAATCGAGGCTTTCGACGCCAAGCTCGGCTCCGATACGCGAACCTTGATGGTGCGCGCGCGCGTACCCAACCCGGACCGCAAGCTGTTGCCCGGCATGTTCGCCAATGTCGCCGTGCTTGCCGGCAGCGTGCAGGAATTCGTCACCGTGCCGCGCACGGCCGTGACCTACGGCCTCTACGGCGACAGTGTGTGGGTGGTGGAGGAAGAAAAGAGCGAGGCGACACCGAGTGCGCCGCCGACGGCTTCGGCGGAGCCGATCGCGTCGGCGATCGCCTCCGACGCGACCCCGACCGGCAGCATTGCCGCCGAGAAGAAGCTGACGGCGGAACGGCGCTTCGTCCGTGTCGGCACAAGCGAGGGCGACCGCATCGCCATCCTCGAAGGGGTGAAGCCCGGCGAAGAGGTGATCACCAGCGGCCAGCTTAAATTGCAGCCTGGCGCCACGATCAAGGTCGACAACTCAGGCCTGCTGAAAGCCCCGGCGGAGCTGCCCAAGCAGTAAGGTCATGCACTTCACCGATATCTTCATCAAGCGGCCGGTGCTCGCCACGGTGGTGAGTCTGCTGATCCTGCTGGTCGGGGCGCAGGCGGGATTCAAGTTGCCCATCCGCCAGTATCCTGAGCTGTCGAACACGACAATCACCGTCACCACGACCTATCCGGGAGCCAATGCCGACCTGATCCAGGGCTTCATCACCGTGCCGATCCAGCAGGCGGTAGCCAGCGCGGAGGGCATCGACACACTGACCGCGACCTCGACGCAAAATGTGAGCACGGTCACGCTCAACCTGAAGCTCGACGCCGATCCAGACCGCGCGATGACCGACGTGCTGTCGAAGGCCGCGCAGGTGAAGAGCATCCTGCCGCGCGAGGCCAACGATTCCATCGTCACCAAGCAGACGGGGGAGGGTTACGCGCTGATGTATCTCTCCTTCAATTCCGACGTGATGACCTCATCGCAGATCAGCGACTACCTCCAGCGCGTTGTGCAGCCCAAGCTGCAGACCATCGACGGCGTGGCCAATGCGCAGATCCTGGGCGGCCAGGTGTTCGCCATGCGCATCTGGCTCGATCCCGACCGCATGGCCTCGCTCGGGGTGACTCCACTCGACGTGCGCAACGCGCTCGCCGCCAACAATTTCACCTCGGCGCCCGGCCAGGTGAAGGGCGATTTCGTCCAGACCAATATAGACGCCAAGACCTCGCTGGAGACGCCCGAGGCGTTCGCCAAGCTGGTGGTGATGGCGCGCGGCGACTCGCTGGTACGGCTCGGCGAGATCGCCCAGATCGAGCTCGGCCCGCAAAATGCCGATTCGTCGTCGGCCTTCGATGGACTAAAGGCGGTGTTCATCGGCGTCTACGCCACGCCCACCGCGAACCCGCTCACCGTGATCACCGACGTGCGCAAGGAATTTCCATCGATTCAACGCGAGCTGCCGCCGGGTCTCGAAGCCGACATCGCCTATGACGCCACCAATTTCATTCGCGCTTCGATCTGGGAGGTGGTGAAGACTTTGGGTGAGGCGGGGATCATCGTCATCGTGGTGATCTTTCTGTTCCTGGGCAATCTCCGCTCCACCATCATCCCGATCGTCACCATTCCACTGTCGCTGGTCGGCGTGCTCGCCATGCTGCTCGCGCTCGGCTACTCGATCAATCT
>JBQGDO010000192.1:0-1609 GCA_052039105.1 Methyloceanibacter sp.
GATATTGGTGCGATTGAGCGGATCGACCACGATGGCGCCGCGTTCGGTCTTCACGCCCAGCTTGTCGAGCCCGAGATTCTCGATATTGCCGACCACACCGACCGCGGAGATGACGCGCTCGGCGGTCACGGTGTGCGTGCCGCCCTTGCCGTCGTCGATGGTCGCGGTGATGCTATCCGGCTTCTTGTCGAGCTTGGTCACTTTGGCGCCAGTGAGGATCCTGATCCCCTGCTTTTCGAATTGCTTGCGCGCGAAGGCCGAGATCTCGGCATCCTCCGCGGGAAGAATCTGCGGCAGCACCTCGACGACCGTCACCTCCGCGCCGAAGGTCTGATAGAACGAGGCGAACTCGATGCCGATCGCACCCGAGCCCACGACCAGCAGCGATCTCGGCATCCGCTCCGGCACCATCGCCTCGAAATAGGTCCAGATCAGCTTCTTGTCGGGCTCGAGCCCCGGCAGCACGCGCGGCCGCGCGCCGGTGGCGATGATGATGTGCTTGGCCTGGTAGGCGCCGGGGCCCAGCGCCCCTTTCGGCGCCTCGCTCCGGCTCGCTTTCACCGTCACCTTTCCCGGCGCCTCGATCGCGGCCTCGCCCCAGATCACGCTGACCTTGTTCTTGCGCATCAGAAAGCCGACGCCGTCGTTGAGCCGCTTCGAGACCGCGCGCGAGCGCTTGACGACGGCGGCGGCATCGTAAGCGACCTTGCCGGCGGAGAGGCCGTAGCTTTCGGGGTGCTGCATATAATGGAAGATCTCGGCCGAGCGGAGCAGCGCCTTGGTGGGGATGCAGCCCCAGTTGAGGCAGATGCCGCCGAGATAGTCCCGTTCGACGATCGCGGTCTTGAAGCCGAGCTGCGCCGCGCGGATCGCGGTGACGTAGCCGCCGGGCCCCGAGCCGATGATGATGATGTCGAAGGAATCCGCCACTTCAATCTCCGCGATTTGAACGCCTCGCGTTCGCTCGTCCCCGCCCTCACACCACCATCATCACGGGGTTCTCGATCAACGTCTTGAACGCGCCGACAAGCCGTGCGCCGAGCGCGCCGTCGACCGCGCGGTGATCGGTCGCGAGCCCGACCGTCATGACATGCGCCCCCTCGATCCTGCCGTGGCGCACGACCGGGCGCTCCTCGCCGGCGCCGACCGAGAGAATGGTCGCATGCGGCGGATTGATGATCGCGTAGAATTCCTTGATCCCGTACATGCCGAGATTCGATACCGCGCTGCTGCCGCCCTGGTATTCCTCGGGCTTGAGCTTGCGCGAGCGCGCCCGCGCGGCGAAATCCTTCATCTCGTTGGAGATGACAGACAGCGACTTCTGCTCCGCCTTGCGCACGACCGGGGTGATCAGTCCGCCGGGGATCGATACCGCGACGCCGATATCGGAGTGCTTGTGCCTGAGCATCGCGCCTTCGGTCCAGGTCACGTTGGCGTCCGGGACGCGTTGGAGCGCAAGCGCGAGCGCCTTGATGACGAAGTCGTTGACCGAAATCTTGTACGCCGGCGTGCCGTCCTTGTCCTTGGGCGCGGCGGCGTTGATCTCCTCGCGCGCCGCAATGAGCCTGCCGATGTCGCAGTCGAGCGTGAGATAGAAGTGCGGGATCGT
>JBQGDO010000193.1:0-23078 GCA_052039105.1 Methyloceanibacter sp.
TATTTTCTGCACCGAAGAGCAGATCACCGAGGAATGCGTGAAGCTCAATGAGCAGTTGCTGTCGATCTATCGCGATTTCGGCTTCGAGAACGTGCGCATCAAATTCGCCGACCGGCCCGACAAGCGGGTCGGCGCCGACGCTACTTGGGACAAGGCGGAGGCTGCGCTGAAGCGCGCGGTCGAGGCCGCGGGTTTGACCTACGAGTTCAATCCGGGCGAGGGCGCCTTTTACGGGCCGAAGCTCGAATATGTGCTGCGCGACGCGATCGGCCGCGATTGGCAATGCGGCACGATCCAGGTCGATCTCAACATGCCGGCGCGGCTTGGCGCGTTCTATATCGGTCCTGACGGCGAGAGGAAGGTGCCGGTGATGATCCACCGCGCCATGTTCGGCTCGCTCGAGCGCTTCACCGGCATTCTCATCGAGCACTACGCCGGGCATCTGCCGCTCTGGCTCGCGCCGGTGCAGGCGGTGGTGGCCACCATCGTCTCCGAGGCGGACGCTTATGCCGAGGACGTGCTGGAGGCGCTTCAGGCGGTCGGTTTGCGCGCCGAAGCTGATCTTCGCAACGAGAAGATCAATTACAAGGTGCGCGAGCACTCGCTTGCCAAGGTGCCGGTGCTGCTGGTGGTGGGCAAGCGCGAGGCAGAGGAGAAAACCGTCTCGGTGCGGCGGCTCGGCTCGCAAGAACAGCAGGTGATGAAGCTCGACGCCGCGATCAAGATGCTGACGGACGAGGCTGTCCCACCTGACTTGCGCAGTCGGTTGACTCGAAACGCGGCGGCATAATCTAGACTCGTCATGGCCGGGCTTGTCCCGGCCATCCAATGAGGCCCTTCTTCACTTGGGGCGCCCTATTGGATGTCCGGCGCGAAGCCGCGGCCCGGGCAAAAGGAACGGAACTTATCCCCGCCATTCGAAACGCCCGTATAGTCCGCCCACATCGTCCTTCTGAAGGGGCGTTTCGCGAGGCGTTCGTGACGGCGGGACGGGGTGCGGCGCCCGCGGGCCTGGTTCGCAGTCAGGCACTCGGGCCGCATCGGGGCTCCCCCCGGGACCACTCTACGAGTCCCTGTCAGGAGCTGACTGACGACTTGGCCTCGCGCTCCGCTCGAGCGCGGCAAGACCAATCGAAAGCGGGGCCCGGTGCCGATCAAAGACGCCGCAAATGAACAGGTGCTTTCGTGTTGCGCTACCGGCCTCTGGCCTACTTGAGCGCATATGCTTGAGCGCTTGTTGGCGCGCCTGAAGGCGCCCGCCGTCTCTGGCGACAGAGACGGACACCATAGGTTTGCGCTTTTAGGCGCGCCGCCCCTCATGAATGAGGGGAAAAAGAAGCATAGGCCGGACGCCCTCGCGCCGCGGTAAGGAACCCGCATGTCTGATGCAGGGAGAAGTTTGCTGCCTGAAAATCGGTCGCATGGCGGGCGACCGTTGGCTTAGTCTTTGCCCATGAGCACGAAGCAGTTCACCAAACGGAGCGACGAATTCTGGCGCGCGATGCAGCGCCGGGATTCGTCCTATGAGGGCATTTTCGTCGTCGGGGTGAAGACGACCGGGATTTTCTGCCGGCCGGTCTGCCCGGCACGCAAGCCCCTGCGCGAGAATGTCGAGTTCTTTCCCGGCAAGAAGGAAGCGCTCTATGCGGGCTTTCGTCCTTGCCGGCGCTGCCGGCCGATGGAGGAGAACGGCAAGGTGCCGGCATTGGTCGAGCAACTGCTCAGACAGGTCGAGCAGCGCCCGTCGGAGCCGCTGCGGGATCGTGAGCTGGCCGAGATGGGGATCGAGCCCTCCACCGCGAGGCGCCAGTTCCAGCGCTATTTCGGTATGTCGTTTCAGGCTTATCAGCGGGCGCGGCGCATGGGCTCGGCGCTGGCAGCCGTCAGAAATGGGAGCAATGTCTTGCACACACAACTCGAGCATGGATTTGAGTCGCCGAGCGGATTTCGCGAGGCCTTCGCGCGCCTGTTCGGCGCAGCGCCCTCGAAGGCGAACGGCGTGCATTGTCTGATCGCTCGCTGGATCGAGTCGCCACTCGGTCCCATCCTCGCGCTGGCCGACGATGACGGGCTGCATGTGTTCGATTGGGTGGACCGGCGCGGGTTGGAGCGCGAGATCTTGCGGCTGAGGCAGAGGACCAAATTCGCCATCGTGCCCGGCGACCATCCCGTGCTCGATCAGGCGGAAAGAGAGATCGGCGAATATTTCGCTAGGAAGCGCAAGTCGTTCAATCTGCCGCTCGCGCCGCGCGGCACCGAGTTCCAGCGGCGCGTCTGGGACGCGCTCTTGTCCATTCCGCCCGGCGAGACGCGCTCCTACGCGGATGTCGCCAAGAGCATCGGCGAACGCAGAGGCGTGCGCGCCGTGGCGCGCGCGGTCGGCGACAATTATCGCGGCATCATTATTCCCTGCCACCGGGTGATCGGCAGCGACGGATCGCTCACCGGCTATGGGGGAGGGCTTGCGCGCAAGCAATGGCTGCTCGACCACGAGCGCACAGGTCAGCAATCATCTAGCGGGTACCACGCAGCAGCACGCCGGGATTGATCAAGGGCTGGGTCGGGTCGGCACGCGGCGCCGCCGAGAAACCGTCGAACGCCATGCCGCCCTCGGGCGACGGGACCGTTCCGTCGCCGGCGACGACCCCTTCAGTGGAGACCGGCTCGGGCTCGGGCGGGTCGGTCAACGCCTTCAAATCCTCGGGAGAGGTCGGCCCGTCGTCGACCACCACCTCGACCTGTTTCGCCGCGCCAGACTCGACGGAGAATTTGCGGGTGTAGCTCAAGCCGCCATGGTCTGAGATCACGG
Organism: Methyloceanibacter sp.; assembly: GCA_052039105.1. Taxonomy (GTDB): domain Bacteria; phylum Pseudomonadota; class Alphaproteobacteria; order Rhizobiales; family Methyloligellaceae; genus Methyloceanibacter. The sequence continues at coordinate 2,810 of JBQGDO010000193.1, forward strand.
CATAACTGCCTGCGGCGAGGATGTGGGTCGGCAGGGCGCCGGCATTCTCCTTCACCACGTCGCCGGCAGAAGTGAGGATCGTCCATTTCGTGTCGGCGAGCGCCTCGCCGCCAAGCGACTGGACGAGCTTGAAGGTGATCTTGGCGCCGGTCTGCTTGATCGTTGCCTCGGTGATCTTGCCGGGTTCCACCGTCACGTCGGCTCTGACCACGGCGTTCGCGTCACCATAGAGACTCTCGATGCGGTAGGCGCCGGCATTGAGCCTGATGGTGACGCCGGGCTTGGCGTTGCGAAGGATTGCGTGGCGATTGCCGAACTGATCCTCTTCGTCGGAGAGGATGTCGAACTTGACGGCGCCGTCGGGTAGCTTCTCGCCGCTCGGCAGGAGCGCAGCAAGCTTCAGGCCCCCGGTATTGAGCACGAAGGTCTCTTCGACCGACCGGCCGCTTTCAACCTTGATCTTCTTGGTGAGGTTGGACAGTCCATAGGCGGCGTTGACTAAATATTCGCCGGGAAGCAGTGCCGCGGTCGGCATCGCTTCGCGATGGGTGCTGAGCAACTTGAAGCCTTGTCCCTCGGCCGGCGGCTTGGAGGCGTAGACGCGCCAAGTGAGACCCGCCTGCAATCGCGGTCCTTGCTCGCTGATCAGCGCTTTGAAGGTCACCGGGACCGGGCGCTGGACTTGCGGCGGTGGGGCGGCGGCTGTCTTGGCCGGCGGCGATGGTTCGTCGGGCGGCGCGGCAGAGGGTGCGGGCGTGGCGGCAGAGATCTGTGCCGTGGGTTCTGGCGGGGGCGCCGGCGCGGCGGCTGGCGCTTGCGCCGTTTGTGTCGGCGGGGGAGGCGGCGTGATCGGCACGGATTGGACCCGATTGACCACCGGCGCGGTGCTCGTGGATTTGTGCACGGCGGTCTCGCTGTTTGCGGTGGGCGGTTCTGCGCTGGGCGAGGCTGCCTCCTCTTGCCCCGCTTCGCTCAAATCTATCGGCTGGGTTGCGACCGTGCCTGGCGGCAAATCCTCCTCGCCGGTGAGCGCTCTTGTCTCGATTTGCGGCTGGGCGTCGAGATCGATAGGGACGGCGGCTGCAGTTCCAATCGGAAGCGCAGTGGGTTCTGGTGCCATGCCGTTCTCGACAGCGCTCGTTTGCGCCGGTGTCGGTGCAGCGCCCGCGGCGGCATCGAGGACGGTTGCGAGGCCGGTCTTCAGGTCATTCGCATCCTTTGCGGCGACGAAGGTGCCGCCAGTCGCCGCGGCGACGCAGGCGAGCGGCTTGAGTTCGTCTTCCTTGTCGCTCAAGCCGATGGCGTGAATCCGTAGAGCGGGCGCTTTCTCCTTCAGCGCCGCCGCGGTCGAGCAAAGATCCGCATCGCAGGTGTCGCCGCCGTCGGCGATCAGCACGATGTCGAGCTTGGCTTGGGGGGATGCGGCCTTGGCGGCGTCGCTCAAGGCGGCGGCGACCGGCGCTTGGCCCTTCGGCTTGATCTTGTCGAAGAGCTTGTCCTTGGCGGCGAAGGTAAGTTCGCCGGGCTTGGCAACGATCTCGCTGTCGGCGCAATTGGAGGCCTTGCGATGGCCGAAGGCGACAAGACCGAAAGAGAGCCGGCCGGCATAGCGGCCGAGCGCTGCGCCAAGGTCCTCCTTGACCGCGGCGATTTTGACCGTGCCGCCGAATTTGCCGCTCATGCTGCTCGAAGCGTCGAGCACGACGATTGCGGCGGAAGGCCCTGATTCTAAAGGCGAAGGCGCGGTCTGGGCTGCGGCCGCGCCCGCTCCAAGAAGAGCGGCGGGCAGGAGCAGGAGCCTAAGCTCCGCGCAGCGTTTCCCCCGCATTCTGGTCGCTCCGGTCAATCGGCTGCCAGCAGTTATACCCCGTTTCCGGCGCGCATAACGCTGCGAAAATTGCGGCGGAATGCGGCCCTTTTGCGGTCTTTTGCCCGCTCATCCGCCGGCGCATTGCGGTGCATTTGCGGGAGCATTGTCGGAGCATCGCCGGAGCGTTGTCCGTCCGCCCAATTCGGGCTAGGGAAGCCCAGCTTCGTCCTCTCGCGCCATGCCGCATCCCGCCATCGACCTCCTGCTCGCCCGCCGCTCGGTCTCCGCCAGCGCCCTTGGCGAGCCGGGACCCGCGCCGGCCGAGGTCGAACTGATGCTGAAGGCCGCCTCGCGCGTCCCGGACCATAAGAAGCTCGTGCCCTGGCGCTTTCTCCTGTTCCAGGGCGAGGCGCGGGCGGAATTCGGCAAGGTGCTGGCCGAGACTTGCCGCGCGGAGGAGAAGGAGACGAACGCCTTCCGGCTCGAGACCGAATCCAAGCGCTTCCTGCGCGCGCCGCTCGTCATCGCGGTGATCTCGCGCGTGGTGAAGACTCCCGGCGCGCCGGAATGGGAGCAGATTCTTTCGGCCGGCGCCGCCTGCCAGAATCTGATCCTCGCCGCCAATGCGCTCGGCTACGCCACGCAATGGATCACCGAATGGTACGGCTATAGCCAAGGCGTGCGCCGCGCGCTCCGCTTGGCGGAGAATGAGCGGGTCGCCGGCTTCGTCTATATCGGGACGGCGAAGAAGAAGCCGGACGAGCGCGAGCGGCCGGACCTCGCCGAGATCGTCGCCGCCTGGCGACCGTGAGTACGATGCAATCGTCGAGCGCAGGGTGGACGTGAGGCGGCTGAAGCCGGCCGCGCGGCTCGGCTTTGGCGACTACGCGGTAATCGAGCGGGTGTTCACCCTGCCGCGCCCCACGCGTGCAGACGCCTTGGGCGTAGCGGCCGCCAATCTGCCCATACCGCCGGTGTGGCGCACCGGCAACAACAGAGCTGTTGTTGCGTTTCCGCCGGTCACCCCGCTCGCAGTTGCGCTGGCATCTCTGGTAATTTGCTGCGGGGGGACGTCATGCGGAAACATGGCGTTTATGTCTTCGCGCTCGCCGCGGTCTTGCTGACCGGGTTTGCCTCGGCACCGGCGCGAGCGTTCAATTGCGGCAACCTCCCCGGCGCGAGTTTCGTCGTTCTGCCCGGCGGGAGCACCGACGTAGACGTCAATCTCGGGTCGGCAACCGCTGTCCTGTTCGAAATCCGAAGCCAAAACAGTCAGGACGCAAGGATCAGGCTCGGCGTCGTGGGGCAGTTCGGGCAGGTCAATATCTTTGCCGACAGGGAGATCGAGCGCGGCCAGACCCTGTTCATCACCTTCCAGGTCCCGCTCGGCGGCGACAGGGACTTCCTCTTTCGCCTGATGCAAGAGGGCGGCGGGAGCGGGCGCAGCCTCGTCGAGTTGACCTGCCTCACCGGCATCCCGCCGCACGCCGACGCCAAGAGGGCGATTGCGCAGGGGGTGGGGACCTATTTGAACAATCGCGCCCGGCTGCTTCTGTCGAGCGACCCGGACCGCTCGCGCATCGCCCGACGCGCCCCGGACAAGAGGGCGGAACTCGCGCTCGGCGAGAATGGCTATTCGGCGTCGGCGATGCTGTCCCCGAGGAGCGCCGGTTTGCGGGTTTGGAGCGAAGGTTATTTCGCCGACTTTCAAGAAGACATCAGCCGGAGCCTTTCCAACCAAGGAAATTTCGAGGTCGTCTATGCCGGTGCCGACGTGCTGCTTGGGCCGAATGTGATGCTCGGCATGCTGGTCCAGTTCGACTGGCTCAAGGAGCAGGAGCTGTTCGGCGGCATCGATGGCGAAGGCTGGATGGCCGGGCCTTATGTCGGGATCCTGTTGGGGCGCAACTGGGAGTTCGACGCGCGCGCCGCCTGGGGCCGATCCGACAACGATCTCGGTGTGGTCGGCTCGTTCGACGGCGATCGCTGGCTCGCGCGCGCTTCGCTGCGCGGCAATTGGTATTCCGGAGCGTGGCGTCTCACCTCGATCACGGAGCTCGGCTATGTCGAGGAGACCCAGGAGCGGTTTCATGCCTTGGGCGTCCTCGCCGTGCCAGACCAGAGCGTCTCGCTCGGCCGCTTCACCTTTGGGCCGGAGCTCGCCTACCGCATCGATAAGAACGGCAGCTTCCTCGAGCCACAGGTCTCGTTGCAAGGCCTGTGGGACTTCGCTGCGGACGGAGAGATCGATGCCGGCGGTTTGGTCTGGGAGCCGGCGGAGTTCTATGGCCGGGTCGAAGGTGGTTTGATGTTCGGCCGCACGGGCGGCGGCATGACGTTCCGCGCCATCGGCGCGTACGAAGGAATCGGCACGAGCGATTTCGACGTGTGGAGCGGGCGGGTCTGGGCGAGCATCCCGCTGAACTGAATTCAATAGCCGAATTGCTCCGACAGGATGCGCTCGGCAAGCGTGTGGCCCATCATGGCCCAGAAAAGAACGGTCCGCGGGTCGCCAGGGACCGACAGTGGTCCCGGAGACGAATTCATAGACGAGACCCTCTTGGGAGTCGGCCAAGATTGTCGATCTCTTGTATTTTCGCTCAAAGGGGAAACTCTTCTCCAGCTTCGGAATTTATAACCGAGCCAAGGCGGGTAGTGGCAGGGCCAAGGTCTTCCTGTATGCTTTCGTTACACTTTAATTGTCGGCCTTTCGTTGCGCGTTTGACATCCAAGCAGGGACCCGACCGAACGAACTTCAATAGCCCAAGCGAGCATGCAGCCCGTCGTAGAGGTGCCCGTTTGAAAGGAAACTGACCGATGGAAGCACGTCCGGATTTGCCAACCTCGGGACAACAAAGTGAAGGCTACCTGCAAAGCCTCCTTAGAGCGCTGCAGTTGATCCGCGGCGGCGATTTTTCCGTTCGCATGCCCGGAGATCGCGTCGGCATTGAGGGCAAAATTGCCGACACGCTGAATGAAATCGTCGCCGCCAATCAGCAAATGGCCCAACAGCTGGATTTGGTCGGTCAGGTCGTCGGGCGCGAAGGAAAAACACGAAAGCGGGTCGCCATGGCGATTCCACAAGGCGCTTGGCGAGAAATGGAAGAATCGATCAACGCGCTGATCGATGACCTGCTTTGGCCCACGGCCCAAGTAACGGGCGCAATTGCTGCCGTCGCCAAAGGTGACCTCCAGAAAAGAGTTCCGCTTGAGGTCGATGGGCGCCCCCTCGAGGGAGAATTCCTTAGCTCGGCTACGCTTGTGAATACCATGATCAGGCAGCTCGAGACTTTTACCTCGGAGGTGACACGAGTCGCGCGCGAGGTGGGCACCGAAGGCATGCTTGGCGGCCAAGCCGAGGTTCCGGGGGTCACCGGCGTGTGGAAGGATTTGACTGAAAGCGTCAACTCCATGGCCAACAATCTGACCGACCAGGTGCGCAATATCTCCGATGTGACGATCGCGGTGGCGAGCGGCGACCTGTCGAAGAAAATCACGGTGGACGTCCGCGGCGAAATCCTCCAGCTCAAGGAAGCCATCAACACCATGGTGGACCAGCTGCGCTCGTTCGCTTCGGAGGTGACGCGCGTGGCGCGCGAGGTGGGCACCGACGGCAAGCTCGGCGGACAGGCCATCGTTCCCGGCGTCGCCGGCACATGGAAGGACTTGACCGACTCGGTCAACGCCATGTGCGGAAATTTGACGGCGCAAGTGCGCAACATCGCCCAGGTGACGACCGCCGTGGCGCGCGGCGACCTCTCACACAAGATTACGGTGGACGTGCGCGGCGAGATTCTCGAACTGAAGAACACCATCAACACCATGGTCGACCAGCTCAATGCCTTTGCGTCGGAAGTGACGCGCGTGGCGCGGGAGGTGGGCACCGAAGGCAAGCTTGGCGGGCAGGCTGCCGTTCCCGGAGTGGCGGGGACTTGGAAGGACCTCACCGACAACGTGAATTTCATGGCGTCGAACTTGACGGCGCAGGTGCGCAACATCGCCGAGGTGGCGACGGCCATCGCCGGCGGCGACCTGTCCAAGAAGATTACCGTCGACGTGCGCGGCGAGATTCTCCTGCTCAAGGAGACCCTGAACACGATGGTCGAGCAGCTGCGCTCATTCGCCGCCGAGGTGACGCGCGTGGCGCGCGAGGTGGGCACCGAAGGCAAGCTCGGCGGCCAAGCCCATGTGCCTGGCGTCGCCGGCACCTGGAAGGACCTCACCGACAGCGTGAACTCGATGGCGGGCAATCTTACGGCGCAAGTGCGCAATATCGCCGAAGTGACCACGGCGGTGGCGCGCGGCGATTTGTCGACCAAAATCACCGTGGACGTGAAAGGTGAAATCCTCGAATTGAAGAACACCATCAACACCATGGTGGATCAGTTGAACGCGTTTGCTTCCGAGGTGACGCGCGTGGCGCGCGAGGTGGGCACCGAAGGCAAGCTCGGCGGTCAGGCTCAGGTGCAGGGCGTCGCCGGCACCTGGAAAGACCTGACCGACAACGTGAATTTCATGGCGTCGAACTTGACGGCGCAGGTGCGCAACATCGCCGAGGTGTCGACCGCCATCGCCGGGGGCGATCTGTCGAAGAAGATCACCGTGAACGTGAGCGGCGAGATCCTTCAGCTGAAGGAGACTATCAACACCATGGTCGATCAGCTGAACGCGTTTGCCGGCGAGGTGACGCGCGTGGCACGCGAGGTGGGCACCGAAGGCAAGCTGGGTGGCCAAGCCGAGGTGCCGGACGTTGGCGGCACTTGGAAGGACCTGACCGACAACGTGAATCTGCTCGCCGCAAACCTTACGACACAGGTGCGCAATATCGCCGAGGTGACGACGGCGGTGGCGCGCGGTGATCTCTCACGCAAGATCACGGTCGACGTGAAGGGCGAGATCCTCGAGCTGAAGGACACCATCAACACCATGGTGGACCAGCTCAATGCCTTCGCTTCCGAGGTGACGCGCGTGGCGCGCGAGGTGGGCACCGAAGGCAAGCTCGGTGGCCAGGCGCAAGTTCCGGGCGTCGCCGGCACGTGGAAGGATTTGACCGATACCGTGAACGTCATGGCCGCCAATCTCACGGAGCAGGTGCGCGGCATCGTCAAGGTCGTGACGGCAGTCGCTGATGGCGACCTCAAACAAAATCTGACCGTGAAGTCCAAGGGCGAAGTGGCAGCGCTCGCCGATACCATCAACAACATGATTACCACGCTCGCCATCTTCGCCGACCAGGTGACGTCTGTGGCGCGCGAGGTTGGCGTGGAAGGGCGGCTCGGCGGCCAGGCAAACGTGCCTGGCGCTGCCGGTACCTGGAAAGACTTGACCGGCAACGTGAATCTACTTGCCGCCAACTTGACCAACCAAGTCCGAGCGATCGCCGAGGTCGCGACGGCCGTCACAAAGGGCGATCTCACGCGATCAATTCAAGTGCAAGCTAAGGGCGAGGTCGCCGAGCTCAAAGATAACATCAACACGATGATCGACAACCTTCGCCTCACAACTGAGCAGAACACGGAGCAGGACTGGCTCAAGACCAATCTCGCCAACTTCACCAGCATGTTACAGGGACAGCGGGACCTGGCCACCGTTGGACGGATGTTGCTCAGCGAGCTTACGCCACTTGTTGGGGCACAGTTCGGCGTAATCTATCAGGTCGACCAGGCCGATGGTGAAGGAGAACTGCGCCTTTTGGCCTCCTACGCGGCTGATGGCGCAAACGGCCACCTCCAGCGCTTACGAATTGGGGAGGGTCTCGCCGGTCAGTGTGCCGCCGACAAGCGGACAATCCTGGTTAAAGACTTGCCTCATGAGACGACCTTGATCGGATCAGCGCTTGTGAAAATGGCTCCCCGAAGCATCATCGTGCTCCCTGTTTTATTTGAGAGCCAGACAAAGGCAGTCATCGAACTTGGGTCGGTCCAATCCTTCAACAACCTGCAAATCATGTTTCTAGAGCAGCTCACCAACAGCATCGGCATCGTGCTCAATAGTATTGCAGCAACCATGCAAACCGAGGAGCTCAATCGCGAACTCGAGAATCGTGTAGCCGAGCGAACAGCGGAGTTGGAGTTCCTGGCTCGCGAAGTCGACCATCGTGCCAAGAACATCCTGTCTGTGGTGCAATCGATTTGTCGCTTGAGTAAAGCAGAAGATCCTGAAGCCTATATGGCGGCTGTTGAGGGGAGAATCAGGTCGCTTTCCATCGCGCACACGCTACTTTCCGAGTCCAGATGGGAGGGTGCCGATTTGCGCAAACTTGTCGGGCAGGTCCTTGCACCATATCGACCCGGCGCAACCAGTACGCAAGGGCCTGACATTCTCCTCGAGCCCCGAACTGCGCAGACGATTGGTCTAACGCTGCATGAGTTGGCCACCAACGCGGCCAAGTATGGCGCCCTGACCGCGTCATCGGGCACGGTGACGTTGCGTTGGAATATCGAAAACGCTGCTCTCAATATGAGCTGGGAAGAAGCTGGGGGCCCGAGCATTCGCAGCCCAATTTCAAGCGGATATGGCATGCGGGTTATCGGTGGTAGCGCGGAGCAACTCGGCGGAGGAGCATCTTTCGAATGGCGACCCTCAGGATTGCGATGCGCTCTCATTATACCCCTTGGGGCTAATACCAAATCGATGCACAAGGGTTTCCACGCGGAACGAACTGACGAGGCTACGAGGTCAACGTCGCTGGAGGTGGCCGGAGATAGGATCTTGGTCGTGGAGGACGAGCCTCTCGTCGCCATGAACTTGACCAAGAGTCTGGCGGAGTTAGGCTTTAATGTCGTTGGTCCATATTCGACATTGGCCAAGGCAGCCGCAGCAGCGGCTGAAATGGAAGTCGACGCTGCTTTGCTTGACGTGAACCTCAGCGGCAAAGCCGTCTATCCTGTCGCGGATATTCTCGCCTCTAAGAAAGTTCCCTTCGCCTTCATCACGGGATACGGCACAGAGGCCTTGCCCGGCAAATATGCGAATGCTCCGGTTTTGCAGAAGCCGGTAGACCACGAGACATTGCAACTTCTCTTAGGACAGAGTCATCCTAGCTTGGCCAAATTGGCCTGAAGCGCAATGTCGGAGCAAGCTCAATAGCCGAATTGCTCCGACAGGATGCGCTCGGCAAGCGTGTGGCCCGGGTCGAACATCATGTAGATGTCGATCTTGCTCTCCTCGACCACCTCGACCTTGATCACGTCGCGGAACTCGGTGTGATCGGCGACCGCGCTCACCGGGCGCTTGTCTGGCTCGAGCACCTCGATGGTGACTTTCGCGTCGTTGGGCAGAAGCGCGCCGCGCCAGCGCCGCGGGCGGAACGGGCTGATCGGGGTCATCGCCAGCAGCGGCGCGTTGATCGGCAGGATCGGGCCGTGCGCGGAGAGGTTATAGGCGGTCGAGCCGGCGGGCGTCGACACCAGCACGCCGTCGCAGATCAGCTCCTCCATGCGGGTGGTGCCATCGACGGAGATTTTCAGCTTGGCCGCCTGGTAGATCTGGCGGAACAGCGATACTTCGTTGATGGCGAGCGCCTCGTGCTTGCCGCCGTTCATGTCGTAGGCGGTCATGCGCAAAGGGTGAATGACGTTGACCTCCGCCGCCTCGAGCCGCTCCTTCAGGCTGTCCTCGCGATAGTCGTTGAGCAGGAAGCCGACCGAGCCGCGATTCATGCCATAGATCGGGATGCGGCTGTTGAGGTGCTTGTGCATGGTCTGCAGCATCAGCCCGTCGCCGCCGAGCGCGACGATGGCGTTGGCGGCTTCGGCCGGCACGTTGCCGTAGCGCTTGGCGAGCGTTTGCCGCGCCTCTTGCGCCTCCTTGGTGTCGCTGGCGACGAAGGCGATCTTGTCGAACTTGGCCATGATTACTCGGAACGCTTGGACCGGGCTTGAGAAGCGGGCACACTAAAGGCGGGCGCTGGCGCAAAAGCAAGCGCCCAGAATAGAGGCCAAGGGTGAAGACATGGCGAACGACGACCGCCCCGTGCTGATCTATACGACTTTGCCGAGTCTGGAAGACGCCAAGCGGGTGGGGGAGGCGCTGGTTGCGGGACGGCTCGCGGCCTGCGTCAACATGTTTCCCGGCATGATCTCGATCTTCGAGTGGAAGGGCGCGCGCGAGGAGGCGAGCGAGGTGGCCATGATCATCAAGACGCGCGCGGCGCTCGCCGAGCGGGTGATGCAGGAGACCAAGCGGCTGCATCCTTATGAATTGCCGGCCCTGCTGGTGCTGCCGACAGAGGGCGGCAGCGAGGACTATTGCGGCTGGATTGCCGGCCAGACGCGAGAGCCGGAGGGCACATGAGCGAGGCGTGCTTCGTCCTTGCCATCGATCAGGGGACGACCAGCACGCGCGCCATCCTGTTCGACCGCGAGGGACTGCCGCGCGCCGCGGCGCAAGTGCCGCTGACGCAAATCTATCCCGCGCCGGGTCAGGTCGAGCATGATCCGGAGGAAATTTGGCGTTCGGTGCTGCAGGCGACACGCCAGGTGCTGAGCGGAGTCGGGCCGGAGCCGGTCGGCGCGATCGGCATTACCAATCAGCGCGAGACCACGGTCGTGTGGGAGCGGGCGACGGGCAAGCCGCTCGCGAACGCCATTGTCTGGCAGGACCGGCGCACCGCGCCGCTTTGCGCCGCGCTCGCGCAAGAGGGCTGGGACGCGCATGTGGCCGAGACCACGGGGCTGGTGATCGATCCCTATTTCTCGGCGACCAAGCTCGCTTGGCTGCTCGACAACGTGCCAGACCTGCGCGCGCGTGCGGAAGCCGGAGAGGTGTGCTTCGGCACCATCGACAGCTTCCTTCTGTTCAAGCTCACCGGCGGGGCCTTGCATCTGACCGACGCGAGCAATGCCGCGCGCACCAAGCTTTATGACATCAGGTCCGGGAAGTGGGACGAACGGCTGATCGCGCGGCTCGGAATTCCGCGCGCGATGCTGCCGGAGGTGCGCGACAGCCAGCACGAGTTTGGGCTGACCGAGCGCGCGCTGTTCGGCGCCGCCATCCCCATCACGGGCGTTGCCGGCGACCAGCAGGCGGCGGCCTACGGTCAGGCCTGCTTCCGGCCGGGCATGCTGAAGGCGACCTACGGCACCGGCTGCTTCGTGCTCGCCAATACCGGCACAGAGAAGGTCGTCTCTGCCACGCGCATGTTGTCGACCATCTTCCACCAGCTCGAGGGCGAGCGCACTTACGCGCTGGAGGGGGCCATCTTCATGGCCGGCGCCACCGTGCAATGGCTCCGCGACGCTCTCGGCCTGATCGGCACGGCGGCGGAGAGCGAGGCGCTCGCCCGCGAGGCCGATCCGAACTCCGGTGTTTATCTCGTACCCGCTTTCCAAGGGCTCGGCGCGCCGTTCTGGGATGCCGGCGCACGCGCCGCGATCCTCGGACTCTCGCGCGCGGCATCGAAGGCCGATCTCGTGGCGGCGGGGCTCGAGGCCGTCGCCTTCCAGACGCGCGATCTGCTCACCGCGATGCGGCAAGACATGGCGGTGAGTGGCATCGCCGCGCCGCCTGCCTTACGGGTCGATGGCGGCATGACGGCGAATGGCTGGTTCATGCAGCGGCTGGCCGACATTCTTGGGGAGAGGGTCGAAGTCGCGCGCAATGCAGAGACGACGGCGCTCGGTGCCGCGTATCACGCGGGCCAGGCTGTCGGCTTCTTTGGCGACGCGGAAGAGCTTGAGCCGGCCTGGCGCCCGGCACGGGCCTTCGAGCCAAAGATGAGCGTGGCGAAGCGGGAGGCGCGCTATGGCGGCTGGCTCGAGGCGGTGGCCAGGGTGCGCTCGGGTTCGTCCGGTTGACGGCCCGTGCCGAGCATTAACCAAGCCAGGCTTCCAAAAACGGCACATTCGGATTAAGGCGGTGCGCGATCTTCGCTGCATGGTCCGGCCCTAAGCGTGGCATAGGCTTTGCAGCCACGCGACAAACCTAGGAGGTCCCGGTGCCGCCGCTCAACGTGCCTTCCCCAGCCGGAGGAATCTCCGAAACCGCGCTTCGCCGCCGCAGCCTCTTCAGGGAGACGCCATTGGCGAGAGGCGAGCGGATCTTCTTCGGCCTCGTCTGGGCTCTGCACCCGAAGCATTTCGCCAGGCTGTTCGATGTCGGGCGCGCCTGGATGCGCCGCCTGCTCGGGATGCAGGTTGCGCTCTACGACCTGGTGAGGCAACCACAGGCCGGCGAAATTCTCGGCATCGCCGACGAGCTTTCGGTTCCCGTGCTGGTGATGGCCTATGTTGCCGGGCTCTTTCCGCACAGCCATATCGGCACGCCGAAATGGCTCTCGCCGACGCAGCGCTGCGTGCTGTTCTTCAATAATCTCCACATCTCGAAGCGGCTCAGGCGGCTGATGCGGCAGGGCCGCTACACCGTCACCTTCGACCGGGACTTCGAGGGCGTGATCAAGGCCTGCGCCGGGCGGCGGGAGGGCCAGCATCACATCACCTGGATCACGCCGCGCATCATGCACGCTTATGCCGAGCTATTCGATGCCGGGCATGCGCATTCCTTCGAAGTCTGGAACGAAGAAGGCAAGCTCGTCGGCGGAGGCTATGGCGTGGTGGTCGGGCGCATCTTCACCACCGAATCGCAATTCTCGCAGGAGCCGAACACGTCGAAGCTCGGCTTCACCGTGCTCAATTGGCATCTGGCGAAATGGGGCTATCTGCTGAACGACGGCAAAGGCGCGACGCCAACCATCCTCGACATGGGCTTCCGGTTGATCCCAAGGGCGGAATTTCTCGCCCTGCTCGAGCAGAATGCGGCAGAGGGCGGCAAGCCTGGACGGTGGTCGGTCGAGGCTGCCCCCGAGGTCGTCGCCGATTGGCAGCCGCCGGGGGCGCATAACGCGGAGAACGGCCGGCAAGCGGTGGCGGTTTGACTTCGAGCATGGAGCGCGAGGGACCGCGACAAAGGCTGAAGCGCTGGGGGCTCGGCCTGTTGTGGAGCTTGAAGCCGCCCCGGCTCTGGGGGGTGCCCGCGACTTTGCTACTGCTCGCCAAACACTATGCCGGGCTCGGGCCGCCGCCGGGCGTGCTCCCAGACCCCGAGACCGCGCTGCGCAATCCGGACGGACTCGCCGGCATCTGCACCGATCTGAGCGTGCCGGTGCTGCTCGAGGCCTACGCAAAGGGTCTGTTTCCGCTCGCGCATGTCGGGCCGCAGAAATGGTGGGCGCCGGCAGAGCGCATGGTGTCGTTCCCGGACGAAGTGCACATTGCCAAGAACGTGCGGCGGCTGCTGCGTATCAAGCAGTTCAGCGTGACGTTCGATACCGACTTCGCCGGTGTGGTCGCGGCTTGCGCCGAGCAGCGGCCGGGGCGTGCGCATCTCACCTGGATCAGGCCGGACATCGTGCAGGCCTATCAGGCGCTGTTCGACGCGGGCCATGCTCATTCCGTCGAGGTGTGGGACCGCGCCGGCAATCTCGCCGGAGGCCTGTACGGCGTGGCGATCGGCAAGGCCTTCATCACCGAGTCGATGTTCGCGCGGCAGGCCGACGCGTCCAAAGTCGGATTCGTGACATTGAGCTACTACCTGCAACGCTGGGGCTTCGTGCTCAACGACGGCAAGCGCGACAGCGCGCATCTCCGCAAACTCGGCTTCCGGCTCATCCCCAGGACAGAGTTCAACGCCCTCCTGGCCGAGGCCTGTAGCGCGCCGGGGCGCCCGGGTCGCTGGAGCGCAGACGGCACGATCGACATTTCCCGATGGAACCCCGCGGGGGAGGCCAAACCTGACAGGACAGCGTGACCTCCTTTATAGTACCGTCACAGGACTGTCATAGGGTGCCCGCCGATGCCTGGGGCTGGGAGGACAGCGAATGACTATGGCTGCAATCGACTTCCAACTGCTCGCCAATGCGGGATTCCCGCCGAAGAGCTTCAAGCCTGGCGAAACGATCTTCGCCGAGGGCGCCCCGGGAAACGAGATGTATGTGATCCGCTCCGGCGAGGTCGAGGTCGAGCGCAATGGCAAGATTGTCGAGACTTTGTCGGCGGGGGGAATCTTCGGCGAGATGGCGCTGATCGACGGCTCGCCGCGGGCGGCCACGGCGCGCGCCAAGACGGCATGCGAAGTCGCGCCGATCACCGAGAAGAGCTTCCTGTTCCTGGTGCATGAGACGCCCTATTTCGCCATCGCGGTGATGCGGGCTTTGGCCGACCGCTTGCGGCGCTCGCCGCCATAAAACCGGCGCCTTCGACCAGCATTTCGAGCTTCGGCTTGCCATCATGGCCGACCCCAGCCATGATCGGACCAACTTAACCCCAAGCGTCCCGCTTAATACCCTTGTCGCTGCTTGCGAATCTGGCACTCCGCCGCCCGCGCAAAATCGAAGCGTCAACGCTCGCGCGGGACGCCATGGCGGGCGGCATCTCGGCGGTCGTGCAGATCGCCTATTGTATTTCCTTTGCGGCGCTGATCTTCACCGGCGATCTCGCCGACGGCTTCCCGCTGGGCCTCGCCGGCCTGATCATGGGCGTGGTGGTCACGTGCGTGATCATCGCCGCGACCTCCACCTTCGCGCCGGTCGTGGGCGGTCCGGACTCGCCGGCCGTCGCGGTGATGAGCGTGCTGTCGGCTTCGATCGCTGCCGGCCTCGCCGCCAAGGGCGCCAACACCGAGACCATCATCATCAACATCCTCATCGCACTCTCGGTGAGCACCTTGCTGACCGGCGTCCTGCTCTACGGCGTGGGCGCACTTAAGCTCGGGCAGTGGCTGCGCTTCATCCCCTATCCGGTGGTCGGCGGCTTCCTTGCCGCGTCGGGCATCCTGCTCATCACCGGTGGCATGGAGGTGATCACACAGACGGAGCTAACGCTTTCGCCTTCGAGCTGGCAGATCTTCTATTCCTCGCTGTACGCGCCGCAGATCGTGGTGGGTGTGCTGTTCGCCATCGCCATCCCGCTGCTCGCGCGCTGGATACCCGCTTACTTGGCGCTTCCCGTCGCCTTCTTCGCATTCCTTGCCTTGTTGGATGGGAGCCTGTTCGGCCTGGTCGGCGAGGACGCGGTACGCAGCGCCTGGTTCCTGCCCAATCTCGGTGAGTTGACGCTCTGGTGGCCCGCCAACTACGTGTTCGGCAATACGGTCGATTGGGGCGTAATCGCACAAAGCGCGGCCGAGATCGGCTCGTTCTGCGGGGTGATGGCGATCGCACTCCTGCTCGATGTGTCGAGCCTGGAGGTGGCGCGGCAGAAGACCGCCGATCTCGACCAGGAGTTTCGCTCCAATGGAC
This sequence comes from Methyloceanibacter sp., assembly GCA_052039105.1. GTDB lineage: Bacteria > Pseudomonadota > Alphaproteobacteria > Rhizobiales > Methyloligellaceae > Methyloceanibacter. The sequence goes on from JBQGDO010000193.1 coordinate 17,854, forward strand.
TTGCCAATTTGCTTGCATCGGTGCTCGGCGGCTTCGGCGGCTCGCTGTCGATGAATGCTTGCGTGCTGCTCGACGAATCCGGCGCAACGACGCGCTGGGCGGGCGCGATCATCGGGCTCGTCTGCGCCTTCATCCTGTTCTCGGGCATCGATGTCGGCGCCGTGGTGCCCAAAGCCATTCTCGGCGGAATGCTCGCTTATCTCGGCGCGGTGATCCTGTTCGAGCTATGGGAAGCGCCGGCGCAGAGCTCCTGGATGGAATGGGCGCTGACTGGGGTGATGACCTTGGTCATCATCAATTTCGGTTATTTCATGGGGGTCGTGGTCGGCGTGATCGGCGCCTGCCTCATGTTCGCGCTGAGCTATAGCCGCATCGGCGTGATCCGGCGTCACCTGACGCGGCAGGAATTCTCCAGCAATGTCGAGCGCTCGCCCGAGCAGTCGCGACTGTTGCGCGAAGAGGGCAAGCGCGTGCACGTGTTCTGGCTCTCGGGCTTTATCTTTTTCGGCTCCTCCAACGGATTGTTCGAGCGCATCAAGCGGGTGATCGAGGCGCAGCGCGACAAGCCGGTCGGTTTTGTCGTGCTGGACTTCAGCGCGGTTCCGGGACTTGACACCTCTGCCGTGCTGAGCCTGGTCAAGCTGCGCAATTATTGCGAGGAGAATGACGTGACGCTCGGTTTCTCCGGCTTGAGCGAAAGCATGCGGGTAAGCTTCGAGCGGGCGGGGTTCTTTGGCGCCACGCGCGCGCACCAAGTGTTCGGCAGCCGCAACGAGGCGGTCGAGTGGTGCGAGGACATGCTGTTGATGCATCACGAGGTGGGCGCGGCCTCGACCCACAGCTTCGAGAGCTGGCTGCAATCGGAGCTCGGCGGCACGGTCGAATTTGCGCGCATCGCCTCGTATATGCAGTGCCAGGAGCTTGGCAACGGCGAGTTCCTGTTCCATCAGGGCGAGCCGTCGGATTCCATCGTGCTGCAGGAGTCGGGCTGCGTCGCCATCACCATCATCGACGAGCATGGCCGGCCGATCCGCCTGCGCCGCATGCTTGGCCATACGATCGTGGGCGAGATGGGCTTCTTCCGCGGCGTACCCCGCGCGGCGAGCGTGATCGCCGAAGGACCCACCGTGATCTATCGCTTGACGCGCGAAGCCTTCGACAGAATGCAGGCCGAAGACCCGGTGGCTGCCGCCGCGTTCCACAAGCTCATTATCAGGCTCTTGTCGGACCGGCTCGAATTCGCCAATCGCGAGATCTCAGCGCTGCTCTAGGCCGCGGCCGCCACCAGCACGGCGACGATGGCGAGATAGGTCAGGCCGTGCAGCAGCTGGTCGGTGCCGAGCGCATGCCAGAAACCGGGGTTCTGCGGTGTCCAACAATTCTTGCGGGTAATCTGCTCCTTCGCCCAGTCGATGTGATAGTGGAGCAAGAACTCGGCCACGGCGATCGCGCCGGCGGCGAGAAGCGAGCCCGGCAACAGCACCAAATACACCAGCGGGGTGAGCGCGGTGTGGATGCCGGCATGAATGAGCCCGCCCGGATGGCCGTATTTGCCCTTGTTCAAATATTGGTACTTGGTCTGGAGATAGAAATCGGCGACCGCGTGCTTGAACATGAGCACGGCGACGGCGGCGAGCGCGAGGAGAACGAGGTTCGGCATGGAGCTTATTTCGACAAGGCTTCGGCCGAGCCGTCCCAATCGGGCGGGGGAGGGTTGACGCGGAAATAGGCGATGCGCTCGCGGTAGAGCGCATAAAGGCGATCGAGCTTCGCCGTGTTCAGCTTCTCGCATTCGCGGCTGAGCGTCTCCGCCGCGTCCCAATCCCTGGCGCGATAGCGCGCGAGAAATTGCTTGTGACGTTCGGAGAGTGCGATGAAGCCCGGCGAGCTCTTCAGTGCGCTGTCGCCAAGCAGGGCGAAGGCGCGGGTCGCTTCGGTCTTGCCCTTCACCTTGAGGAGATCGAGCTCGAGAAAGGCAAAGTCCGGCGCGCGCACGGTGGTGGATTCGCCGACCACGGTGCCGACGTCGTAGGTCTTCGACTGCCCTTCGAACCGCGAGGCGACGTTCACATTGTCGCCGATCACCGAATAGTCGAAACGCGTCTCGGAACCGAGATTGCCGACGCAGCACATGCCGGTGTTCAGACCGATGCCGAGCCGTACCGGTTTGTACTCTCTGCCCTTCGACTCGGCTTCGTCACGCCAGCGAGCGTTCAAAGCTTCCATTTCGCGCATGATGCGCAGCGCGGCGCTGCAAGCGTGGCTCGGATGCGCGGCATCGTCGAGCGGAGCGTTCCAGAACGCCATGACAGCGTCGCCCATGAATTTGTCGATGGTCCCCTGTTCGTCGAGGATGATGTTGCTCAAGGGCGTGAACAATGAATTGAGAAAGCGGGTGAGCTCCTCGGCGTCGAGCCCCTCGGAAATCCCGGTGAAGCCGCGCACGTCGCTGAACAGCAGGGTCATGTCGCGGGTTTCGCCGCCGAGCTTGAGCCGCGAGGGGTCGTCGGCGAGCCGCTCGACCAGCGCCGGTGCCATGTAATGCGAGAAGGCGTGACGCACCCGATTTCGCTCGCGCTCGGTGCGCAAGAACATGAATAGGCTGCCGGCAAGGTAGATGGCGACAAGCGCAATGGCCGGGTAGACGGGATCGACCAGCCAGCCGAGCACGTCGAAGGCGTACCAGGAGATGCCGATCACGGCGGCGATTGCCGCAGCGCCGACCACGGCGCTGCCAAGCGCGCCCGACCGGTAGATGAGGACAGCGATGAGCAGGCCGAGCACGAGGATATAGAGCAGCTCGGCGGCGGTGGCGAAATCGGGCCGCTGCAGGAAAGCGCCCTGCAAAATTTGCTCGATGGCCTGGGCGTGCAGCGACACGCCGGGCACGGACGCGTCGAGCGGGGTCGCGCGCAAGTCGAGCAGCCCCGCGGCGCTGGTGCCGATCAGCAGAATGCGGCCCGCGATTTCGTCACCGCCTATCTCGCCGTTGAGGATCTTCCACGCTGGCAGGTAGCGCTCCTTCACTTCAGGGGTGAACCTGATCCACATTTGGCCGCGCGCTTCGGTCGGGACTTCGAAATCGCCGACCTTGATACTGACGATGCCGGTCTTCTCGCCGAATGCCTTCTCGCCGCTCGCGCCCGACGATTTCACGACATAGGTGGAAGCGCCTTGCGCGAGCCGCAGCAGATCGGCGGCAAAGGAGGGATAGAGCGTGTCGCCGATGGTGACGATCATGGGCATGCGGCGGATGATCTGGTCTTCCTCCGGAATCCAGTTCAGCGAGCCTGTGCCTTGCGCAGGATCTTGCAGTTCCTTGAGGCTCGCTGCGGCGCCCGGGTAGCGCGGCGCAAACAGCCTGGGATCGTCACCGCCATGGGCGAACCCCGCCTTGGTCTCGGGAATGGTCGTGGCTTGAGGCGAAGCGATGAAGCCGAGCACGACGGGGGCCTTGCCGATCGCCTCGGCGAAGACCTGGTCATTGGAGGGCAGCTTGTCGATCTCTTGTTTCAGGCCGGCCAAAGCTTCGGCGTTTGGCCAGTAGCGAAGCGTGTTGGCGGGCGACATGCGATCCGGCTCGGGAAACACCATGTCGAAGCCGATCGCGGCCGCTCCCTGTCCGCCAAGTTTGTCGACCAGCTCGGCAAGCAAAGTGCGCGGCCAGGGCCACTGACCGTGCTGCTTCAGGGATTCCTCGTCGATGTCGACGACGCGGACTGGAAGCGAGGGGTCGAATGCCCGCGGGCTCAGGCGTTGGTAGGTGTCGAAGACGAGCGCCCGCATGCGCGCGACCGGGACCGGGTCCCAAACGCGCAGCACAAGCGAGGCCAAGACCACCGCCCCGACGATGAGGACGTAAAAAAGACGCGGACCCATCCGTTGCTTGAATCGTCACCTGAAAGGGCGCCGGGCGGCGCGGGATGCCAGAACCTAGCCAATGGCGCCGTCCTGCTCCAGTGGCAAGTTTTTGCCCGCCGCCGCGGCATTTGGTGCTGTCATAAATCTGCGAAGCCGATACGCGGCAAAACAAAACCCTGCCGGACGGCAGCCCGGCACCGAATGCAGGACTGAGCCGACGCAGCAGGGTTTTTCTTCAGGCTGAGCGCGGCGAATGTCGCGCTATGGACCGATCCGATTAGTCGAACCACTCAGGACGCAAATTGCGCCATACCGCCTCGGTCTCGAAATCGAGCTTGGGATCGAATTTCTTCTTGTATCGCGGCTTCACGGTGCGCGTTGCGTAGGTCCGGTCGGCGTAGGTGTCGGTATAGGTGGGATAGGTGTCGAGATAGAGATGCTTGTAGGTCCAGCCATGGCCGGCTTTGTCGGCGAAGGCCGGACCCGTCGCGCCGAACAGAACGGCAAGGCCTAGGGTTGCGGCGGCGAAGTGCTTGAGCATAGATCGTCTCCATTGGCTCGTCAGGCCCTCTCGGCCAAACCGCGGGGGGGTTGCGGTGCGGCGGTCATGTAGGGGACGTGTGTGGCGAGTTCAATGCGGCTCGCCCAAAGCGGACCGCAAGCGCCGGCGGGCCAAGGCGGCGCAAGGCCTGCCGGCCTTTCACATCCATGTGTGTTGCATCCCGAAAGCGGCGACAGCACGCTTCAGCAGGAGCGGGGCCCCGGCCTTGCAGCGCCGAGTAGTCCCCTCCGTCCGACTTTGGCTTATAATGGTCGCCATGATCGAGTTGCGTAAAATGGCTTTGGCATCGGCGGTGCTGGCGACAGCCAGTCTCGGGCTGTTCGGCCGCTCGGACGCCGCGCGCATGTGGCTCCCCAGAACCGACAATCCTTATTGCGACGTCACCACCTACGTCGCGCGCGAGCTGCCCGAGCAAGCGATGTCGATACTCGACAGCAACCGCAAGCCGATCATCGTCATGAGCGGGACCACCTTGGCCGCGGAGCCTTCCTATGGCCGCTTCCTGATGGCGCATGAATGCTGCCATCACAGTCTCGGTCACGTGGGCCGCTATCGCGAGGGCCTCGGTCATGTCGGGCCGCAGCCCTTCTTCTACATCAAGCCGGCTTTGCGGCAGATGGAGCTCGACGCGGATTGCTGCGCGGTGAAGATGCTGCGGGAGCGGCAGGAGGCGGACAGCATCAGTTCGGCGGAACAGGCGATGCAGGCCTTCGGCGACGAACCGACCGGCGCCTATTACCCGACCGGGACCGAGCGGGCGGGCAACATTGCCAAATGCGCAAGCGAGGACTGATGTCGGTGC
>JBQGDO010000194.1:0-19592 GCA_052039105.1 Methyloceanibacter sp.
TGGGCCACCTCTTCCGGCACGCCCATGGCGCTCAACACATGCGAGGCCTCGACCTTGCCGGAGGAACAGGCGGCGCCAGAGCTTACGGCCACACCGGCGAGATCTAGCCCGATCACCAAAGTCTCCGCCTTGACGCCCGGCACGGCGATGCAGCTCGTATTGGGGAGCCGCTCGACCTTCGCCGACAGCACGAGCGCATCCGGCGCGATCGCCAATGTCTCCTTCTCCAGCGCGTCTCTCAGCCGCGCGATCTCTCGCGCCTTGCCGAGATCGGCGCGGGCAAGCTCGGCCGCAACACCGAAACCGACAATACCGGCGACGTTCTCGGTACCGGCTCGTCGGCGCCGCTCCTGGCCACCACCCTTGATCAAGGCTTCGACCGCCGCGCCATTGCCGAGTACCAGCGCACCAACGCCCTTGGGGCCGCCAATCTTGTGTGCCGACAGGCTCAACATATCGACGCCGAGCGCACCGATATCGAGCTTAATCCTGCCCGCCGCCTGGACGGCGTCGGTATGGATCAGCCCGCCAGCGCTGTGGACGATCTCGGAAGCTTCCGCAACCGGCTGAATAGCGCCGGTCTCGTTATTGGCGGCCATCAAAGATACGAAAGGCCTCCAACCACCTAGATGGTGTTTCTTAAGCTCGCTCGCAAGGATTTCGAGGTTAATGAGGCCGTCGCGCGTGACGGAAATCCGGGTGGTGGTCTCGGGATAAAAACGGCCGCCCGCGAGCACAGAGGGATGCTCGACGGACGACATATAACAATGCCAAGCGCCGCCCGGTTGCGCCGCCAGCGCAAGCGCATTCGCCTCGGTGCCGCCGCTGGTGAAAATCACATCCTCGGGGCGCACGGCCACGAGGGCGGCAACCTTCGCACGCGCCTCTTCGATCAGCGCGCGCGATGCCCTACCTTCGGCGTGCACCGAAGAGGGATTGCCGTAAACCGCAAGCGCCTCGGTCATGGCTTCGCGCACTTCGGGGCGAAGCGGCGCGGTGGCGTTGTAGTCGAGATAGGAGCGCTGGTTCATGTCGTTACGCAGCTCGCGGCAACCTGCCGCCGGTTAACGCTTGCGCGAGCCCCGGTCACGCGTGCTATGAAACGCGGCCCGCGCCGCCCCAAGTGCCCAGCTGTCCCGGAGCGGCCTTGTTTGGAACAATTCTAATCTTAAGTTGTATAGGTTTCCAAGGCGGCAGAGTCAAGTTTTGCGGCGGCAGCCAGGCGTTCCCATCTTGTGGGTAAGCAGAGCCGCCCCAACTCGGTTCCCCTACCCGTCACGCGTGTCGAGGCTAGTCATTCATGCCTGAAGTCAACATCAGCGGTCCCGCCGGACGGATCGAGGCCCGCTATCATCACGAGCCCGGCCCGAACGCCCCCGTCGCCCTGATCCTGCATCCCCACCCGCAATTCGGCGGAACGATGAACAATCAGGTGGTCTACCACCTGTATTACGCGTTCCAGCGGCGGGGCTTTTCGGTCTTGCGGTTCAACTTCCGGGGCGTGGGCCGGAGCGAGGGCCTGTTCGACAACGGCCCCGGCGAGCTTGCTGACGCGGCGACCGCTCTCGATTGGCTTCAGGCCTATAACGCCGACGCCCAGACCTGCTGGATCGCCGGCGTGTCTTTTGGCGCCTGGATTGCCATGCAGCTCTTGATGCGGCGCCCGGAGATCGACGGATTTATTTCCGTCGCCCCTCCCGCCAATCTCTATGACTTCACCTTCCTCGCCCCCTGCCCGTCTTCGGGACTAATGGTCAACGGCGCCAAAGATCGAGTCGTACCAACGGAATCCGTGCGCGGGCTCGTCGACCGTCTCAAGACCCAGAAGGGTATCGTCATCGATCACGCGACCGTGCCGGACGCCAATCATTTCTTCGAGGGCCGCATGGATGGGCTGATGGAAGTGGTCGACGCCTATCTTGACAAGCGGCTCGGCAAGCCGAAGAGGCGCAAAGAGTCGGCGGCTTGAGGCTCGGGCGCCGGGTCGCACTCGACGCCTAAACCTGCTAGAGGCTCTGGCGAGAGCGAGTCGGCCGAACGCCCATGAGCACCGTCAAATCGGACTTCCTGCACGAGCTTGAGAGTCGCGGCTACGTCCATCAAATAACCGACGAGCCGGACCTGGATAAGCTCGCGCGGACGGAGACGATCACCGGCTATATCGGCTTCGACTGCACGGCGCCCAGTCTGCATGTCGGCCATCTGCTCAGCATCATGATGCTACGCAAGCTGCAACAGACCGGGCATCGCCCGATCGTGCTGATCGGCGGCGGCACCACCAAGGTCGGCGATCCTTCCGGCAAGGACGAGGCGCGCAAGCTGCTAAGCGACGCCGAGATCGCCTCGAACATTGCCGGCATCGAGCAGGTCTTCACCAAGTTCCTGAGCTTCGGCAAAGGCGCGAGCGACGCGCTGATGATCAACAATGCCGACTGGCTCGATAGGCTCAACTACATCGACTTCCTACGCGACTACGGCCGGCATTTCAGCATCAACCGCATGCTCACTTATGACTCGGTGAAGCTCAGGCTCGAGCGAGAGCAGCCGTTGAGCTTCATCGAGTTCAACTACATGGTGCTGCAGGCCTACGACTTCATCGAGCTTTACCAGCGCTACGGCTGCCGGCTGCAAATGGGCGGCTCGGATCAGTGGGGCAATATTGTAAGCGGAATCGAGCTCGGACGCCGCACTGACGGTGCCGAGCTGTTCGGTCTCACGTCGCTGCTGCTCACGACTTCATCCGGCGCCAAGATGGGCAAGACGGCGCAGGGCGCCGTCTGGCTCAATCCCGATATGCTGTCCCCTTACGATTATTGGCAATATTGGCGGAACTGCGAGGACGCCGATGTCGAGCGCTTTCTGAAGCTGTTCACCGAACTCCAGCTCAAGGAGATCGACAAACTCGCCAAGCTCAAGGGTGCGGAGTTGAACGAGGCCAAAAAGATCCTCGCCACGGAGGCGACGGCGCTGGTGCATGGTCGGGATGCCGCGGACCGAGCGGCGGACACCGCGCGAGCGACGTTCGAGCAAGGCGTGATCGCGGCGAGCCTGCCGACCGTCGAAGTGAAGCGCGCGGAGCTCAAAAAGGGTGTCGGCGTGCTCAATGCAAGTCTCTTGGCCGGCTTCGTTCAGTCGACCGGTGAGGCGAGACGGCAGATCAAAGGCGGCGGCTTGAAGGTGAACGACGAGGCCGTATCCGATGAGCGTCGGCTGCTAACTCTATCTGACCTCACCGAGGACGGAGTGATAAAGCTCTCGCTCGGCAAGAAACGGCACGTCCTGATCCGGCCCGTGTAAACTCTGCCTATTGCGATTCCATGAATTGCGCCGCGCCGCCCGGCTGCGCGAACGACGATGGCCCCGACGGGGCGGTTTGCTCCGGAACCGAGCCGGTGAACTCGAAGATCTGCCGGAAGATGCCGGGCGTCATCACCGACATGGGGTTGACCAGCACTTGCGGCTGATCGAGCCTGCCCTTGATCGCAAAAGTGATGCCGACGACCCCCTCGCCTTGGCGGCCGACGAGCACACGGCCAAGAATGGGAATGGAGCCGAGGGCGGAGTTCAGACCGTAGAGCGGCACATAAGTGCCACCGAGATCGACGGTCTCCGCCCTGAAGTCCACCGTGCCCCGCATCGTGGCGCCCAGCATCGGACCGTTCATATAGGCATCCCGGAGCCGGAACTTGCCGCCACCGACCGAGAACGGCGCCCGCAAGCGATTGAACAGGATGCGCTGCCGCACCACTTGCTGTTTACGTTCGCCCAACACGGCGGCGGAATGCGGATCGGTGAGCACGTCGTTGACGACGGAATCGCCGAGCACCACGAATTCGCGCGCCCACAGCGTTCCGCTTTTCATACCAGGACCACCCGCGTCGAGATTGACCTGAAGCGAGGCGTCGCCCCCTTCGACACTGGGATAGAAGCCGACGAGGCGGAAGGCCGCGCCAGCATCGCGCGCTTCGGCGCTGACCAAACGCGTTCCCCTGTCCTGCTCGAGTCGAACGGCAAGCGGTGCGCTGCGATTCAATGTGGCTTTGGCATCGAGGGCGACGAGTTTTCCGCTCCGCTTTTTCACCGTCACCTGCATGTCGTTGGCAGTCGTGTCGTAAAAGCCGTACACCGTGCCGATATTCGCCGTCAGATCGACGCCGAACGGCTCGTCCGGTTCCACTGCCCCTTCGAACTGCCCGGCGGAGAACAGGGACTGGAAGAACTGTCTGCCGTCATAGCTCGGCCCGTCGGCCTTGACCTCGAGCACCTGGTCCTCACGAACCCGCGCGCTGATCTCGACATGAGTGAGCCGATTGACGGAAAAATCGGAGAAGTAAAACTCCTTGAGGTGATGGCCGGAATCGAGGGCGATGCCACCTTGAATGTCGATGTCGTCGCCGAGAATTCTGAGATTCTCGAGATCGGCTGATCCGTCGGGCTTCTTTACGATGTCCAGCTCAACCGTCGCCTGTTGGCCCATCGGCTTGGTCCAGCCGAGGGCGCCGAAGCTCAGCTGGGCAGAGGTGAGATCGGCCTGCACGTGCATCGCCCGGTCGGTCCCCTCGCCGAGGCGCGCGATCTGCAAGGTCACGGGCGTCGTCCCTTGCACCAGATGGTTGATCTTCATGCCGAGCTTGTCACGGGCGGCCGCATCGAGCCGGGCAGAGATGCGGATGGGAGGCTGCAACTCGTCGGGCAGATAGAAGACGCGCTGCCAGGACAGCTCGGCGTTGACGCCTTTCACGCTGATCTGACCCTTGGCCTCGACGGATTGCTCCGTCACGTTCACGTCGAGGGTGCTGCCGGACAGGTCCAGATCGCCCACAAGATTTGCCGCGACGGCATCGTTGAGGCGAGCCGCGCCGCGCATCTTGATCTGCTTGAATTCGAGATTGGCCAACAACGGCATGGTGAGCGTGAAGCCGCCTTCCGCCGTGCCGCCAAGGAAGTCAGGCTTTAGTCCGACGCTCTCGATGTAGCCAAGCGGTTGATGGTCGAGCAGTTCAAGCACCGCAGGCGTCGCGGAAGCCGCCTTGAAAGTGATCTCGCCCTGCTGCGGGTCTTCGCTGAGGTCGGGAATGAAGAAGCGGCCTTCCCGCAGCGCGATCTCCTGGCCCGAGGGAACGACAATCTTGCCGGCCGGAATGTCGACGGCAAATTCCAGTCCCTTCACGGTCAGTTTTGCAGCACCGGTGGCGACCGGCGGCAAGCCGGCGATATAGGCGATATCCATGCCGGAAAAATTGAGTTCAACGTTCACCGCCTCGGGTGCGACCGTTTCGCCGGCTTCGATCCTGGCAAGGTCGCCAGGAGCGAGATTCACGCTGAACCTGCCGCCAAGCATCTCTCCGCCGGCAACCCGCTCCAGAGCCCAGGCGCGCGCTTTGCCGGCGAGAAATTTCGGCCAGAGCCGCTTCAAGGTATCGACCGGCATCGGGCTCAACTCGCCGGCCAGATGCACTTCGTCGGCGCCGGGCATATTGGTGAAGCCGCCGGCCAGCGATATCGAAGCATCGCCCGCGCGGATGGCGAAGCGCGAGACAGTCACACGGCCCGCTTTCGGTTCGATGCTGCCAGTGGCTTGCCATTCGTCGATCCTCACCGGCCCGAGCCCAGCCTCTTCGACGGCAAGCACCGCCTCGTCGGCACGGAGTGCGAAGTTCCACGTCGTGGGCACCCCGGCAGCGTCGCGCACGGGACGGAACTCGCCGCTGAACACAAGCTTGCTCTCACCCCAATAGAGCGAGGACGGTGCGATCTCGATTACGTCATCGGCTTTCTTGTAGCGGATATTCAACTGACCTTTGTCGATGCGGAGCGGGCTATCAGGGTCCCATGGCGGGGTGATCTGCCCGGCCTCCAGATCGAACGTCCCTTCGCCGGACAGGAACTTTCCCGACTCCGACAGCTGAAGCGTGGTTTCGCCGTTCACGACCATGTCGAGGGTTTTGAGCGCCTCGAGCGAGGGAAAATCACCGGCGAGGCCGGAAGGGACGAGATTCTGGATCAGTGCGGTGATGGAAAGGCTCTGACGCCTCGGCTGCTGCGCGGTGCGGAACTCAAGCTGCCAGTCGCCCTTAGTCGAAGCGAAATTGGCCTGCCCGACCAGCGTGGTCCGTTGGTTGCCATGCTCTAGGTCGACTGAGAAGTCGGGCACCTGCCAGGAGGTTTGCGTCCCGTCCTGGCTAAGCACAACGAGCGCATCCTTGACCCCGAAGCGTGTGAGATAGGAGGTGTTGCCGCTGCGCGCGCGCTCGAAGACCTCGGTAAGCGTGCGGGTGACATCCAGCACCTGACCGCCCTTGGCCGGATCCTGACGCTTGGTGACGATCGTTTCCGGCGAAATCTCCGTTATCGGCGTTTCGGTCTCCTCGCCCGCCGGCAAGGAGCCGCGGATCGGCGCATCGCTTGCAGGACGCGAGAAGCTGAGGGCGAGACCTTCGTTGGAATCATAGAGCAGCAGCAAGCGCGGTCCGATGAAATCGACGCTTCCCGGGGCCAGCCGACCCGACAACAGTGCCGCGCCACTCATGCCGATGGCGGCAAGCGGGGCTTGGGCAAGGATCTCGCCCTCCCTGTCGATCAGCCGGATGTTGCGCAAGCGGAACAGCACGCCAGGGCCGTCGGGCGCGCGCTGCAAAATTGCGTCGTCGATCTTCACATGAAGGTCGCTGAGCTCGCCGTCGATGGCCGCCTCGATGGTGGGGACAAGGCTGGCGAGCGAGATCGGTCCGCGACTGAGGCGTCCATAGCCGAGCACGATGGCGACAAGTCCCAGCACCAAAACGCCGGCAAAGATTTCCCGGCAAACATGGGCGCCCCCTGCCGAGAGCTTCCTCAGCTCGACTTGGACCGGCTCGGGAACGCGCTGGACGAGGGCGCGCCCGCGTCCAGGCAGCGCCAGGATGACCTTGCTACTTTCGGCTGTGAACTTGACCAGAGCGCGCGAGATCGGCGGGGGTGCGGCAGCGGCGATGGCGTGACTGAGCTCAGGCCGCAACCACAAGCGCAAGCGCGCCAAGGCGCGCCGGTAATGTGTCAGGAGTTCGGCGCGGATCGTGAGGAACGCCTGGCCACACCGAGCGGTCAGCCTGCCGAGAGCGCCTGAGATCGGCTCGTTCATCCTGTCGATGGCCCCGCCATGACCCAGTCCAAGACGCACTCATTGCCCGCCTCCGCGCGCGCCAGGCGGCTAGCAATCAACGCGCAGCCAGCCTCGCTCATGCTCGCGAGCGATGCCCTGGTCTGCTCATGGCCTTGTGTCGGCATCCCCCAACAATCGAGCCCTGGCTCCCGCGCTTGCCCACTTATCGGGACATCCTGACGCAAAGGATAAGGGCTCATGCCATAAGAGGTAGTAAAATCGGCCAAAGGAAGGCGCTTCTCAAGGCCAAACGGGGGGTTAGCGATAGGCCGGACTCGGCGCAAATCGATGCGGAGAACCCCCATGACAAGGCGAGGAGGAGGCGATATGGTCAAGCTAGGAGTGGGCGCTGGGGTATTAGGCCTATACGGGCCCTTCGCGACAATCCCTTAGGCGGCATTCGTTTTCGGTTCCGTGGTCGCGGGTTCAGCGTTGGGGGCTTTGAGCGCCTGCGTCAGCAGTATGCGAGGGGAGGTACCACGTATGTTCACAAAGAAGCCGGAGACGGGTGAAAGCATCACGAAGATGGGAGATCGGACGGGCGGTGAGATGAAGTCGCCCTTCACGGAGAGGCCGGCAACTTATGCCGCCAAGAGCCCGACCCCAAGCGCCAGCAAGATGGTTCCCTCGATTATCGGCGAGGACCTGACCATCAAGGGCAACGTGACCTCAAAGGGCGAGATTCAGGTCGACGGAGAGATTCAGGGCGACATCAATTGCGGGTCGCTCTTGTTGGGCGACAAGTCGCAAGTCATGGGCAACGTCATCGCCGAGGATATCGTCGTGCGCGGCCGGGTGGTCGGCTCGGTCCGGGGCCTGCGTGTCACGCTCCAGGCGCAGTCCCATGTCGAGGGAGATATCTTCCACCAGAGTCTCGCCATCGAGCAGGGCGCTTATTTCGAAGGAAAATCGCGCCGCTCGGACAATCCTCTGGAGGAGATCAAGAACGCAGCCGGAGCGTCCCGCTCGACCGACAAGCCTTCGGGCTTCGGGTCGAAGCCGGACGAGGAGCCGAGCGCGATCTCGACCGCGGCCGAATAGCCGAAAAGAGCCGGCAGTCGCTAGGCTTTGACGTCGGCGTGGATGCGCTCGGCGAGCGCAGCTTCTATGAAGCGATCGATATCGCCGTCCAGCACCGCCGCAGGGTTGGTGCTCTCGACACCTGTGCGCAGGTCCTTCACCAGCTGATAGGGCTGCAACACGTAAGAACGGATCTGGTGGCCGAAGCCGATATCGGATTTGGCAGCCGCAGCCGCTTGCGCTTCTTCCTCGCGCCGTTTCAATTCAGCCTCGTACAGCCGCGCCCGCAGCATGGCCCAGGCGGTCGCGCGGTTCTTGTGCTGTGAGCGCTCGTTCTGGCATTGCACGACGATCCCGGTCGGCAGGTGGGTGATGCGCACGGCGCTGTCGGTGGTGTTGACGTGCTGGCCGCCGGCGCCCGAGGACCGGTAGGTATCGATGCGCACGTCCTTCTCGTCGATCTCGATCTCGATCGTGTCGTCGATGGCGGGGTAGACCGAGACGGAGGCGAAGCTCGTGTGCCTTCGCGCATTGGAATCGAACGGCGAGATGCGGACCAGGCGATGTACGCCCGACTCCGTCTTGAGCCAGCCATAGGCGTTGGGGCCTTTGATCAGCACGGTCGCCGATTTGATCCCTGCCTCTTCGCCGTAATGCTCACCGATGATCTCGACTTTGTAGTCGCGCGCCTCGGCCCAACGCACATACATGCGCTCCAGCATCTGCGCCCAGTCCTGGCTCTCGGTGCCGCCGGCACCCGCGTGAATCTCGACATAGGCATCGTTGGCGTCGGCCTCGCCGGAAAGCAGCGCTTCCACCTCGCGCAGATGCGCCTCTTGCCTGAGCCGGTTGAGCGCCTTTTCCGCCTCGGCGACGACATGCTCGTCGCCCTCCTCTTCGCCGAGGGCGATCAGCTCGACGTTCTCATCGAGCTCGCGCGTCAAGCGGTCGAAGGCGTTGAGGGCCGTCTCCAGTTGCTGACGCTCGCGCATCAGGCTCTGCGCCCGGCGGCTGTCGCTCCAGAAATTGGGCGCCTCGGCCTCCCGATCGAGCGTGGCTAGTCTTGCTCTGGCTTGGTCGGGGTCAAAGATGCCTCCTGAGCAAGGACAAGGACTCTCTGATGTCGTTGACGACCGACTCGGTTTCGGCGCGCATCGCTTCCTCAAGCAGCTATTTGACGGGTGGGACGGGTGCGGCCTGCAGCCGCAACAAGTCTTCGTAGAATATGGGGTCTAGTAAAGCCCGCCGGTACCCGATGTCAAAGCTCGGTCACTGCCTGGAGCGGGAGCTTGTCCAAAGGGCGGAGGCGGCGGCGGTGGGGGCGCCGCGGTAAAATCGTCGACCGGCATTTCTTCGCCGTCTTCCCCGATCGCCTCGGCAACCGCTCCGAACGGTTCCTGGCCCGGCTTGAACGCTTCCAAGATGGCCGCCGCCTTGTCACCCCCGCCTGCCGGTAAACCTGTCTTCTTGTTGACGCGGACAAGCTTGATGCCGGGTGGCGCGCGGAACGGCACCGCGGGAACATCCTTGAGAGCTTCCTTAAGGAAGTCGCGCACGACGGGCGCGGCAAGACTGCCGCCCGTCTCACCATGCCCCATGCCGACCGGCTGGTCGTAACCGATATAGACGCCGACCGCGAGGTCTGGGGTATAGCCGACGAACCAAGCGTCCTTGTAGTCGTTGGTCGTTCCGGTCTTGCCGGCGATCGGGCGCTTCAGAACCTTGAGCCGCTGCGCCGTGCCGCTCTGGACGACTCCCTCCATGATCGAGGTCATCTGGAACGCCGACATCGGGTCGAGGATCTGCTTGCGATCGTCGACAAGCTGGGGTTCTTGTTGTCCGCTCCATTCCCGCGCCGAGCAAGTCGAGCAGTCGCGCGTATCATGGCGCCAGACGGTGCGGCCGTAGCGGTCCTGAATGCGATCGATGAACGTTGCCCTGATCTGCTTGCCGCCATTGGCGATCATGGAATAGCCAGTGACCATGCGGAGCACTGTAGTCTCGCCGGCGCCGAGCGCCATGGATAGTGCCGGCATCAGATTGTCGTAGACGCCGAAGCGGCGGGAGTATTCGGCGATGATCGGCATGCCGATCTCGTTGGCCAGCCGAACCGTCATCAGATTGCGCGACTTTTCAATACCGAAGCGCAAGGTCGAGGGCCCGGCGGCGGAGCCGGCATCGTAGTTCTTCGGACACCATTGCGGCATGCCTTTGCCCTGGGACAGGCAGATCGGGCCATCGACGATGATGCTCGAGGGCGTGTAACCGTTGTCGAGCGCCACGGTGTAGATCAGCGGCTTGAACGAGGAGCCCGGCTGGCGTCGTGCTTGGGTTGCGCGATCGAACTGGCTTTGCGCAAAGCTGAACCCGCCGGCGATGGCAAGCACGCGGCCGGTATGCGGGTCCATAGCCACCAGCGCCCCGCTGATCTCGGGGACCTGCTGCAGCGACCACTGACCCTTGAGGTCTTCGGCGGAGGCCGTCGGGTTGCCGTCTTCACCGATCTTCGGCTCGCGCGGCGAAACGTATATGACGTCGCCCGGCTTGAGCACGGCATTCATCGATCCGGGCGCAGGACCGAGGCCGCGCGGCTTGAGCTTGGGCCGCGCCCATTTCGCCTCCTCGAAGGGAATGACGCCGGTCTCGCGCTCGCTTAGCAATTTTCCCGCTTGATCGCGGCCCGGGCGGATCCCGACCACCGCCTTGTCCTTGGTGAGCTCAAGCACGACGGCAAGCTTCCACGGGGCAATGTCAGACCAGACCGGCAGGGCCGCAAGCTTGGTTCCCCAATCGCCGTCGAGCTCGATCTTTTCGACCGGACCACGCCAGCCGCCGCGTCGGCGGTCGAAGGCGACAAAGCCGTCGACCAATGCCTTACGGGCGATGCGCTGCAGCCGCGGGTCGAGCGTGGTGCGCACCGACAGGCCGCCGCCATAAAGCTTGTCCTCGCCGAAACGGTCGAGAATCTCGCGGCGCACTTCTTCAGCGAAATATTCGGAGGCGAAGATCTTGGGTCCGGTCTGCCGCTTGATCACGCCGAGCGGCTGAGCCTTGGCGGCCTCGCCCTCTTCCTTCGTTGCAAAACCGTTTTCGACGACTTGATCGATGACCCAGTTGCGCCGCGCGATGGCGCGATCGGGGTAGCGGAACGGATCGTAGTTGCTCGGCGCCTTCGGCAGAGTGGCGAGATAGGCGCATTCGCTGAGGGTCAGCTCGTTAAGCGCCTTGTCCCAATAGGACTGCGCCGCGGCGGCGACACCATAGGCGCCGACGCCGAGATAGATCTCATTCAGATAGAGCTCGAGGATCTGTTCCTTGGTGAAGGCGCGCTCGATGCGGATGGCGAGAATCGCCTCCTTCAGCTTGCGCTCGATGGTCTGGTCGCTGGTGAGCAGGAAGTTCTTGGCAACCTGTTGGGTGATGGTCGAGGCGCCCACTGCGCGGCGGCCGGATTGCATGTTGCTCATGTTCTGCACGACGGCGCGGATAATGCCCTGAATGTCGAGGCCGCCATGCTGATAGAAATTCTTATCCTCGGCAGAGATGAAGGTCTCGATGATACACGGCGGGATGGCGGTGATCGGCACATAAATGCGCCGCTCGCGCGAAAACTCCGCGATCAAAGCGCCATCATTGGCGTGGATGCGGGTCATCACCGGCGGCTCGTATTTGGCGAGCACCTCGTAATCCGGCAGCTCATTCGACACCTTCCACAGCACGAAGGCCGCCGCGCCGGCCACGGCGATGAACAGAATCATGGCCGCGGCGAACATGAAGCCAATGAAACGCAGCAAAAATCCGCCGCGACGCTTGCGTCGCCGGCCGCCCTCCGGCGGTCTGACTGGAGCCGTAATGTCCATGGTTTCGAAACCCGTCCCACCCCGGTTTTAGAAGCGCGGGGCACCCGAAGCAACCCTAGCGAAAATTATGGCTGCTTTGCGGTGTTTTGCGTTTCTATTGCGGAGTTTTGCGGTGCAGCCTGTTGTCCCCGCGTCAGAATGGGTTGCGGGCGAGGCGCTTGGCGAAATAGGCGTCGATCGAGGCCGCCACCGCATCGGCGGTGCGCTCGCGCCATGACTCGGAGGTGAGCCGCTTCTCATCATCGGGGTTGCTGAGAAAACCGAGTTCGAGCAGCACCGACGGCACGTCCGGCGCCTTCAGCACCCGGAACCCGGCCGAACGCAACCTTTTCGTGTGCAAGGTCCCCTTGGCGGCGAGCTCGCCGACGATCGAGCGGGCGAACACCACGGACCGGTTCTGCGTCTCGCGCTGGGCGAGGTCGATGAGGATATTGGCCAGCACCTCGTCGGAATCGCTCGGCAGCTCGATGCCGGCCAGCGCATCGGAGAAATTCTCCTTGGCGGCGAGCGCGCGGGCTTCCTCGTCGGACGCCTCCTCCGACAGCGTGTAGACCGTGGCGCCGGTGGGCTTGTCGGTCTTGTCCGGGAAATAATCGGCGTGGATGGAGAGGAACAGGCTGGCGCTCCGCTTCTGCGCAAACTCCACCCGATCCCGCAGGGGGATGAATGTGTCGTCCTCGCGGGTGAGATGAACCTCGTAACGGCCGCCTGCGTCGAGCTTCGCCTTGAGGACCTTGGCGAAGGCGAGCACCACCTCCTTTTCGGGGATACCGTTCGGATTGGTGCCGGAGTCGATGCCACCGTGACCGGGATCGAGCACCACCACCGCTTTGGCGTCGGCCGGGCGTGCCGGCGCTTGCGGCGAGATCAGGGCAGCAGGGCTCGGCTCTTCCGGAGGCTTCGCCTCCTTGAGCTTGGCCTGAAACGTCTTTTCGTCGGTCGGAACGAGATCGACCACGAGACGCGCCGGCTGATCGTCGCGCGGCTCGAGCACAAAGGCCTTGTCGATCAGGAAGGGCCCGCTGACATCGATGACGATGCGCGCCTTGCCCGGCGCGAACAGCCCATAGCGGTAAGCGGTAACGAGTCCCCGCTTCTCCTTGCCCACCCCATCGGGCATCTGGAAGCTGACATCCGGCGCATCGACGATCACCCGATAGGGATTGCCGAGCGCGTAGACGCGCAACTCGACCTTTCTCGACAGATCGGCGATGAAGCGCGTGCGTTCGCGGTCGCCGGCGACACGGGCGTCATTGGCAACGGCGTCAGATTTCGCCTGCGCCTCGGTCGCCAGAGGGCAAAGCCCGGCAGCCCAGAGCGCGACGGCGAGCGCCAAACCCGCGGTCGAGATTGCGGCATGCGTTACGCGCTGAACGAGCATCGGTCCCCACGCGACTGAATCCAGCCGTTTTTCGCTTTCGCTCGAGCCTGGACGCCTGGCGATGCATCAAAATGGCTCGATTTCCGCCAAATCTTAACCACGCAGTCGTTAAGCGACTGTTGTGGCTCTATCCCGCCCCCCGGCCAATCCGGCACTTGCCAACGCTCCCGCCAAGCCCGTAATAAGTGTCAGGCTCGCTATCGAGCCCACAGCCCTTGGACGCCAAACGGCGATACGGGCGGAATTGTTTCCCCGCGGTCTTGTGCCCCATTCGAACGGCCAAGACGCGAGAACGAAGCGGCGGCCAGGTGAGAGACGGTCGCCAAATGGAACTTCTCAAAGCCGCTCGAGAGCGGCGAGAGGACTGCGATGCAAGATCAGAGCACTTGCCTAAGCCTCGGAAATAACGTGGCTTTGTGCACGGCGCTGGTCGCGTTGCGGCCGTCAATGGCCGCTCGCATGGGTCGTCGCAGCGAATCATGGTCTATTGGTCATTGGCGCGCGCGGACACCGGACGCGAACCCAGCATGGCGGCTTTCAATCCCGCCCACCGGGCTCCGCGCGGCGGAGAACACACAACATGGCAAGCAAAATGCTGATCGATGCGGCGCATCCGGAGGAGACCCGGGTCGTCGCGGTAAGGGGTCATCGCGTCGAGGAATTTGATTACGAATCAGCGAGCAAGAAGCAGCTTCGAGGTAATATCTATCTAGCTAAGGTTACCCGCGTAGAGCCATCTCTACAGGCGGCTTTTGTCGATTACGGCGGAAATCGCCACGGCTTCTTGGCCTTTACTGAAATTCATCCGGACTATTACCAAATCCCGGTCGCGGACCGGCAGGCCTTGCTCGAAGAGGAAGCGGCCGAGCAGAGCCGCGCCCAGGCCGAGGAAGAAGCCGAAGACGAAGCCGCCGCGGGGCGGCGGCGGCGGCGTGGCCGGCGCGGCCGCGGACGTCGCAAGGAGCCGCCGCGCGCGGTTGCCTCTCCCGTCGAACCCCTCCCGATCGCCAGGCTCGAAGTCGAGGACGAGGACGAAATCGACACCACGCCGCGCGACGACAGCCTGGTCATGGAGGCGGCCGACCTCGTGCATGAGGTGTCCGAGCCGGCCGAACGTCCCGAGGATGCAGGAGTCGAGACGCTGAGCAGCATCGCCGACGCGGAGGAGGACGATGAGGACGAGGCGGAGCCGGCAGAAATCGTCGGTCAGCCGGTCGCAATGAAAGAAGGCAATGGCGAGGTTGTTGTTGAACGGGTCGAATCGGTCGGCTCGGAGGACGCACTCGAGGAAGTGCCCGAGCGCGCGCGTCGCCGCCGCGGGCGCCCCTACAAGATTCAGGAGGTGATCCGTCGCCGCCAGATCATCCTGGTGCAGGTGGTGAAGGAGGAACGCGGCAACAAAGGCGCGGCGCTGACCACCTACCTCTCGCTTGCCGGCCGCTACACCGTGCTGATGCCCAACACGGCGCGAGGCGGCGGTATTTCGCGCAAGATCACGCAGCCCACCGACCGCAAGCGCTTGCGCGAGATCGCGGGCGAGCTCGAAGTGCCAGAGGGCATGGGGCTGATCATCCGCACCGCCGGCGCGCAGCGCACCAAGACCGAGATCAAGCGCGACTACGACTATCTGCTGCGGCTGTGGGAGAATGTGCGCGACCTCACGCTCAAGTCGACCGCCCCTGCCCTCGTCTATGAGGAAGGCAGCCTGAGCAAGCGCTCGATCCGCGACCTCTACAACAAGGATATCGACGAGGTTCTTGTCGCCGGCGACGACGCCTATCGCGAGGCCAAGGACTTCATGCGCATGCTCATGCCGAGTCATGCCAAGAACGTGAAGCCCTACAAGGAGCCGGAGCCGATCTTCATCCGCTTTCAGGTCGAGCGCCAGCTCGCCGCGATGTTCTCGCCGCAAGTAGTGCTCAAGTCCGGCGGCTATATCGTCATCAATCAGACCGAGGCGCTGGTCTCGATCGACGTCAATTCCGGCAAGGCGACACGCGAGCACAATATCGAGGACACCGCGCTCAAGACCAATCTCGAGGCGGCGGAGGAGATCGCGCGGCAGCTCCGCCTACGCGACCTCGCCGGTCTCATCGTCATCGACTTCATCGACATGGACGAGCGCCGCAACAACCGCCTGGTCGAGCGGCGGTTGAAGGAAGCCCTGCGCAACGACCGCGCGCGCATCCAAGTTGGGCGCATCAGCCATTTCGGTCTGCTCGAAATGTCGCGGCAGCGCCTGAGGACCGGCATGCTGGAAGGCTCGACCAAGCCCTGTCCCATGTGCCAGGGCACCGGCATGGTGCGCTCGGTGGAATCGGTCGCGCTGGATATCCTCCGCTCCATCGAAGATCGCCTGATGACCGACGGACCGGCGCCGCTGGTGGCTACGACCGCAGTCGAGGTCGCGCTCTACATTCTCAACCAGAAGCGCGCGCATCTGAACGACATCCAGCAGCGCTACCGGACGCCAATCACCGTCACCGCCGACGAGGAGATGCATATCTCGCAATTCGTGATCGAGCGCGCCGCCGAGGGCGAGATCGCCAATGGCGGCGGCGTGGTGGTGCATATGGATTGGGCGCATCACGCCGAAGCACCGCCGGCTTCAACGCAAGCGCCGGCGGCCGAAGGCGAAGGCGATCAGGCGCGCCGGCGCTCAAGGCGCAGGCGGCGGGGACGGCGTTCTCAGGAGGGGACCGCCGAGGCCATGCGGCCCCCGCGCGAGCAACCCGCAGAAGCCGAGTACGAGGAGCGAGAGGAGTCCGCGGCCGAACGGCCCGGGGCGAGCGCCAAGGCCTCCGAGGCGAGAGAGGAAGAGACCGGCGCGCAAGCCCGCAAAGGCCCGCGCCGCCGTGGACGGCGCGGCGGGCGCCGCGGCCGCTCCGGCCAGAGACCGCCACTTACGCCGGGAGAAGAGTCGGTTCGCGCCGAGCTGCATCCGGACGACGAAGCGAGGCCTCGGGCCGAAGCTGAGGCTTCGCAAAATGGTGCGCGCTCGAAGCCGCATATCGAGGAGGCCTCCGAGACGCGCGACGCAGAACAACCGCGCTCCGACGCGCGCCTGTTCGAGACGGTCACCGCGGAGCAGCCCGCTGGCGAGCCGCGCGTAGAGCCGCGTAGCGAGCCTGAGGCACCGCGCCGCAAAGGCTGGTGGCAACGCTGACCCAAAGGGAAGCGCGACCAGGCGCTTCCCTTGCAGTTCCAGCCTCCGTTCGGAAGCGGACAGGCTCGCGGTTTCGTGACGGTCTAGCGCTTTGTGCGTCACGCTGTCGCCGCATTCAAAGCCGATCAAAACATGGCGTCGAACGCAGGATTTCCGGCGGTTTTTCGCGTAGCGCCGGCGCCGTTCGCGAGTGAAACCGGCGTCTTTGCCCGGATCTCGTCAGCCTGTAGCATCAAGCCGGACCCATGGCTCTCTTGGCGCAATTCCGGACCGATCGCCTGACGCGGCGCTTGCGCGCCGGGATCGCCGGCGGCTTGGCTTTTTCGGCGCTGATCGGCGCAACCCCGGCTCAGGCCCAAGGCCTCATTCGCGACGCCGAGACGGAGTCGCTGCTGCGCAGCTATGCCAAGCCGATCCTCAGCGCGGCCGGATTGGGCGCCCAAGGCATCCGCATCCACATCGTCAACGATCGCCGCTTCAACGCCTTCGTTGTCGACGGCCACAATATGTTCATGCATGCCGGCACCTTGATGAACGCCGCGACACCGAACCAGGTGATCGGCGTGATCGCGCATGAATGCGGGCACATCACCGGCGGGCATCTCGCACGCCTGCGCACGCAAGTCGCCAAGGCCAAATCCGCGGCGCTGATGCTGCAATTGCTCGGACTTGCGGCCATGGTCGGCGGTGCTGCGGCGGGGGAGCCGGGTCTTGGCCAGGCTGGCATGGGTGTCGCCTTCGGCGGTCAGGATGCCGCTTTGCGCACGCTGCTCGCTTATCGCCAGAGCGAAGAATCGTCCGCGGATCAGGCGGCCATCACCTTCCTCAATTCCGCCAAGCAATCGGCGCGCGGCATGCTTGAAACCTTCGATTTCATGGCCTCGAAACTGGCCGGCATTCAGGGCATCGATCCCTATCTCCAGAGCCACCCGATGCCGCAGCAGCGCCTCACGCAACTGCGGGCCCTGGCCGAGGCGAGCCCCTATTATGCGAACACGGACGCGCCGGAGCTCCAGTTCAGGCACGATTTGATGAAGGCCAAGCTGTTCGGCTTCATCGACGAGCCGCAGACCACCTTCAACCGCTATCCGCAGACCGATCAGAGCTTGCCGGCGCAATATGCGCGGGCGATCGCCACCTATCGGCAATCGGGGGTGAACGTGGCCCTGCCGCAACTCGATGCGCTGATCGCCGCCCAGCCCCAGAATCCCTATTTCTACGAGATCAAGGGCCAGTTTCTGTTTGAGAGCGGCAAAGCCGCGGCGGCGGTCCCGCCCTTGCGCGAGGCGGTGCGGCTGAGCCCCGACGAGCCGTTGCTCAAGATCATGCTGGGGCAAGCCCTGCTCGGCACCAACGACAAGCGGCTGGTCGACGAGGCAATCACCAATCTGCGCAAGGCGCTCGCACGCGAGGATTCCTCGGCCATGGGGTACCGGCAGCTTGCGGCAGCCTATGCGCGCAAGGCCGAGACGGCCAACGCCGCAGGTGCCAAGCGGCAATATATGGCGCAAGCCGAGCTTGCGTCGGCCGAAGCCTATTTCTATGAAGGGCAGCTGAAACGCGCCAAGCAGCAAGCCAAGCGCGCCAAGGCCGGGTTTGTCGACGGCACGCCCAACTGGATCAGGGCCGACGACATTCTGGCTTTCGAATTGCCGAAACGAAACTGAGCCCTGAAGCCCCCGGAGACCTCGCCATGCCTCTCAAGACTGCCCTGGTGGCTGCCGTGGTGGCCGCCATCGTCGCCGCGGCCACCATCCTCGTGCTCTGGCGCGTGGCGCCCGGCATCGTCGGTGCGCCGACGGCGGCGCTGGACGAGAAGCGCGTGATCGACATCGTCCACAACTACCTCACCAAGAACCCGGAGATCCTGGTCGAGATGACCACGGAGCTCGACAAGCGTAATCAGGAGGAGCAGGCCGCGCAGCAGGAAAAGGTGATCAGCGAGAATGCCGACGCAATCTTCCGCTCGCCGCTCGCCTATGTCGCGGGCAACAAGGACGGCGACGTCACCGTGGTGGAGTTCTTCGACTATAATTGCGGCTTCTGCCGGCGCGCGCTGCTCGATCTCGTCAAGCTGATCGACAACGACGACAAGGTGCGGGTGGTGTTCAAGGAGCTGCCGATCTTCGGCGACGAATCCGAGGGAGCGGCGAAAGCCGCGCTGGCCGCGGGCAAGCAGGGCAAATATTTCGAGATGCATCAGAAGCTCTATTCCGAGGCCGGCAAGGCCAGCAAGGAAAAGGCCTTGAAGATCGCCCAGGAGCTCGGCCTCGACGTACCGCAACTGGAGAAGGACATGGAGAGCGCCGAGGTGCAGCAAGCGCTCGACGAGGCGAAGGATCTTGCCCACAAGCTCGGGCTGCAGGGCACGCCGCTCTATCTGATCGGCGACCGCTCCATCCCCGGCGCGCCGGAGGATCTCTACGATCAGCTGGTGGCGAATGTCGCGGAGATCCGCAAGAACGGCTGCAAGGCCGGCTGCTGAGCGGGACGCAAGGAAGAACACTTGCCTAACCGTTTCCGCGACGCGTTTTGCCGAACCGTCAAAAAGCTGATAAAGGGGCGCATTTGCAACGGCCGGAGCGGCGCATGAGCCCAGCGCGCGCCCGGCACCCTCAGGCGATCTCTAGCCGCCATGGCCAAACCGATTTACGTCTTGAACGGTCCCAATCTGAACCTGCTTGGGACCCGGGAGCCGGAGGTCTACGGCCGCGAGACGCTGGAGGACTTGCGCGCAAGGTGCGAGGCCAAGGCCGCGGCGCTCGGCTTCCCGCTGCAGTTCCGTCAGAGCAATCACGAGGGGGAGCTTGTGGCATGGATTCAGGAAGCGCGGGACAAGGCGGCCGGTCTGATCGTCAATGCTGGCGCCTTCACCCATACCTCGATCGCCATGCTCGACGCGCTGCTCGCCTGCCCCATCCCATCCGTCGAGGTGCATCTGTCGAATATTTTCACCCGCGAGCCGTTCCGCCATCATTCCTATATCTCCAAGGCCGTGAGGGGTGTGATCTGCGGCTTCGGCGC
>JBQGDO010000195.1:0-17920 GCA_052039105.1 Methyloceanibacter sp.
GAGCGGAAACAGGAAGGCTAACGGCACCCACACAGTTTTGATGAGGCCGATGCCACGCGCCTCGAGCCAAGATTTCTGCGCCAGCGGCGCAACCGAGCTCTGATAAACGGCGACGAGATCGTGGCCTTGGGTGATGAGCCAATAGGCGAACGGTGCCACCACGGCCGAGCCGATACCGATGCTCAGCAACATGCGCAAGTCGAGCAGTCGCGCCCGCAAAGTGGCTTGGAGCGCCGCGCAGCCGAGTAGAATGAAGAGAAAGGCGGCGAAATTGTATTTGGTGAGGAGGCCGAGCCCGGCGGCCACTCCGAACAAAACATAGTCGCGCGCCCTGCCTTGTTCGGCCAACCGCATGAACGCCCACATCGTGGCCGCGACCGCGCAGATCAGGCCCATGGTCTGGGTGACGCCTTCATGCAGGTTCAGGCCGGTCTGGTAGAGCATGAGCGGCGACAGACCTGCGAGCACGGCCCACCGGTCGTCGGCGAAGATCCGCCTGGCGATCAAATAGAGAAAGGCGAAGTTCGCGGTCAGCAGCGCATATTTGAGAAGCAGAAAGCTCAGCAGGTTCGGCCCCGTTGCCTGCTGCACGAGCCACAGCAGCCATTCATACAGCGGCGGCTGCTTGGCCGCATAGCCCAGTTCGAAAGTCTGCGCGTAGACATTCGACCTGATGTCATCGATCGGCAAAGTCTGCGAGATCGACAGCCTGAGAGCGCTATGCACGAGGCCGTAAGCAATACCGACGGCAATTACCCAGGCGAGCCCGAAGCGTCCAGAGGCACCATCCGTCACCTCCGGTACCCGGCTTACGGCTCGTGCGTCGACCGACATGCCTCACCTATCCAGCTCGTCTAACGAGTAGTGTCCGGCGATGTCGGCCTGACGACGGCGCGCCCCTGCGGTGGATTGGCGCGGGAGATCGCGTTTCAGGCGAGCAATACGGTCGACCCCGTGGTGAGCCGCGCTTCCAGGTCGCGATGCGCGTCCGCCGCGTCGGCGAGCGGATAAGTTTGGTTGATGGCGACCTTCACCTTGCCCTTGGCGATGACGTCGAACAAGTCATTCGCCGTGGCGACCAGATCCTTGCGCGAGCGCGTATAGTCGAGCAGCGACGGCCGCGTGGCGAACAGCGAGCCTTTTTGCGCCAGAAGATTGATGCGGAACTCCGGCACTGGCCCCGACGATTGACCGAAGCTGACCCAAAGCCCGAGCGGCTTCAGGCAATCGAGCGAAGCGGGAAAGGTATCCTTGCCGATCGAGTCGTAGACCACATCAACGCCTTTGCCCTTGGTGTAGTCTTTCACCTTCGCGACCCAATCCTCCTCGCGAATATTGATCACATGTGTGCAGCCATGCGCGCGGGCGATCAGCGCCTTGCCGGCGGAGCCCACCGTGCCGATCACCGTCGCGCCCAAGGACGCGGCCCATTGGCAGGAGATCAGCCCGACGCCGCCCGCCGCGGCATGGAACAGCAAGGTCGTCTCGCGGCCGACCTTGTAGGTTCGACGCAGCAGATATTGCGCGGTCATGCCCTTGAGCATCACCGCCGCCGCCACCTTGTCGCTGATCCCGGCGGGGATCTTCACCACCCTGTCGGCCGGCATTAGCCGCTCCTCCGCGTAGGCCCCGGCGCCGCTGGCATAGGCGACATGGCGCCCAACCTTCAGGTCGCGCACCCCTTCGCCGATTGCGGTGACGACTCCGGCGCCTTCCATGCCCGGAATGAAGGGCAGCGACGGCTGCGGGTAGAGCCCGGTGCGCTGATAGACGTCGATGAAGTTGAGGCCGATCGCCGTCTGCCTGATCTTCACCTCGCCGGGGCCGGGCGCCCCGACCTCGACCTCCTCCCATTTGAGGAGTTCGGGCCCGCCATAGTCATGCACCCGGATCGCGTGCGTCATGCAATTCCGAGCTTCTTCTTCACCAGCTCATTCACGGCTTGCGGGCTGGCCTTGCCGCCCGTCGCCTTCATCACCTGGCCGACGAACCAGCCGGCTAGCGCGGGCTTGGCCTTGGCCTGCTCCGCCTTCTCAGAGTTGGCCGCGATCACCTGATCGACCGCCTTCTCGATCGCGCCGACATCGGTCACCTGCTTCAAGCCGCGCGCCTCGACGATCTGCCCCGGCTCGCCGCCCTCGATCCAGACGATGTCGAACACATCCTTGGCGATCTTGCCCGAGATGGTCCCGTTGGCGATGAGATCGACAATCGTGCCCAACTGAGCGGCGGTGACAGGGCTGTCGACAATGGCCCGCCCTTCCTTGTTGAGGCGCCCGAACAGCTCGTTGATCACCCAATTCGCCGCCTGCTTAGCATCGCGGCCGCGTGCCACCGCCTCGAAATAATCTGCGGATTCCTTCTCGGCAATCAGCACGTCGGCGTCGTAGGGGCTCAAGCCGTAATCGGCAATGAAGCGCGCGCGCTTCTGATCGGGAAGCTCCGGCAGATCGTGCGAAAGTCTGTCTACATAGTCTTGAGTGAGTTCGAGCGGCAGGAGATCGGGGTCGGGGAAATAGCGGTAGTCGTGCGCCTCTTCCTTGGAGCGCATCGAGCGCGTCTCGCCGGTCTTGGCGTCGAACAGCCGCGTCTCCTGCAAGATGGAACCGCCCTCCTCGAGAATCTCGATCTGGCGGCGCGCCTCGTGCTCGATCGCCTGGCCGATGAAGCGGATCGAGTTGACGTTCTTGATCTCGCAGCGCGTGCCGAAGGGTTCGCCAGGACGCCGCACCGACACGTTGATGTCGGCGCGCAACGATCCCTGCTCCATATTGCCGTCGCAAGTGCCGAGATAGCGCAGGATCGTCCTCATCGTGGTGAGGAACGCTTTTGCCTGCTCCGAGGAGCGCAGGTCGGGTTTCGATACGATCTCCATCAGCGCCACGCCGGAGCGGTTGAGATCGACATAGGAATATTGCGGGTGCTGGTCGTGCAGGCTTTTTCCCGCGTCTTGCTCCAGATGCAGCCGTTCGATGCCGACAGTGACCCGCTCGCCGTTCAAGAGATCGACGATCACCTCGCCTTCGCCGACGATCGGGCTCTTGTACTGGCTGATCTGATAGCCCTGCGGCAGGTCCGGATAGAAATAATTCTTCCGGTCGAAGATAGAGGTGAGATTGATCTTCGCCTTCAGCCCAAGCCCGGTGCGGATCGCCTGCGCGATACAGCCTTCGTTGATCACCGGCAGCATGCCCGGCATGGCGGCGTCAACCAGGCTGACATGGCTGTTCGGCTCGCCGCCGAACTCGGTCGACGCGCCCGAGAACAGCTTGGCGTTGGAAGTGACTTGCGCATGCACCTCCATGCCGATCACCACTTCCCAGGGACCGGTCTCGCCTTCGATGAGATCGTTCTTTTCCGTCTTCTGCTCCATCGAGGACCGTTACTCCTTGCCCTCATTCTGCTGTTGGAGCTTCTCCTCCTCATATTGGATGAACCAGCCGATCATCTGCCGCCAGAGCGCCTCGGCAAGCTCGGGCGGAATGCCCTGCTCGACGGCGCGCGCCCGCACCCGGTCGATCACCTGTTGAATACGCCAAGGCACGCGCGCCTCGGCCGGCGATCGCTTGAGCTGCCAGGCGCGATCAACGAAGGTGAAACGCTCGCCGATCAGATCGACCAGCGCCGCGTCGATGCGGTCGATCTCCGCCCGCACCTCTTCCATGTTCGCGCAGTCTTTGGCTTTGCGTGGCGCCATAGCAGCGATCCTCTACCCGGGCACGACGGCGTCGGCCTCGATCTCGACGAGCCATTCCGGCCGGACGAAGGCCGTCACCTGAAACATACTATTGGCGGGGCGGATCTCGGCAAAGAACTCGCCATGCACGCGGCCGACAACCTCCCAATGGGCGATATCGGTGAGATAGATGCGCGTGCGGACCACGTCTTTGAGGCTCGCACCTGCTTCGGCCAGAGCCTGGGCGATGGTCTCGAGAATGGCGCGGGTTTGCGCCGCCGGATCGCCGATGGCGACCGGCTTGCCGCCGGAGGCCGCCGTCGTGCCGGCGACGGCCACGATATTGCCGACGCGCACTGCCCGAGAGAAGCCGACGATCGGCTCGAACGGGCTGCCGGAGGAAATCAACTGGCGCTTTGCGACTCCTGCGCTCATGCGGCTTTGCTCCACCAATCTTGCGGCTTGAACAGCGGCCCCGCCGCTTGCTCGATAACACGGCCGGCGCGAAACAAGGTCTCCTCATCGAACGGCTTGCCGATCAGTTGCAGCCCGAGCGGCGTTCCTTCAGTGGAGAGCCCGGCCGGCACGCTCATGCCCGGCAGGCCCGCCATGTTCACCGTCACCGTGAAGATATCGTTGAGATACATTTCCACCGGATCGCCGGATTTCTCGCCGAGCGCGAAGGCAGGCCCCGGCGTGGTCGGTGTCAGAATCGCGTCGACGGTCTGGAACGCGGTATCGAAATCGCGCTTGATCAAGGTCCGCACCTTCTGCGCCTTGAGATAATAGGCGTCGTAATAGCCGGCCGACAAAACATAAGTGCCGATCAGGATGCGCCGCTTGACCTCCTGACCGAAGCCCGCGGCGCGCGTGTTCTCATACATCGAGATCACGTCGGACCCCTTCTCCCGCAAGCCGTAGCGCACTCCGTCATAGCGGGCGAGATTGGAGGAGGCTTCCGCCGGCGCGACAATATAGTAGGAGGGCAGCGCGTATTTGGTATGCGGCAGGCTTACCTCCTTGATCTTGGCGCCGGCCGATTTCAGCCATTCGACACCTTGCTGCCACAGAGCCTCGATCTCAGGCGCCATGCCAGCCACGCGATATTCCTTGGGGATGCCGATGGTCAGACCCTTTACGCCCTTACCGACCGCCGCCGCATAGTCCGGCACGGGAAGATCAACGCTAGTCGTGTCCTTGGGATCGCTACTCGCCATTGCGCCGAGCAGGATCGCGGCATCCTCGACACTGCGCGCGAAAGGTCCCGCTTGGTCGAGAGAGGATGCGAAGGCGACGATCCCCCAGCGCGAGCAGCGGCCGTAGGTCGATTTGATGCCGACCGTGCCGGTCAAGGCTGCAGGCTGGCGGATCGAGCCGCCCGTGTCGGTTCCGGTCGCGCCCATGCAAAGCCGCGCCGCCACCGCCGCCGACGATCCGCCGGATGAGCCGCCGGGCACGAGTTTCGCGTTCGAGTCTTTGCGCTGCCAGGGATTGACGACCGGGCCGTAACAGCTCGTCTCATTCGACGAGCCCATGGCGAACTCGTCGTTGTTGAGCTTGCCGAGCATCACCGCACCTTCGGCCCAGAGATTGGCAGTGACGGTCGACTCGTAAGTCGGCGTGAAGCCGTCGAGAATATGCGAGCAGGCGGTGGTGCGCACATCCTTGGTGCAGAACAGATCCTTGATGCCGAGCGGAATGCCTTCGAGCGTGCCGCCCGCGCCTTTCGCAAGGCGCGCGTCGCTCGCCTCGGCCATCGCCAGCGCGCGCTCCGGCGTTTTCAGCACATAGGCGTTTAGCGCGTCGTTGCCGGCCTCGATGGCCTCGATATGCGCCTGCGCGAGCTCGCGCGCCGAGAACGACTTCTTGCGCAAGCCCTTTCTGGCTTCGGCAATGGTGAGGTCGGTGAGCCCGGTCATTCGACGATCTTCGGCACGACGAAATAGCCGTCATCGACCTGCGGCGCGTTCTTGAGAATGTCCGCGGCGCAGAAGCCGTCGGTCACCTCGTCCTTGCGTTTCTTCATGGTCATGTCTGCGACCCGCGTCATCGGCTCGACATTGCTCGTGTCGAGCTCGTCGAGCTGCGCCACCCAGTCGAGGATGTCCGAGAGCTCCTTCTCCAGCCGTACTTCCTCCTCCTCGCTGATGGCGAGGCGGGCGAGCCGGGCGATGCGGCGGACGGTGGCGCGGTCGACGGACATGGGAGAATGGGCCTGAAAGGTTCTGGGCGTCGTCTAGCACCACGAGGCCCAAGCGGCAACTTAGGCCTCGAACGCGACGCCCACCTCGGGCACCAGCACGATATTGCCGCCCATTTCGGCAACGAATTTATCGGCGGTCTGGTCGAGCACCGGGAACGTCCCGTAATGGCAGGGCACGACCAGCTCGAACTCGAAGAAGCGCTTGCAGGCGAGCGCCGCGGTCCTGGCACCCATCGTGTAGCGGTCGCCGATCGGCACGAAGCCGATTTCCGGCCGGGAGATCTCGTTGATCAGGCCCATATCCGAGAAGATCGCGGTGTCGCCCATGTGGTAGACAGTCTTTTCGTCGTTCGGGGCGATGATCAACCCGCAGCAGGTGCCAAGATAGACCGGGCGCCCGTCGACGATATTGGAGGCAGAGTGCCAGGCCGGGACGAAGCTGAGGTCGAAATCTTCATGCGAGATGGTGCCGCCGGTATTCCCGGGATCGATCTTCTCCACCCCGCGGCCGGCGAGATAGGTGGCGAGCTCGTGCACCGCCAGCAGCTGCGCCTCGGTCTCTTTGCAGATGCGCACCGTATCGCCCATATGGTCCTCGTGGCCATGGGTGAGCGCCACATGGGTCACCCCCTTGATCGCCTGATGCAAGGGAATGCCGGCCTCCTCGAACGTGGCATTGCCGCTGAGGAACGGATCGATCAGGATGCTGCTCGCTCCCGCGTCGATCCGGAAGCAGGAATGGCCGAACCAGGTAATCTGCATATATTCCACCCTTTGATGCCCCGCCCGTGACTTTAGCACCTCTCGTCGAGATCGCAGACCTGCCAAAGCTGCTTGCGCCCGAGGCACGCTTGCTCGGCCTCGATGTCGGCTCCAAGACCGTCGGCCTCGCGCTCTCCGACGTAACCCGCGCGATCGCCACGCCTTACCATACGTTGCGCCGCACCAAGTTCACAAAAGACGCGGAAGCCATCGGCGAGGCGATCGAAAAGAACCAAGTCGGCGCCCTGGTGATCGGCCTGCCGCTCAATCTCGATGGTTCCGAAGGACCGCGGGCGCAATCGACGCGGGCCTTCGCCCGCAACCTCGCCGCCCGCATCGCCGTGCCTATTGTTTTTTGGGACGAGCGCCTGTCCACCGCCGCGGTGGAGCGGCATCTGATCGAGGCCGACGCCTCACGCAAGCGTCGCGCCGAAGTGATCGACCGCATGGCGGCAGCCTATATCCTGCAAGGCGCGCTCGACCGGCTGAAACAGATCGCCGGCGCGCGTTAGGCCGGCGGGTTGCTGAACAACAAATATTGCGTCGGATTGTCAGGGCAGAAGCCGAGCCCGCAGATCAGCAAAGTCGAAACGACATTGCCGACCGTCACGACGGCGAACACCGCGAGCGCGGTGAGTGGCAGGATGCCGAGGCGCTGCGACCAAGGCTCCGGCCGTCCGAACTGACGGTCGTTGAACAGCAGAATGGCGCCGCCGACGATCATCAAGGCGAAAATGACGAATGCCCAGCTATAGAGATGCATGCCGAGCATCGGATTGCCGTACGCCCCCGTGCCCGGGACGATGTGCAGCAGGATCTGCCGCATGGCTATCGCCGCTCCGGCGGCCGCACCCAGGATCATCACCCCGTAATGGCTCGGCCGCGGCCCGAAGATCAGATTGAGCGCAAGCCCGAAGCCCGCGGCGATGAAGGCCGCCCGCTGCAAGGTACACAAGGGACAAGGGAGATCGTGGTTCCAAAGCTGATCGACGAAGGCGAGCACCAGCACGGTGTCGACGGCGATCAGCCCCAAGGCATTAAGCAACCTCGACAGGTCGCTCGGCACGGCCGCTCCCTAGCTCAGAGCGAGATGTTCAACACGTCGGTCATGTGCACGCGGAAAAGAATGAGCAAGGTCACCAGGCCCGCCACCCAGAACCCCATGGCCGCACCTCGCTGCCTGAGCCAGGCGGCCCCCAGCCCGCAAGCAAAAAGAAGAAAGGGTAAGCTCATCATGGCGCAGCCTCCGTTGACCGGTCCATGCGGTCCCCCATTCGCACGTTGTGCGTGAGTCTCGTTGATTCGCTGCCACCCGTAAACCGCAAGTTATTGGAATCCCGGGGATCGCCAAATCCTCGGTGCCGGCTTCGACTCCCGCTCCCCAAAACAACGAGGCCGCCAAGTGCGGCGGCCTCGCCTGACGTCTTTTCGGACCACGCTAACAGGGTTTGCACCAGCACCTGAACGGGCCGCAACGCCACGTGAATCCAGGCGGGCAATGCCTCCCCCAGCCGCCGCAGGCGGCCGGCTCGATCGGCGAATAATTCTTTGTCACGGAGGGAAGATTCAAAGTGCCTGACCTCCAGGCCGCGGCATCGGCCTTCCAGGCCATGCTTCCAGCGAACGCAATCACCGCCAATACACCCAAGGCAACCGCAAGCTTTCGCATCTTTGCCTCCTTTGAGTTCCCCCTACCGGAAATCCGGTAAGGCAGCGCGTTTGAACATAGCGTAGATTCGTGACGCCGGCACTGCGCGGCCCGCCGCATCCTTACCGATCGTTGACATTGAGTGTCAGCCGAGCCGCGGCGCCGCGCGCACCAGGATCGAGCGCGTGTCGGCTCGCCAGCCCCCGGCTCCGTAGGTATTGCGCCAAGACCCGGCGAGCCGCGTGGCGAGAAAGGCGTCGCTCACCTGCTGCGGCGCGTGGTGCAGCAGCAGCGCGCCGGCTTGCGCGAGCGCAAGCTGCTCGACCAGCGTGCGCGCCAAGCTCTGGTCGCGGGCGCAGTCCCCAAGCAGCCGCTTGATACGGTCGACCGCCGGTAGGAGTCGCTGCTCGCCGGACGCGGCAGTTTCCAGCTCCGCCAGCACGCGCTCGATCGCCCCCGGCTCCTTCTCGATCACCCGCATCACGTCGAGGCACATGACATTGCCCGATCCCTCCCAGATCGCGTTGACCGGCACCTCGCGATAGAGCAGTGGGAAGCCGCCCTCCTCCACATAGCCGTTGCCGCCCAGGCACTCCATTGCCTCGCCGACCAAGGCTGGCGCCGTCTTGCATACCGAATATTTCGTCACCGGCGTCATCAGCCGGCGATAGGCCGCTTCGCTTTCGTCCTCGCCGCCGTCGAAGGCGCGCGCGAGTCTGAAGGCGAGCGCCGTGGCGGCTTCTGCGTCGAGCGCCATGTCGGCCAGCACCTGCGCCATCAGTGGTTGGTCGATCAGCTTCTTCTGGAACACGCTTCGATGCTTTGCGTGATGGATCGCCCGCGCCAGTGCCTGGCGCATCAGCCCGGCGGAAGACACTGCGCAATCGAGACGCGTGAAGGTGACCATGTCGATGATGGTGGCAATCCCCCTGCCCTCCTCGCCGACCAGAACGCCTT
Organism: Methyloceanibacter sp.; assembly: GCA_052039105.1. GTDB lineage: Bacteria > Pseudomonadota > Alphaproteobacteria > Rhizobiales > Methyloligellaceae > Methyloceanibacter. The sequence continues at coordinate 9,247 of JBQGDO010000195.1, forward strand.
CGGCATCCTCGAACTCAACCTCCGAGGACGCGTTCGAGCGATTGCCGAGCTTGTCCTTGAGCCGCAGCAGGCGAATTCCGTTCAAGCTGCCGTCGTCGCGTAATCGCGGCACGAGGAAGCAGGAAAGCCCCTCCTTGGCCTGAGCCAGCACAAGGAAGAGATCCGACATTGGCGCCGAGAGGAACCATTTATGTCCGGTGAGCCGGTAGGTCTTGCCGCGCCCGCCGCTATCGATCGGCTCGGCGCGGGTGGTATTGGCGCGCACGTCGGTACCGCCCTGCCGCTCGGTCATGCCCATGCCGAAGGTCACCCCCCGCTTCGCCGCCGCCGGCAGCGGGCGTGGGTCGTAGTCGCGCACCAGGATCTTCGGCAACCACTGCCGCGCCAGCTCCGGTTCGTGCCGTAGCGAGGCCACCACCGCATGGGTCATGGTAATCGGGCAGCAATGGCCGGGCTCCATCTGCGCCGCCATGTAGCTCCCCGCGCAGCGCGCGACATGCGCGCCTGCTTTCGGCTTCTCCCCCCTCTTCAGATGTTCGAAGGTCGAGCAATGCAGACCCTGCGCCGTGCTGATCGCCATCACCTGGTGATAGGCCGGATGGAACTCGACCCGGTCGATGGGTCGCCCTCGCGGATCGAAGCTCATCAGCCGCGGCGGGTTTTCATTGGCGAGCCGCCCAAGCTCGATCGCCTTGGCGCTGCCGGTGAGTGCGCCGAAAGCCTCGAGGTTGGCACGCGCCCAAGCCGCCCCCTCGCGCGCCACCGCGTCCATAAGCGTCGGGTCGGAGGTAAACAGGTTCACGTCCGCAAAAGGCGGGCTCTGATTGAAGATCTCTTCGTCCTGGCACTTGCGGTCTGCCACGGGCCTAGGCTCCCACAGGCGCGTTAGGGCAAGCTTACCCTAATTGCGCAGCCAAGCTTGCCGCTTCCGCCCGGCGGGTCTATACAGTCCGCTTTGATGAGCAGCTTGGCCGAACCCTCGATCTTCTCCTTCCCTCACCGGCATCTTCTTGGAATCGAAGGGCTTTCGCGCGACGAGATCATAGGGCTGCTCGACCTCTCCGAGGAGGCCTCCAAGCTCAGCCGGCAAATCGACAAGAAGCGCGACGATCTGCGCGGCCGCACCCTGATCAATCTGTTCTTCGAAGCCTCGACCCGCACCCAAAGCTCGTTCGAGCTGGCGGGAAAACGGCTCGGCGCCGACGTGATGAACATGCAGGTCAGCGCCTCATCCGTGCAGAAGGGCGAGACCCTGATCGACACGGCGGTCACTCTGAACGCCATGCGCCCGGACCTCCTCGTCGTGCGCCATCACGCAGCCGGCGCCGTCGAGCTCTTGTCTCAAAAGGTCGATTGCTCGGTGATCAATGCCGGCGACGGCAGCCACGAGCATCCGACGCAGGCCCTGCTCGATGCGCTCACCATTCGCCGCCACAAAGGCGGCTTCGAGGGGCTGATCGTGGCGATCTGCGGCGACATCCTGCATTCGCGGGTCGCGCGCTCTAACATTCTCTGCCTTAACACGCTCGGCGCCCGCGTCCGCGTCGTAGCGCCTTCGACCTTGCTTGCCTCGGGCATCGAGCGGCTCGGCGTCGAAGTGCACACCTCCATGTTCGAGGGCCTGGACGGCGCCGACGTGGTGATGATGCTCCGGCTGCAACGCGAGCGCATGACCTCGAGCCTGATCCCGAGCCAGCGCGAATATTTCCACTTCTTCGGCCTCGACTACGAGAAGCTCGCCCGCGCCAAGCCTGACGCGCTCGTCATGCATCCCGGCCCAATGAACCGCGGGGTGGAGATCGACTCCAATGTCGCCGACGATCCGCAAAGCGTGATCCGCGAGCAGGTTGAGATGGGCGTGGCCGTGCGCATGGCCGTGCTCCAGGCGCTCGCCCGCCATCTGCCGAATAGGTGACAGCGATGCAGCCTTATCCGCCAGAGCACCGCAGCCACCACCCCGCAGCCTTCGTGAATGCGCGGCTGATCGATCCGCTGACCGGCATGGATCAGATCGGCGGCGTGCTGGTCCGGGACGGCCTCATCGCCGATCTCGGTCGGCATATCGCGCCGGGCGGATTGGGCGACGCCGAGGTGGTCGATTGCCGCGGCTTCGTGCTGGCCCCGGGTCTGATCGACATGATGATATTCACCGGCGAGCCGGGCCACGAGCACCGCGAGACTTTGGCAACGGCGAGCCGCGCGGCGGCGGCCGGCGGCGTCACCACCATTATTTGCATGCCGAGCACCGATCCGGTGATCGACGACGTTGCGCTCGTCGATTTCATCCTTAGGCGCGCGCGAGACACCGCGCTGGTGCATGTGCACCCGATGGCCGCCATGACCAAAGGTCTGCTCGGCCAGGAAATGAGCGAGATCGGGCTCCTGCGCGGCGCCGGCGCGGTCGCCTTTGCCAACGGCAAGGCGAGCCTCGCCAATGCCAAGGTGATGCGCAACGTGCTCGCCTACGCCAAGGATTTCGGTTCGCTGATCGTGCATCACCTGGAAGACCCCGATTTGGCGAAGGACGGGGTGATGAACGAAGGCGAGGTTTCGACGCGGCTCGGCCTACGCGGCGTTCCCACCGCCGCCGAAACCATCATGCTCGAGCGCGACATCCGTCTGGTCGAGCTGACCGGCGGCCGCTATCACGCCGGCCAGATCTCCTGCCGCGCCTCGCTCGACATCATCCGCACCGCGAAACTGATGGGCCTCCCCGTCACCTGCGGGGTGTCGATCAACCACCTCACTCTCAATGAGAACGACATCGGCCCCTACCGCACGTTCTTCAAGATGAAGCCGCCGCTGCGCTCGGAGGACGACCGCCAGGCCATGGTCGAGGGCATCGCCTCCGGCGATATCGACGTGATCGTCTCGGCGCACGACCCGCGCGGCGCCGAAGGCAAGCGGCGCCCCTTCGCCGAAGCCGCCGACGGCGCCATCGGGCTGGAAACCATGCTTGGCGCGGCGCTGCGTCTCTACCATGACGGCGAGGTGGAGCTCGGCCGGCTGCTGCAAGCCATGACGGCAAATCCGGCGCGGTTGCTTGGGCTCGCCGGCGGTCGCCTCGCCAAGGGTGCACCCGCCGATCTCGTGCTGATCGACCTCGTCACGCCCTGGGTGGTCGAGCCGGAGCGGCTGCGCTCCAAGTCGAAGAACACCCCGTTCGACGGCGCGCGACTGCAAGGCCGCGCGCTGCTTACCGTCGTTGCCGGGGCCCGCGTCTACAACTACGCTGACAATCCGGGCCCGTGACGGCGCCCTCGTCCGAGGGGTGATCTCGATGTCTCCCGCCGATTGGAGTGGCGCGCTGGTTGCTCTTGCCGCCTTTGGCGGCGGTTACCTGCTTGGCTCGATTCCCTTCGGCCTGATCCTCGCCAAGCTGTTCGGCCTCGGCGATTTGCGCCAGATCGGCTCGGGGAATATCGGCGCAACCAATGTGCTGCGTGCCGGCAGTAAGGGACTTGCGGCGCTCACGCTTCTGCTCGACGCCGCTAAGGGCACCGTTGCGGTGTTGCTCGCGGCGCAATGGGGCGAGGCCGCCGCCATCGCTGCGGGACTCGGCGCCTTTCTTGGACACCTCTACCCGCTCTGGCTTGGCTTCCGCGGCGGCAAGGGTGTCGCAACCTATCTCGGCGTCTTGGCCGGACTCTATTGGCCGGTCGCGGCAGTGTTCGCCGCGACTTGGCTCATCGTCGCCTTCGTCACGCGCTACTCTTCGCTCGCGGCACTCATCGCCAGCGCGGCGAGCGTGATCGCCCTCGCCGTGTTGGGCCAATGGCGGCTCGCAGGCCTGTTCCTCCTCCTCACGGTCCTTCTCTATATTCGCCATGTCGGCAATATCGGCCGTCTGGCGCGAGGCGAGGAGGCGCGCATTGGTGAGAGCAAGCTCTAAGCCTCATCAACAGAAAAACGCGCCAAGGCTGACCCGCGAGCAGCGGGTGAGCTGGCTCAGGCTGATCCGCAGCGAGAATGTGGGGCCGGCGACCTTTCGGGCGCTGGTCAATGAGTTCGGCGGCGCGGAAGCTGCGATCGACGCGCTGCCTCTATTGTCGCGCCGCGGGGGACGCGCCGACATGCGTCTCTGCAGCGAGGCCGAAGCGGAAGCCGAACTCGAAGCGGCGGAGCAGTTTGGCGCGAGCCTCGTCGCCATCGGTGAGCCCGGCTATCCGCCGGCGCTCGCTCAGGTCGACGCACCGCCGCCGCTGCTCTACGTCAAAGGCCGGCTCGAGCTCGCCGAGATTCCCATTGTCGCCATTGTCGGCGCGCGCAACGGCTCGGCGGTCGGGCAGAAATTCACGCGTCAGCTCGCCACCGACCTCGCGCTCGAAGGCTTCGTCATTGCCTCGGGTCTGGCACGCGGCATCGACACCGCCGCGCATCGTGCCGCGCTCGAACATGGCACCATCGCCGTGCTCGCCGGCGGCATCGACATCGTCTACCCGCCGGAGAACGAAGAGTTGCAGCACGCGATCGGCGAGCGCGGTCTGCTCCTAAGCGAGCGCTCTCCCGGCTTCTCTCCGCGCGGCAAGGATTTCCCGCGCCGCAACCGCCTGATTTCGGGAATCTCGCTCGGCGTCGTCGTGGTCGAGGCGGCCGAGCGCTCGGGCTCGCTGATCACGGCGCGGCTCGCCGGCGAGCAAGGGCGCGAAGTGTTCGCCGTTCCGGGCAGCCCGCTCGATCCACGTTCGGCCGGCACCAACAATCTGCTGAAACAAGGTGCCTGCCTCGTCACCAGCGCGCGTGACGTGGTGGAGACGCTTGCGCCGATCTTGGGCCGCCCCCCTACCCCGCCTGTCGAGCTTGCCGCGGCCGACGAGCATCGTGCGCCGGAGCCTCTGCCGGAAATTCGGCAGAGCGAGCGCGAAATGATCGTGGGGGCGCTGGGGCCGAGCCCGGTGGATATCGACGAACTGATTCGCGCCACCGGGGTCGCCACCCGCAAGGTTCATATTGTGCTGCTCGAGCTCGACCTCGCCGGGCGCCTGCAGCGCCATGGCCAGCAACTTGTCTCGCTCAGGGATTAGGGAAAGCGCCGCCGTCACGCTTGACCCTCCGGCTATCGGCCTCTTCCCGGGCGACTTCGATCAGATAGGCTAGAAACGGCATCTCGGCGCTTTTGGCGACCGAATGCAGCCCCTCGAGCATTGAGGCGATATATTCAGCGGCCTCCTGGTGCGTAAGCTCGCTTCCTGGTGCACCGCCTGCTGGAGGACGGGCGCGCGTCCCTGCCATTCCGTACTGCCTTATTCTCGCGCCGATTGGTCCCCAGCGCCGCACCGAAGGGCCAATTTTCGGGCGCGGCAGCCCCTCCCAACCACGGTTAGGACTAACAGCTTTAGGTTGTCTTAGTTAGTATACACGTCTAGAAGTTGTCAACCGGGTTAAGCTGGATTTGACACTGGCTCGGCTAGACACCATTTTCCGGCCCATAACCCAGGGTCCAACCGGCCCCACCGCCCTCAGCCCGGCGCATTTGCCCGGCTAGGAACGCTTCAATGAACATCGTCATCGTCGAATCGCCAGCCAAGGCAAAGACCGTCAACAAGTATCTGGGGCCCGGCTATCGGGTCTTGGCCTCCTATGGCCATGTCCGCGATCTGCCTTCCAAGAACGGCTCGGTCGAGCCCGAGAAAGACTTTGCCATGCATTGGGACGTCGATCCCAAGGCAGCCAAGCGCCTCGAGGAGATCGCCAAGGCGGTCAAGGGCGCCAATAAGCTCATTCTGGCGACCGACCCCGACCGCGAGGGCGAGGCCATTTCTTGGCACGTGCTGCAGGTGCTCGACCGCAAGAAGGCTTTGGCGGGCATCCCGGTCGAGCGCGTAGTATTCAACGCCGTGACCAAGGAGGCGGTGCTCGACGCCATGCGCCACCCGCGCACGATCGACACACCCCTGGTCAATGCCTATCTCGCCCGCCGCGCGCTCGACTATCTGGTCGGCTTCACTCTCTCGCCGGTGCTGTGGCGCAAGCTGCCCGGCGCCCGCTCGGCCGGCCGCGTGCAGTCGGTTGCGCTCAGGCTCGTCTGCGACCGCGAACTCGAGATCGAGCAATTCAAGGCGCAGGAATACTGGTCGATCCTCGCCGAGCTCGCCACGGGCAAGAACGAGATCGTCCAGGCGCGGCTCGTCTCGGCCGACGGCAAGAAGCTCGACAAGTTCGACATCCCCGACGAGACGACCGCAGACCGCTTGAAGGCTGCCCTTCAGGGCGGTCGCTTCAAGGTCGCCAACATCGAGAGCAAGGCGCAGCGCCGCAATCCCGCCGCGCCCTTCACCACCTCGACTCTGCAGCAGGAAGCCTCGCGCAAGCTTGGCTTCTCGCCACGCCACACCATGCAGCTCGCGCAGCGTCTCTATGAGGGCGTCGACATGGATGGCGAAGCGGAAGGCCTCATCACCTATATGCGAACCGATGGGGTGCAGATCGTGCCCGAGGCAATCGCTGCCGTCCGCGGCCTTCTCACCAAGCTTTACGGCGCCCGCTACGTGCCCCCCTTCACGCGCGAATACGAGACCAAGGCCAAGAACGCGCAGGAAGCGCATGAAGCCATCAGGCCGACCGACTTCAGCAAGGATCCCGACAAGGTAGCCCGCTATCTCGATGACGATGCCTATAAGCTCTACAAGCTGATCTGGCAGCGCACTCTGGCGAGCCAGGCGTCGAGCGCCGAGATCGAACGCACCATCGCCGACATCGACGTCGCGGGATCGGACGGCAAGCAATATGGTGTGCGCGCCTCGGGCTCGGTCATCCGCTTCGACGGCTTCCTCAAGATCTACGAGGAAGGCATCGACGACGCGATCGGCGACGACGGCGCGCTTCCGCCGCTCACCAAGGGCGATGCGCTTGATCTGCGCAAGATCGAGGCGAAACAGCATTTCACCGAACCGCCCCCGCGCTACAGCGAGGCGACCCTGATCAAGAAGATGGAAGAGCTCGGCATCGGCCGGCCCTCGACCTACGCCACCACGCTTAACGTGCTGCGCGACCGCGAATATGTCCGCCTCGACAAGAAGCGCCTCTACCCCGAGGACAAGGGACGCCTCGTCACGGCCTTCCTCGAGAGTTTCTTCCGCCGCTACGTCGAGTACGATTTCACCGCCGATCTCGAAGAGAAGCTCGATCGCATTTCCGCCGGCGAGCTCGAATGGAAGGATGTGCTGCGCGACTTCTGGCGCGAGTTCATCGCCGCGGTCAACGACATCGGCGATCTGCGCATCACCGAGGTGCTCGATGCGCTGAACGACCTGCTCGGGCCGCATATCTTCCCCGACCAGGGCGACGGTACCGACCCCAGGGCCTGCCCTTCCTGCGCCGTCGGCCGGCTCAGCCTTAAAGTCGGCAAGTTCGGCGCCTTCATCGGCTGCTCGAACTACCCGGATTGCCGCTATACGCGCCAGCTCGCCGACATCAATGGCGAGAAGGCGTCGCTGGCGGAGGGGAAAGTGCTCGGCACCGACCCCGAGACCGGGCTCGACGTGTCGGTGCGCACCGGCCGTTTCGGGCCTTACGTGCAGCTCGGCGAGCAGAATGGCGGCGAGAAGCCGAAGCGCGCCTCGATCCCCAAGGGTACCGATCCCGACGGGCTCGATCTTGCCCACGCGCTGGCTTTGCTGTCGCTCCCCCGCGAGGTCGGCCTGCATCCGGAAACCGGCAAGCCGATCACCGCGGGCTTCGGGCGGTTCGGACCCTACATCCAGCACGACGGCAAATATGCGAGCCTCGGCACGCCCGAAGAGGTGTTCGAGGTCGGCCTGAACCGCGCGGTGAGCTTGCTGGCGGAAAAGGCCGCCTCATCGCGGGCAAGGCGCGGTGCGAACGTGATCAAGGAACTCGGCGACCATCCCGAGCTTGGCGGCAAGGTGCAGGTCCTGACCGGCCGCTACGGGCCATATGTGAAGCACGGCAAGGTCAACGCGACCTTGCCCAAGGACCGCGAGCCCGAGCAGGTCACGCTCGAAGAGGCCGTCGAGCTGATCGCCGCGCGGGCCGCCAAGGGCCCCGCAAAGAAGAAGGCCGCCAAGAAACCGTCTGCGCGCAAAGCCGCAAAGACCGAAAAGAAAGAGACCGTCGAGGAGACGGCGAGCTGAGCGGCGCCCGTGGCAAAAGCTAAGGGGGCTCCGCGCAAGAAGAAGATTGTGGGCAAACTCCCCTCACGTCAGGAAATTCTCGACTATCTCGCGAGCGCGACCGGGGAAACCGGCAAGCGCGAGATTGCGCGCGCCTTCGGCGTCAAAGGCGGCGACCGTATCGCGCTGAAGGAACTGCTCCGCGACATGACTGACGACGGCTTGATCGCGGGCTCCCGCCGCAAGCTCTCGCGACCCGGCAGCTTGCCGCCCGTCACCGTGATCGAGATCACCGGCCGTGACGCCGACGGCGAATTCGTGGCCCGGCCCGCTCAATGGGACGAGGAGCACGGGCCCGCTCCGCGCATTGTCATGGCCGAGAGCAAGCGCGATGCCGGACCGGTGGCCGGTATCGGCGACCGGGTGCTCGCCCGCGTCACCCTGCTCGGCCCCGACGCCGACTATCCCTACCAGGCGCGCACGATCAAGCGGCTGGCGCGGGCCGCGCGCAGCCTGCTCGGCATCTTCCGCTCCCTCCCCGGCGGTGCTGGCGTCATCGATCCGATCGACCGCAAACAATTGAAGGAATGGCCGGTGGCGCG
>JBQGDO010000196.1:0-3004 GCA_052039105.1 Methyloceanibacter sp.
CGAGAGCGCAAGCTCCGCGGCATCGATGTCGGTCTTGAGCTGCTCCATGCTGGTCGCGCCAAGGATGACGCTGGTCACGAACGGCCGGGATACCGCAAAGGCGATCGCCATCTGCGCCGGATCGAGCCCATGCCGCCTTGCCATGGCTATATAGGTGGAGATTGCGCGTGGACCATTCCCCCGTTCGTAGCGGCCGAGCCGGTTGAACAGCGTCTTGCGCGAGCCCGGCGGCAGCGCGCCTCCCTCGTATTTGCCGGTGAGATAGCCTTGGCCGAGCGGCGAATAGGCAAGCAGGCTCACCTGCTCGCGAGACGAGATCTCCGACAGCCCCATCTCGAAGGACCGGTTGACGAGGTTATAGGCGTTCTGGATCGAGACGATGCGGGGAAAGCCGTGATCGTCGGCGGCCTTCAGAAAGCTCATCGCGCCCCAAGGCGTCTCGTTCGACAGACCGACGAAGCGCACCTTGCCCTCTGCCACGAGTCTCCCCAGCGCGCCGAGAATCTCATGGATAGGGTGGGTGTCGCCCTCGAGATGCACATAGTCGAACCCCTCGAAGACCCGCATCGGCCGGTCCGGCCAGTGCAGCTGATAGAGATCGATATGTCGGGTCTTGAGCCGCCTAAGACTGCCCTCCGCCGCTTCCATGATTTGCACCGCGCTCTGCCGGCTGAGCGAACCGTCTTTGCGCAGCCAATCGAACTTGGCGCTGCGCCCGACGGCCTTGGTGGCGATTAGGACCTTGTCGCGAGTCTTGCGCGCAGCGAGCCACGTGCCAATGATGGCTTCGGTGCGCCCTTGCGTCTCCGGCTTCGGCGGGACGGGGTAGATCTCCGCGGCGTCGAAGATGTTGATGCCGCGCGCAAACGCGTAATCCATTTGCGCGTGACCTTCGGCCTCGCTGTTCTGCTGGCCGAAGGTCATAGTGCCGAGGCAAAGCCTGGAGACCTTGATGCCGCTGCGGCCGAGTTCGCGATACTCCATGCGCTGTTCTATCGCGCCGTTGCCAAGGCCCGAGGGGTGCGCGTCTAGCCGAGCTTCGCGCCGTTAAGCGTGACCGCGCCCTGCTCGATCTGCTGGTCGGCCTCCTCGGTGGCGAAGAACGTGGTAACGATCAGCCAAAGCATGAACGCTGCCACCGTAATGAGTGCGATAGCCGCGAAGACTTTGCCGAAATGGAGAGGCATGCGTTGCGACCCGTCCCTGATTGGAGCAAGGACACTAGCCAAGTCGCATCCCGCGATCAACAATGCGAGGCTTCCGGGGGCCTTCCTCGCTTACTGCCCGGTATTGGACTTGATCCAATCGGCGAAGGACGAGACGCGGGTATAGACGCCGTGGAACAGCGGGTTGCCGCATTGCGGGCCCCAGCTCACGATCCCGAACTGGGAAAAGCCGCGCTCGTTGTCCGCGGCGACCACCACTGCCGCCGAAGCTTCGCCGATTTGCACACCTGGGCCGCAGCAAGCTGGGAAGCTAAGAACTGAGACCTTGCCGGTTGCGCCGGGCGCCGATCCGCTTGAAACCCCGCGAAAATTCCCCGCCCGGCGCCGCGGCCATTGCGCTTGCGTCACACCGCCTATATATCGCGCGCATAGGAAACGCGGGCCGGTTCGGCCCGCGTTCGCATTAGGCTCCCATGCAACTCCGCAATATCGCCATCATCGCCCATGTCGACCATGGCAAGACCACCTTGGTCGACCGGCTGCTGCAGCAATCCGGCGCCTTCCGCGACAACCAGCGGGTGGCGGAGCGCGCGCTCGATTCCAACGATCTGGAGCGCGAGCGCGGCATCACTATCCTCGCCAAGGTTACCTCGATCGTCTGGCAGAACACGCGAATTAATATCGTCGACACGCCGGGCCACGCCGATTTCGGCGGCGAAGTCGAGCGCATCCTGAACATGGTTGACGGCGCTTTGGTACTGGTCGATGCCGCCGAGGGTCCGCTGCCCCAGACCAAATTCGTGGTGTCGAAGGCGCTGAAGATGGGGCTCAAGCCCATCGTCGTGATCAACAAAGTTGATCGCGCCGATGCGCGCCCGCAGGAGGTGGTGAACGAGGTCTTCGATTTGTTTGCCGCGCTCGACGCAACCGACGAGCAGCTTGACTTTCCGATCGTCTACGGCTCGGCCAAGGAAGGCTGGATGGCCGCCTCGCCCGAGGGTCCGAAAAATCTCGGCATGCAGCTATTGTTCGATCTGGTACTGACCCATGTCGCGCCGTCCAAGGTCGAGGACGGGCCGTTCCGTCTGCTCGGTACCATCCTCGAGGCCAACCCCTATCTCGGCCGCATCGTCACCGGCCGCATCACCTCCGGGTCGATCGCGCCGAACCAGGCGGTCAAGGTGCTCGATCATACCGGCAAGCTCGTGGAGCAGGGCCGCGTGTCGAAGGTACTCGCCTTCAGAGGGCTCGAGCGCATCGGCCTCGACGAAGCGGCTGCCGGTGACATCGTTTCGCTCGCCGGACTGCCCAACGCCACTGTCGCGCACACCATCTGCGCGCCGGAAGTTGAGACGCCGCTGCCTGCCCAGCCGATCGACCCGCCCACGCTGTCGATGACCTTCCGAGTCAACGACTCGCCGCTCGCCGGCACCGAAGGCACCAAGGTGACGAGCCGCATGATCCGTGACCGGCTGTTGCGCGAGACCGAAGGCAATGTTGCCCTGCACGTGACCGAATCTGACGAGCGTGACTCTATGGAAGTTGCAGGACGCGGCGAGTTGCAGCTCGGCATCCTGATCGAGACCATGCGCCGCGAAGGCTTCGAACTGTCCGTGTCGCGGCCCAGGGTCTTGTTCAAGCGCGGTGCCGACGGCACCTTGCTCGAGCCGATCGAGGAGGTCGTGATCGACCTCGACGAGGAGCATTCCGGCGTGGTGGTGCAGAAGCTTTCCGAGCGCAAAGGCGAGCTGGTGGAGATGAGGCCTTCGGGCGGCGGCCGTCAGCGACTCGTCTTCTATGCGCCGACTCGCGGCCTGATTGGCTATCAGGGCGAACTC